>CAMCWB010000010.1 GCA_945882315.1 Bauldia litoralis | reverse complement strand
GCCCAGCGTTTCCCAGCGCAGTCTGATGCCGTCCCCGTCGATCATGCCGACGGCACTTACATCCGTTCGCGCCGCACCGGAATCCGCCCGAGTCGATTCGCCGCACGCCCAAGGATCACGATTCACTTATCGTTGCAGGTGTCCTAAGCCCGACATTGCCTTCCCGCATCCGCAGCCTATTCTCCGCTCGCGATGGCGGCGCGATAGAGGAGCAGGAGCGATGCGATATCTGCACACGATGGTTCGGATTTCCGACCTGGAGCAATCGCTCCGCTTCTATCGCGATCTCCTCGGCCTGAAGGAGCTCAGGCGACGGGAGGACGACAAAGGCCGCTATACGCTGATCTTCCTGGCACCGGCCGGCCAGGAGGATACGCCGATCGAACTCACCTATAACTGGGACCCGGAGGAGTATTCCGGCGGACGGAATTTCGGCCACCTCGCCTATGAGGTCGACGACATCTACGCCTTCTGCAAGATGCTCATGGATGCCGGCGTGACGATCAACCGGCCGCCGCGCGACGGCCGCATGGCCTTCGTCCGCTCGCCCGACAACATCTCGATCGAGATCCTGCAAAAAGGCGCCGCCCTTGCCCCGGCCGAGCCGTGGAGCTCGATGCCCAATACCGGCAAGTGGTGATTCGCACGAGGCGGAGGTCAGACGCTTTTGTCGTTAGCTGGGGCGTGGCCGGGCTAACGGCGTCCGGCCGGGCCTGACATTATTCCTGTTCGCAAAAGGCCGCTTTCGCCTCTTGTGACAGGCCCCGGAAGCCCTCTATAAGGACCGCGCCGCGCCCTTCGTCTAGCGGTCCAGGACGCCGCCCTTTCACGGCGGAAACACGGGTTCGATTCCCGTAGGGCGCGCCAATAAAATCAACACCTTAGCCATAGACTTGCGAAGGCTCTCCAGCGGATAGCCGATACGCATCGCGACATTAGAATCTCAATTTGGCGACCCCGCCTCAAACCGTGGTGTCTAGGGGACGCCGGCCTGAAGAAGGCCCGAAAACTGATCTCGTTGCACCAGCCCCGGACCTTGAGGTCTGCCTCGCCGATTGTCGCGAAGCGCATACGCTGCTAACCAGCCCACCTTACCTTTGCTTCAACAAGGAGACTTAAATGGCCACCGCGCCCCAACCAACGCTTTCGCTCAAGCAGATTGCAGCAGCCCTTGCCGACCAGCACGAAATTTCGAAGAAACAGTCCGAGGCGCTGCTCAACGACATGATCGGCCTCGTGGCGAAGCACCTGAAGAAGGGCTATCGCATCCGAATTCCTGGCCTCGGCGTCATCCAGGTCAAGAAGCGGGCGGCCCGCATGGGACGCAATCCCGCAACCGGCGAAGCCATCAAGATCAAGGCAAGCAAGAAGATCGCCTTCCGCGCCGCCAAGGATCTCAAAGAGTCGATCTAGCGCCCGCAGCGTGGTACCGCGACAGCGGACAGACACACGCCAAGCGATAGCGCCGTTCAGCGCAGGAGGAGCGCAACCGTGCTGCTCCTGCCAACGGTCCCATGATCGCCGGACCTATTGGCGCCGATACTGCTTATCCCGTCGCCGGCGATATCATTTCCCTATCCCCCTGTTGGCCGAGAGGACCGGCGGCATGACGCTTGATCGCGGCCCGCCAAGACCGCCGAGGATTCGAACACGGCCGTCTATGCAGTACGGCGTGGTTCCATTTCGTCGATCGACAAACGGGCGGCCGGAGATTCTGATTCTCACCACGCGGCGGACCGGACGATGGTCCCTGCCCAAGGGCAAGCTTATGCGCGGCAAGAGCGGCCAGGAGACGGCGGCGATCGAAGCCTTCGAGGAAGCCGGAATCATCGGAAGAGTTTCTCCCCAGCCGCTGGGGCCGTACGTCATGACGCGCAGCAACCTCGATCGCCGGCGAGACTACGAGGCGCAGTTTTTTCCGATGCTTGTGACTGCGCAGTTCGCCGACTGGAAGGAGCGTCATCAGCGACGCCTGCGATGGTGTTCGATCACCGAGGCTCTCGCGCTGGTGTCGGACATCGAGATGAAGAAGGCCATCGCCGCATTGCGGCAAGCCAGCGTCACATCCGGCTCGTTGGGCTGAAAAATCGGGCCCTTCAACTTCGGCAGATAACGGTGGGCAGGACATGCGAGGCCCTGCCAACAGGGCTCGCATGTCACGCCTGGAGATCAGTTGCAGATCGTGGCCGAGCCGGCCGTATAGCAATACGAGCCGCCGCCCGTGTAATAGCCGCGTCCACCCTCGGCTTTGATGTCTTCTATCAACGCGGCCACATCCTCGCGCCCGGCGCTGAACTCGGCCGCCTTCGCCAGGACATCCTCATTGGATTTGAGGTCCTCCTGGAGAGTTGCGGCATCCTCGGTCAGGCCGGTGCGAATCCGCACGGCAGCGATAAGCAGAAACGGGTCCTTTCGTGCCACGCCGATAGCAATCAGGTTGTCGGCCAGGGCCAATTGCTGGACGGCCGCCACGCTCAGGGTCTTATCCTCAGCGAGAGCGCCACCCGTCATCCCGGCCGCAAGGCAAGCTGCAAGAACAAAAACACGAAAATTCATAGTGTCCCCTTCCCCGTCGCGTGACATTCCCCGGCCATTCCAGGGAACGCCCCAGCTAAACAACTTTTCCGCGCCACCCAAGTGAATTTTCCCGTTAGTCGAAACGTTCCGGCAGTAGCCAACTAAGCCGTGGCGGTTGCAGCTCGCCGGATCTACGCGCAGGATCGACAGGCATCGGCACCGCCAAAGCGGCGGCACGACACGTCAGTCAAAACGACCGGTGCTCAAGGAGGAAATGGAATGAGAGCAGCACATCGATTGGCACGCATTGTCGGCATCGGCGTCTTCCTCGCGGTCTCAGGCCTGCCCGCGGCGGCCTTTACCCCGAGCGAGCGCATCGTCCTCGTCTCACAGTCAAGCGCGGGAACGGGCAACGACCTCATGCTTCGCGAGATCGCGGAGATATGGACGAAAAATAAACTCGTCGAGCAACTGGTCGGCAACGAGAATGTCACCGGCGCGCTCGGCGAAAACGCTCGGCGCTTCGTCGCGCAAGAAAATGAGGGCAATCCGCACGTTCTCTTCGCCTATACGGCGTCGACGCTCAACCAATCGATCCTGTCCAACTCGATATTCACGCCGGACAAGTTCACGCCGATCGTGATGCTCGTGACATCGCCTGCCGTCGTCGTGGTCAACAAGGATTCGGCCTTCCAGACCCTCGACGACCTTATCAAGGCGGCGAAAGAGAAGCCGGGCGCCATCGTCCAGGGCGGTGGCCCTTATGGCGGTGCTTCGGCGATGGTCGGTCATGCGCTGCACGAGAAGGCCGGGGCAGAGCTGCCCTATACGCCCTTCAAGGGCGGCGGCGAGGCCGTGACGCAACTGCTCGGCAATCACGTTCAGTTCATCATCGAGAACCCGGGCGAAATAAACCAATATCTGAAGGCCGATCAGCTCCGCGTCCTCGCCACGACGACCAAGCTGCCGACCATGCCCGATGTGAAGACGCTCGAAGAGCTCGGCTACGGCATCAATGTACCGGACAGCTTCCGGGCGATATTTGCGCCGCCCGGCATCTCGAAGGAGGCACAGGATTATTACATCGCCCTGTTCGAGAAGACGCGCGACCTGCCGGACTGGCAGAATTTCATCGCCGAAGACGGGCTGGTCGACTTCTGGATGACGGGAACCGAGGCGGGCAAGTATGCGGCGGACGCCGCCGCCGTCTACACGGCACTCGACGAGAAGATGGGGTTGATGAAGAAGTAGCCCCGAATTGAGCCCCACTTCGCCTTCGAAGTGGGGCTCTTCTCGCAGAATCTTCCTGAAGGTTACTTGCCGGCAGAGAGGCCGGATGTCATTGCGGCTTTAGATGCGCATGGGCGAAGCCGCAAAGGGCTTCGCCCCAGGCGGTAACCTCAGGATTGATTGAATGAGCGTTGGCCTGATCGCCCTTCTCGATGATGTCGCGGCGCTGGCGAAGGTCGCCGCCGCCTCGGTCGACGACGTCGCCACGCTGGCCGCGAAGGCCGACGCCAAGGCCGCCGGCGTCGTCATCGACGATGCCGCCGTCACGCCGCGCTACGTCACCGGATTCTCGGCGGCGCGCGAGCTGCCGATCATCGGTCGCATCGCGATCGGCTCGCTGAAGAACAAGCTCCTGATCCTGCTGCCGGCCGCGATGGCGCTCAGCCTGCTGGCGCCGCAGGTGATCACGCCGCTCCTCATGATCGGTGGCGTCTATCTTTGCTATGAGGGCGCCGAGAAGCTTTTCGAGCTCTTCTTCCCGCATGAGGCGCTTGAGCATGAGGCACAGGTCGAGCCGATCGCGATCGATCCGAAATCCTTCGAGGAGCAGAAGATCGCCAGCGCGATCAAGACGGATTTCATCCTTTCGGCCGAGATCATGGTCATCACGCTCGGCGCCGCGTCCGAGGCCGGCCTCGTCACGCAGGCCGTTATCCTCGCCGTGGTCGGAATCGGCATCACCATCGGGGTCTATGGCGTCGTCGCGCTGATCGTGAAAGCCGATGATTTCGGGCTTGCACTGGCCGGGAGCGAAATCCGCCCGCCGCTTGGCTCGGCGCTACGCGGCTTCGGCCGGGCGCTCGTGCTGGGCATGCCCTATTTTCTTTCGGGGCTCGGCATTCTCGGCACCGCTGCCATGGTCTGGGTCGGCGGCGGCATCATCCTGCACGGCTTCGAGGAATATGGCTTCGATGCCCTGCCGCACCTGATCCACGACGCTGGCGCCGCGGTAGAACACGCCGTGCCGCCGGCGTGGCTCGGCGCGATCCTCGCATGGCTCGTCGGTGCGATCGCCTCGGGCATCATCGGGGTGATCATCGGGCTCGCCATGATCCCGGTCGTCAGCCGCGTGCTCTCACCTTTGTGGCGGCGGATCAAATCGCTCATCCGGCGGAAGCCTGGCGCTTCGCCGGGCGCACCGCACGGATAGCCACGACGCTTATTTCGCGTATTGCTCGCGATACCAGGCGACGAAATTGCCGACGCCACGGTCGATGGGCGTGCCCGGGCGAAAACCAGTCAGGCGCTCCAGCAATTGCGTATCGGCATGGGTGTCGCTGACGTCGCCGGGCTGCATCGGCACCATGTTGATAGTCGCCTTGCGGCCGACATGCTTCTCGATGGCAGCGACGAAATCCATGAGCTTCACCGGCGCGCCGTTGCCGATATTGATCGTGCGGAGCGGCGCCGAGGGGCTGAGCGAATCCCCGGCGACCGGCTTGCCGGGCAGCGGCACGACATCGACCAGACGGACGATCGCCTCGACGACGTCAACGACATAGGTGAAGTCGCGGGTCTGCCGCCCTTCGCCGTAGATATCGATCGTGCGGCCGGCGAGGATTGCGGCGACGAAGGAGAAGAGCGCCATGTCCGGCCGGCCCCAGGGACCGTAGACGGTGAAAAAACGCGTCACGGTCGTCGGGATACGGAAGAGATGGCTGTAGGAATGGGCCATCATCTCGGTGGACTTCTTGGTGGCGGCGTAGAGCGAGACCTGACGGTTGGCGCCCGCTGCCTCGCTGAAGGGGTTGGCTGTGTCCATGCCGTAGACCGAGCTGGTCGAGCCCAAAATGAGGTGGCGCACGGGCATGTTCCGCGCGATCTCCAGCATGTTGAAGGTGCCGACGAGATTGGCGCTGATATATTCGCCGGGGTGCTCGATGCTGTAGCGGACGCCGGCCTGGGCGGCGAGATGGACGATCACCTCGGCCTTCGCGGCTTCCGCCGCCGCGCGCAGACGGTCGGCATCCTCCAGCATCAGGATATGCGGCGTGAAGGAAGGCGACTGCGCGAGGATCGCGTGCCGTGCTTCCTTGAGGGCGAGATCGTAATAGGGTGTCAGCCCGTCGATGCCGTGGACGGTATGGCCCTCGGCGAGAAGCCGGCGGGCGAGATGAAAGCCGATGAAGCCGGCCGTGCCAGTGATAAGAAATCTCATTGATAACGGCATCTTACGAGGAACGCGGGACACCGCGACCTTACTTCACGGCGCCTCTGGCGAGAAGCGGGGCGGCGCGAAACGTATCAAAATTGCGCGGCCGGCTCCGCGATATCGATCACCTTGAGGCTCGGCTGGCGGCGCCCCTGCCACTGATCGACGGATAACGTACCTGCGACATGGAGCGGCATGCCGCGGCCGGCGAGGATGGCGCGGCCGAGCGGCGCGTCGGCGGCCTTGAAGGCGATCGCCTTCAGCGTGGGTCCGGCACCGGTCGACAGCGAAAACCGGACATGGCCGTTGCCGACCGTCTCGGCATAGGCGACGCGATGGGCGGGAAAGGCAAAGACCGGCTCCGGGTGCCCTGCCCCGAACGGACCGGCGCGCTCGATCATCTCGATCATCTCCGCCGTGGCGCCCGATGCGGTCATTGCCGCATCAACCGGCAGGCCGGTTTCTTCCATCGCCTTGCCGACCGGGGCGGCGAGCGTTTCGGCGAGGAAGGCGCGAAGATCGCCGAGCCTCGCCTTCTCGACAGTCATGCCGGCGGCCATGGCGTGACCGCCTCCTTTGAGGAGGATGCCGCGCTCGACGGCGAGCCGGACCGCGCGTCCGAGGTCGACGCCGAGGATCGAGCGCCCCGATCCGGTGCCGGTGCCGTTCGTCTGGAAGGCGATGGCGAAGGCCGGTCGGCGGAATCGTTCCTTGAGGCGCGCCGCGATCAGGCCGACGATGCCGGGATGCCAGCGTTCGCTGCCGCTGATCAGGATAGGCGGCCCCTCGCCCGCCCCGATCTCGGCCTCGACCTCGGCGATCGCTTCCTCGAGCATCGCGGTCTCGAGCGTCTGCCGCCCCTGGTTCAGGGTCTCGAGTTCGGCGGCGATCTGCGCGCACTCGGCCGGGTCGTCGCTGGCCAGCAAGCGGGCGCCGAGCGCCGCCTGGCCGATGCGGCCACCGGCATTGATGCGCGGGCCGATCATGAAGCCGAGATGATAGGTGGTCAGCGCGCCATGGATGCGTGACACCTCGGCCAGGGCCGCCAGGCCGGGATTGCCGCCGCGCGCCATCGCGGCAAGCCCCTTGGCGACATAGGCGCGGTTGAGACCGGTCAGCGGCACGACATCGCAGACGGTTCCGAGCGCCACGAGATCGAGCCAGGCGAGCAGATCCGGCTCGGCGCGGCCGGCGCCGTACCAGCCACGCATGCGCAGCAGCCGGTTGACGGCAATCACGGTCATGAAGGTCAGCCCGACGGCGCAAAGCTGGTTGAGGCCGGAGAGATCGTCCTGCCGGTTCGGGTTGACCAGCGCATTGGCCGGCGGCAATTCCGAGCCTGCCTGATGATGGTCGACCACCAGCACGTCGAGGCCAGCCTCGCGCGCCGTGGCGATCGCCTCGATGCTCGTCGTCCCGCAATCGACTGTCACGATCAGCGTGTGGCCGGCCGAGGCGAGGACGCGCATCGCTTCCGAATTGGGGCCGTAGCCCTCGAAAATGCGGTCGGGGATGTAAATGGTCGGGTCGAGCCCTTGCTCGCGCAGGAAGCGGGCAAGCAACGCTGAAGAGGTGGCGCCGTCGACATCGTAGTCACCGAAGATCGCGACCTTCTCGGCGGCGGCAATCGCATCGGCGATGCGCGCCGCGACCGCATCCATGTCGGTCAGCACCGATGGATCGGGCATCAGGGCGCGGATGCTCGGCGTCAGGAATGTCGGGGCGTCATCAACGCCGACGCCGCGGCCGGCGAGAACGCGGGAGACCAGGTCCGGGATTTCGTGACGCTGGGCCATGGCGAGCGCCTGGTTGGCGCCCGGCCCATTCAGCCTTTCGTACCAGCGCCGGCCGGTCAGCGACCGTTCGACACCGAGGAAGGTGCGATGTTGCGCAGGAAGGCTAACGGCCTCACCTCGCGTCGTCGAACTTGTCGAGATCCTGGTGCTTCGCCTTGATCCAGCGGACGGTGCCCGAAGACGAGCGCATGACGACGGTGTGCGTCTGGATCGAGTCGCGGCCGAACTTCACGCCGGCCAGCATGTTGCCGTCGGTGACGCCGGTCGCCGCGAAAAGAACGTCGCCGCGCGCCATCTCGGTCATGTCGAACTTCTTGTTCGGATCGGCGATGCCCATCTTGAGCGAGCGCTCGCGCTTCTCGTCCGTGTCGATGATCAGGCGGCCCTGCATCTGGCCGCCGATGCAGCGGAGCGCCGCCGCGGCGAGCACGCCTTCGGGAGCGCCGCCGGTGCCCATATAGATGTCGATGCCGGTCTCGTCCGGTTCGGTGGTGTGGATGACGCCGGCCACGTCGCCGTCGCCGATCAGGCGGATCGCGGCGCCGGTGTTACGCACCGCTTCGATGATCTTGGCATGGCGCGGACGGTCGAGGATGCACGCCGTGATCTCGTTGACCGGGCATCCCTTGGCCTTGGCCAGAGCGCGGATATTCTCCTCCGGCGAGGCGTCGAGATCGACGACGCCGGTCGGATAGCCGGGGCCGATAGCGATCTTCGCCATGTAGACGTCAGGCGCGTAAAGAAGCGTGCCCTGCTCGGCGATTGCGATGACGGCGAGAGCATTCGGCAGGTTCTTGGCGCAGATGGTCGTGCCTTCGAGCGGGTCGAGGGCGATATCCACCTTCGGGCCCTTCTTGGTGCCGACGATCTCGCCGATATAGAGCATCGGCGCCTCGTCGCGCTCGCCCTCGCCGATGACGACCGTGCCGTCAATCGCCAGGCGGTTGAGCTCCTTGCGCATCGCATCGACGGCTGCCTGGTCGGCAGCCATCTCGTCGCCGCGGCCGCGCAGGCGGGCGGCGGCAACCGCGGCGCGCTCCGTCACGCGGACGAGTTCCAGGGTCAGGATGCGATCGAGACCGGGATCACGCTTGGCCAGCCTTACCTGTTCGTTCATTGCCACGTCTCCTTACGGCGTCGAAGCCATCAATCCAGTTGTTCGATGCGTATCATCTGGGGTGCGTCGGCGATATGACCGTCGGCCATAATGCCCTCAAGCGCCTCGCGGATCGCAACTTCCGTCGTCTCGTAGGTTATCAGGATAACCGGAACCGGCACTCCTGACTCGGTGTCACGGCCTTCGCGGCGGCGCTGGACGATCGATTCCAGCGAAATATTGTGGTCCGCCATGCGCTTGGCGATGGCGGCGAAGGCGCCTGGCCGATCATAGACCGAAAGCCGGATGTAGTAGCCACCTTCGTGACGCCGGATTTCGGCCTGGCGATAGGGCTCGAGGCTCGACACCGGCCGGCCGAAGGTGCCCACGCGGTCGCCACGGGCGATATCGGCAATGTCGCTCATGACCGAGGACGCCGTAGCGTCGCCGCCCGCGCCCGGGCCGGACAGCACGAGTTGGCCGACGAAATCGGCCTCGACCGCCACCGCATTGGTGACGCCGTCGATACGGGCGATGGCCGAGGTCTTGGGCACCATGGTCGGGTGGACGCGCTGCTCGATGCCGGATTCGGTACGGCTCGCGACGCCCAGCAGCTTGATCCGGTAGCCGAGGTCGTCGGCCGCCTGGATATCGGCGCTGGTGATCGACGAGATGCCTTCGACATAGATCGACTTCGCATCGACCGCCGTGCCAAAGGCGATGGCAGTGAGGAGCGCCAGCTTATGGGCGGCGTCATAGCCTTCGATGTCGAAGGTCGGGTCGGCCTCGGCATAGCCGAGCCGCTGCGCCTCGGCGAGGCAATCGGCGAAGGACAGGCCCTCCTGCTCCATCTTGGTCAGGATGTAGTTGCTGGTGCCGTTGAGGATGCCGTAGATGCGGCCGATCGTATTGCCGGCGAGCGCCTCGCGGAGCGTCTTGATGATCGGGATGCCGCCGGCCGCGGCCGCCTCGAAATTGAGGCTGACGCCGGCCTCTTCGGCCTGCCGGGCAAGCGAAAGGCCGTGCTCGGCAAGCAGTGCCTTGTTGGCGGTGACGACATGCTTGCCGGACGACAGGGCGGCTTTGACAGATTCGAGGGCGACACCGTTGCCGCCCCCCATCAGTTCCACGAAAACGTCATTGCCGGGGTCGCGGGCAAGCGCGACCGGGTCGTCGAACCATTTGAGGCCCGAGACATCGAAACCGCGGTCCTTGCCGCGGTCGCGGGCTGCCACGCCCGAAATCGAGATCGGCCGGCCGCAGCGCACGGCGAGATCGTTGCCGTGGCGCTCGATCAGGCGCACCAGCGATGCGCCAACCGTGCCCAACCCGGCAAGGCCGAGACGCAATTCCTCAGACATAAAACGCTCCGACGGCGGCGATCAGCGCCTTGCGCTGGCCATAGGAACGACGTTGTGCAACGTTTTGTCGGCGGTTTCAAGGAAATGGCGGACGCTGCGGGCGGCCTGGCGGATGCGTTGCTCGTTCTCGACCAGCGCGATACGGACATACTCGTCGCCATGCTCGCCGAAACCGAGGCCCGGAGCCACGGCGACATCGGCCTTCTCGATCAGAAGCTTGGCAAATTCGACGGAGCCGAGCGGCCGGAAGGCCTCCGGGATCGGCACCCAGGCGAACATCGAGGCGGCGGGCGACGGGATTTCCCAGCCGGCCCGGCCGAAGCTGTCGATCAGCACGTCGCGGCGACGGCGATAGGTTGCACGCATGTCCTCGACGCAATCCTGTGGCCCGTTCAGCGCCGCGGCGGCCGCGACCTGGATCGGGGTGAAGGCGCCGTAGTCGAGATAGGACTTCACGCGGCCGAGCGATGCGATCATGCGCTCGTTGCCGACCGCGAAGCCGACCCGCCAGCCGGCCATCGAATAGGTCTTCGACATCGAGGTGAACTCGACGGCGACATCGAGGGCGCCCGGCACCTGCAGGATCGAGGGCGGCGGCTCGTTGTCGAAATAGACCTCGGCATAAGCGAGATCCGAAAGCACGATGAGGTCGTTGCGGCGCGCGAAGCTGACGAGGTCGCGGTAGAAATCGAGGGTCGCGACATGCGCCGTCGGGTTCGACGGGTAGCAGACGACGACGGCGAGCGGCTTCGGGATCGAGTGCATGACGGCGCGCTCGAGCGAGCGGAAATACTCCTCGTCCGGGGCCGCCGGCAGCGAGCGGATGACGCCGCCCGCCATCAGGAAGCCGAAGGCATGGATCGGATAGCTGGGGTTCGGGCAAAGCACGACATCGCCCGGTGCGGTGATCGCATGGGCGATGTTGGCGAAGCCTTCCTTGGAGCCGATGGTGACGATCACCTGGCTGTTCGGATCGACTTTCACGCCGAAGCGGCGGTCGTAATAAGCGGCCTGGGCCTTGCGCAGGCCATTGATGCCGCGCGAGGCCGAATAGCCGTGCGTGTCGTCGCGCTGGGCGGTTTCCGAAAGCTTTTGAACGATATGGGCCGGGGTCGGCAGATCGGGATTGCCCATCCCGAGATCGACGATGTCGGCGCCACCGGCCCGAGCGCTCGCCTTGAGGCGGTTGACCTGTTCGAAGACGTAAGGCGGCAGACGCCGCACGCTGTAAAATTCGGTCATGGCTCGGTTTCCGGTCAGATGAGGCGCCGTTTTAGCGCAGTTTGAGGCCAAGGGGAATCGCTTGGCCGATCAGTCCATTTTACCATCGAGCCCGTTACCAAATACTGGCGGGGCTGGGCGCGATCACATCGCTCTATTGCGGCTCTATTGCGTCGGACGGCCGGCGAGCGCGTTCAACTCGGCGATCAGCCTGGCGCGCTCATCGGCGCTGAGGAGCTGGCCGGTCGGCTGGCGCGGCGGCGCGTTGATGTTGGGGAAGCCCTTCTCGTCGAGCACCGGCCCCGTAACCTGACCCATCGTCGTGATGGTCGGCATGGTCGGCGTTACGCCGACCGGCGACGGAGCCGAAATGACTTGCGCAGCTTTGGGGACGACCGGCGGAGGCGGCGGCGGAGCGGCCGCAAACCCCGGCAGCGGTTCCGTACGCGACGGCACGGCGGCGACGACCGGCGGTGGATTGGGCCGCACAGGCGCGGCCGCGAAAGTCGGTTCGGGCGGTGCGCCCGGCAGAGGCGCCGTCGCAACCGCCTGATTGGCGCGGGCCGGCTTGATGATGTCCGCCTCGGAGGGGCCGACGGGCTTGGGATTGGCCGCGACATCGGCCTCGGTATAAGCGACGCCGCTCAGCACGACCGGCTCGCCCGTGGCGGGCGGAGCAGCCGCGAGCAACGGCTGGGCGGCCCCGGCGCGATTCGACGAGGCGGTCGACTGGACGCAGCCGGAGAGGCTCACAGCCCCCGCCAAAATGCAGAAAGCCGCAAGAAATGCCCGACTGCCGGTCCCTTTTATCGTCATCGCCGCCAACGCCATGTGCCTTACTTGCCCGCCCGATGGGTCGAAACTTTAATCAACCACCTGTATGCCTCTCGCGGAGCGGTTACCGACTTATTATGTCAAAAAGGCGAGGCTACGTCGCCTGCAATCGGAGGCGGCGACAGAAAAAAGAGCATGGCGGAGCGCGAGGAAAGCCAGGATTTCGGCTTTGCCGTGAAGGACCCTGAGGCCTTCGCGCGCAATATCGCACGCTTTGTCGAGGAGGCCGGCAAGGCCGCCTCGGCCTATCTGAAGCCCCGCGAGGAAGGCAAAACGCCGGTCGAATTCGCCGACAGCCTCGGCGATGTCGTCAAGACGCTCGCCAAGGTCGGTGAATACTGGTTCGCCGTGCCGGAGCGGACGGCGGAAGCCCAGCACCGGCTTTTCCTCGGCTTCATGGATCTGTGGACAAGCTCGATGAAGCGGATGATGGGCGAGCCCTGGCGGCCTGCCGCGCTCCCCGATCCCCGCGACCGGCGTTTCAACGACCCGGAATGGTCGGGCAACCAGTTCTTCGATTTCATCAAGCAGGTCTACCTGATCAGTTCGCGCTGGGCGGACGACATGGTCGATGACGCCCGCGACCTCGACCCACACACCAAGCAGAAGGCGGCCTTCTACGTTCGCCAGATCGCCAACGCGGTGGCGCCGTCGAATTTCGTCCTGACCAATCCCGAGCTGCTGCGCGAGACGCTCGGCTCGAATGCCGAAAACCTCGTCCGCGGTATGCATATGCTCGCCGAAGACATCCGCGCCGGTGGCGGCGACCTCAAGATCCGGCAATCCGATCCGAAGAGTTTCGAGGTCGGCGTCAACCTCGCCACGGCACCGGGCAAGGTGATCTTCCAGAACGACATCTGCCAGCTCATCCAGTATGCGCCGGCGACCAAGACCGTTCTGAAGCGGCCGCTCCTGATCGTGCCGCCCTGGATCAACAAGTTCTATATCCTCGACCTTACACCGGAGAAATCCTTCATCCGCTGGGCGGTCGGCGAAGGCCATACGGTCTTCGTCATCTCCTGGGTCAATCCGGACGAGCGCCAGTCGCAGAAGAGCTTCGAGCATTATGTGCGCGAAGGCATCGTGCAGTCGGTGGACGTCATCGAGAAGGTCACCGGCGAGAAGGCGATCAACGCCATCGGCTATTGCGTCGGCGGAACGCTGCTTTCGATCGGGCTCGCCTATGCCGCAGCCAAAGGCGACGACCGGATCAAGTCGGCGACCTTCTTCGCGACGCAGGTCGACTTCACCCATGCCGGCGATTTGAAGGTGTTCGTCGACGAGGAGCAGATCGCCGACCTCGAATACAAGATGCAGATGCGCGGCTATCTCGAAGGCAAGACGATGGCCAACGCCTTCAACATGCTGCGCTCCAACGACCTCGTCTGGCCGTATGTGATCAACAACTATTTCCGCGGCAAGGCGCCGGCGCCTTTCGACCTCCTATACTGGAATGCCGACGCGACGCGGATGCCGGCGGCAAACCACGCCTTCTACCTGCGCAACTGCTATCTCGAAAACCGGCTGACCAAAGGCACGATGAGCATCGACAATGTCCGCCTCGATCTTGGCGACGTGACGCTGCCGGTCTACTCGCTGGCGACGCGCGAGGACCACATCGCTCCTGCCCGCTCGGCCTTCTACGGCGCCTCTTTCTTCGGCGGCAAGACGACCTTCGTCCTCTCCGGCTCCGGCCATATCGCCGGCGTCATCAACCCGCCGGCGAAGAAGAAATACCAGTACTGGACCGGCCCGGCGCCGAAGGGCGACGGCTACGAAAAATGGCTGCCCAAGGCCAAGGAGCATCCCGGCTCCTGGTGGCCGCACTGGCAGGCATGGGTCGAGAAGCTCGACGACCGCAAGGTTAAGGCGCGCCCGATCGGCGGCAAGAAATTCAAGCCGATCGAGGACGCACCGGGGAGTTATGTGCGGGTGAAGTCGTAACCTCCCCTCCAGCTGAATTAACGGAAGGTCGTATCCATCTTCCAGCGATCATGGTCGAGCAGCCAATCATTAAAGCGCTAATACAGCGGCAGCAAGACCTCGCGCTCCATGGCGACGGCATCCATCCCGCGGTCATCGTAGATATGCGCGATTGCTCGGCGATCCTGATCCACAAAATAGATATTTCCCGCGCCGCGCGGCCGAATACCTATCTCCTCCGCGAGCGAGCACCATGCCAGCTTGTTTATGTCCATGGCCGTAATTCGCCCGGCGACATACCAGTGGCGATATAGCGGCGCGAAGTCCTCCGACTCCTGCTTAACGCCGCCTAAGTAATGCAGCATGCGCGTATCGAAACCGACCGAACGCAGACGCCTCATCCACTTCCGGTCTATCGAATCTCGCAGATCGTAGAGGCTAATAAACACGGTCGGAGGCCGCGCCGGATCGAATAACGCAGACAACACCGACCGCGCTCTGTCCAGCGCTTGCAAGAACCGTGGAATACGGTCCTCGCGGTAGTTCAGATCGCCTCCCAGCTCAAATCGCAAGGCGAGCTCGAATTGATAAAAGAGAGCGCGCGGAAACTCGTTCTTACCGAAAGGACGCGCGAATTCAGCTATCGTGTATGCGGCCTCATCTGAACAGACGGGAGCGACCAAGGTCCCTACATCCGCCCCAACAGTTCCGTCGTCGGATAGGAATCCGCCGGCAGGCCGAGCTTCATCTGGAGGTCTTTCACCGCAGCGCGGGTCTGGAGGCCGATGATGCCGTCGATCTTGCCGACGTCGTAGCCGCGCTTGGTCAGCGCCTGCTGGAGCTGCTTCAACTGGGCGCCGCTCAGATTGTTGACCGGACCGTTGCCGCGGCGAACTTTCGGCGCACCGGCAATGCGGGTGGCGAAGTAGGCGGCGGTCGTCGAATAGACCAGCGACGAATTCCATTCGAGATAGATGTTGAAGTTCTGGTAGGCGAGGAAAGCCGGACCGTTGCGGCCCATCGGCAGAAGCAGCGAAGCCGTCAGTTCGTCGGCCGGCAGCTTGCTCTCATGCGCTCCCCTGACGCCCCAGGCGACCCATTGCGAGCGCGGCAGCTCGATCGTGATGTCGGCCTGCTCCCAAGGAAGTTCGCTCGGCACGTCGACTTCCTGGAGCCACGGTTCGCCGCGGCGCCAGCCGAGGCTCGCCATGTAGTTAGCCGCCGAAGCAAGCGCGTCGGGTGAACTCTTCAGGAGGTTGATGTGGCCGTCGCCGTCGAAGTCGATGCCGTAGTCGAGATAGTGCATGGGCAGGAACTGGACCTGGCCGAGTTCGCCGGCCCACGGCCCGCGCATCTCGGCCGGGCTGAGGTCGCCGCGGTCGATGATCTTCAGCGCCGCGATGAGCTGGTCATGGAAGAGTTCCGGGCGGCGGCAATCGTAAGCCAGCGTCGCCAGCGAGATCAGCGTCGCGCCATCGCCGATATTGGCGCCGAAATCCGTCTCGAGGCCCCAGAAGGATGAGATCACCGCCCCGGGGACGCCGAAGGTCTCCTCGATGCGGCTGAAGACCGATTTGTATTTCTTGGCGATGTTGGCCTTGCCCTGGTCGAGCCGGTACTGCGCCACCATCCGGTCCGAGAATTCTAAGAAGGTCTGCGAGAAGACGCCCTGGGCCCGGTCCTTCTGGACGATGGCCGGATCGAAGCGCACGCCCTGGAGGCCCGCCGCAATCGCATTCTCGGAAATGCCGGCGGCGGCGGCGTCCTTGCGGAAGCTCTGCAGCCAGCCCTCGAAGCTCCCTTCCGGATGGCAGCTTTGCGCCAGCGCCGGGCCACCGGCGAGGCTTCCCGCGACGAGTGCCGCGAGAAGAAGGGGTTTACGCGTCCAGTTGCGAAGCGCCATGAGCCGAAGCCTTCCTTTCGATTCCCGCCTTGCGCCGGACTATATGCGGCGCGGAAGCGAAGAGGAAAGCCCGGCTCATCCGCCTCAGATGGTATTCAGCGCCTGCTCGAGGTCGCCGATGATGTCGGCCAGGTCCTCGATGCCGACCGACAGGCGGACGACATCCGGCCCCGCCCCGGCCGCGATGCGCTGGTCGAGCGAGAGCTGGCTGTGGGTGGTGGACGACGGATGGATGATCAGGCTCCGCGTGTCGCCGACATTGGCGAGATGCGAGAAGAGCTTGACGCCCGACACCAGCTTCTTGCCGGCCTCGTCGCCGCCCTCGACGCCGAAGGTCAGCACCGCGCCGGCGCCGTTCGGGGCGTATTTGAGCGCGAGGTTGTGATAGCGGTCGCCGGGCAGGCCGGCATAGCTGACCCAGGTCACCTTGTCGTGGCCGGCGAGGTATTCGGCGACGCCCAGCGCATTGTCCGAATGCTTCTGCATGCGCAGCGGCAGCGTCTCGATGCCGGTCTGGATGAGGAAGGCGTTGAAGGGTGAGATTGCCGGGCCGAGATCGCGAAGGCCGAGGACGCGGCAGGCGATCGCGAACGCGAAATTGCCGAAGGTCTCGCCGATGACGACGCCGTTATATTCGGGCCGCGGCTCGGAGAGCATCGGAAAGCGCTTCGACGAGGTCCAGTTGAACTTGCCGCCATCGACGATAACGCCGCCGATCGAGTTGCCGTGGCCGCCGAGGAATTTGGTCAGCGAATGAATGACGATGTCGGCGCCATGCTCGAAGGGCTTGATCAGATACGGCGTCGCCAGCGTGTTGTCGACGATGAGCGGCACGCCGGCGCGCTTGGCGACGTTGGCGATGCCGTTGATGTCGGTGACGATGCCGCCGGGATTGGCGATCGACTCGATGAAGATCGCCTTGGTCTTGGGCGACACCGCCTTTTCGAAGGACGAGATGTCGTCGATGTCGGCCCACTTCACATTCCAGCCGAAGCTCTTGAAGGCGTTGTTGAACTGGTTGATCGAGCCGCCATAGAGCTGGCGCGCCGCGATGAACTCGTCGCCGGGCATCATGAGCGTATGAAAGGTGACGACCTGCGCGGCATGACCGGATGCGACTGCAAGCGCGGCGCTACCGCCCTCGAGCGCCGCGATGCGCTCCTCGAGCACGGCCTGGGTCGGGTTCATGATGCGCGTGTAGATATTGCCGAAGGCCTGCAGGCCGAACAGCGCCGCGGCGTGCTCGGCACTGTAGAAGACATAGGATGTCGTCTGGTAGATCGGCGTGGCGCGGGCGCCCGTCGTCGGATCGGGCTTGGCGCCGGCGTGAACCGAGAGCGTCGCAAACCCTGGAATACGATCGTCGCTCATAGAACTCCTCCCGTTTCTCTTGTTGTGCCAACAAGATGACTAGCGATAGCCGGCCCGCCCGGCCGCGCCAAACCACCAGATGTTCATTTTTAGTCGGATTTTGGAACCGGATTCTGTGCGGCGGCAGAAAGGCAGGGCGTTTCCGCTACCGCATCAACCGGGCATGCTCGATCTTGATACAGCGGTCCTGCATGACCTTGATGCCGACCGCCTCGGCGCGCCGGGCCGCCGCGTCATCGCGCAGGCCGAGCTGGATCCAGATCGATTTCGGTTGCCAGTCGAGCGCCAGGACTTCGTCGACCACGCCGGCCAGAAACTCGCTGCGGCGAAAGACATCGATCATGTCGACAGGCTCGGGCAGATCGGCGAGACGCCCATAGGCGGCCTGCCCAAGGATCGCGCCGCCGGCATGACCCGGATTGACCGGGATGGCTTCATAGCCGTGATGAAGCAGATAACCGAGGATCATGTTGCTGGCCCGCGCCGGATTGGGGCTGGCGCCGAGGACGACGATTTTCTGCGTCTCGCCGAGGATGCCGCGGAGATAGGCGTCATCATAGGAATCGTGGTTCATCGGGCATCTTTCGGGCTACGAAAAAGCGATCAGGCGGCCGGACAATAACCGTAAATTAAGCAGATCATTTTATGGTTCCTCTCAACGGGAGCCGAATAGTATTTGCGTCTCTCCCGATCTCACAACAGCCGCGATGATGTCGCTGCGGCCTTGCGCTTTGCATAGCAGGGCGGTGGTATTGCGTATCGATTCCGCCTTTGCAGGAGAAGGGCCCCAAGTTCGGGGCCTTTCTCTTATGCGGCAAGCGGTTATCCCCCGTAGGACGGTCGTAAAAAATGACGGTAACATAATACCGTTTTACTAACCTATTGATTTCGTTGTATTTTCATTTTTGAATTCGCTTGACCGAATTCCGCGTGGTCTGTAGAACGCCGCGATCCGGGCGGTTTCACCGCCAATTGCCCTTTCATCCAGGGCGCGCCAAACGAGTTGTACCAATGAACACCTTCGTCACCAAACCCGCCGATGTCGAGAAGAAGTGGATTCTCATCGACGCGAACGGTCTTGTTGTCGGCCGCCTCGCCTCGATCGTGGCGCGCCGGCTGCGCGGCAAGCATCTGCCGAGCTTCACGCCGCATGTCGATGACGGCGACAATGTCATCATCATCAATGCCGACAAGGTCGTGTTTACCGGCCGCAAGCGCCAGGACAAGAAGTACTACTGGCACACGGGCTGGATCGGCGGCATCAAGGAGCGCACCGCGCGCGCCATCCTTGAGGGCAAGTTCCCCGAGCGCGTCGTCGAGAAGGCCGTCGAGCGCATGATGCCGGACGGCCCGCTCGCCCGTAAGCAGCTCAAGAATCTCCGCGTCTATGCCGGCGCGACCCATCCGCATGAGGCACAGCAGCCCGAGGCGTTCGACGTCGCCGCGCTGAACCGCAAGAATTCGAGGATTGCCTGACCATGGCCGCCGATTTCCAGTCCCTCCAGGATCTTTCCCCGGCCGCGGCCTCCGCTCCGGTTTACGTCCAGAAGCTTGACGACCGCGGCCGTGCCTACGCCACCGGCAAGCGCAAGGACGCGGTCGCCCGCGTCTGGCTGAAGCCCGGCGCCGGCCGCATCGTGGTCAACGAAAAGGTCTTCACCGACTATTTCGCTCGCCCGGTGCTGCAGATGATCGTGCAGCAGCCGATCCTCGCCGCGGCCCGGACCGGCCAGTTCGACATCATCGCGACGGTTGCCGGCGGCGGCCTCTCCGGCCAGGCCGGCGCGCTCCGCCACGGCATCTCGAAGGCCCTCACCTATTACGAGCCCGGCCTTCGCGCCGTGCTCAAGAAGGGCGGCTTCCTGACCCGCGACTCGCGCACGGTCGAGCGAAAGAAGTACGGCCGCGCCAAGGCCCGTCGTTCCTTCCAGTTCTCCAAGCGCTGATCTTTCAGCCTGGATCGAGACAGAGGGGCGGGCCGCAAGGTCCGCCCTTTTTCGTTGTTCCCCTCGTTGTTGCTACTGTCATGCTCGCGTGAGGCGAGCGATGGGATAGTGGACCGTCATGACCGAAGGAAAGAAACCCGGGCCGACCGACAATGCCTTTCTCGGGCCGCTCAAGGCCGGCAGCGAGGAAGCGACCTATGCCGGCGCCCTCTCCTTCATGCGGCGCCGCTATAGCCGCGACCTCGCCGGCGTCGATGCGGCCGTCTGGGGCATTCCCTTTGATACGGCCGTCTCCAACCGTCCCGGGACGCGCTTCGGGCCGCAGGCGATCCGCCGCGCCTCGGCGATCTTCGACGGCGACCCGCAATACCCCTTCGGCCTCGATCCTTTCGAGCGGCTGACCGTCATCGACTATGGCGACTGCGCCTTCGAGACCGGCGTCTATTCCGAGATCCCGGCGCGCATCGCGGCCGAGGCCGCGGCAATCGTCGAGCGCGGCGTGCATCTCTTCACGCTCGGCGGCGACCATTTCGTCACCTATCCACTCTTGAAGGCGCATGCCGCCAAATACGGGCCGCTGGCGCTCGTCCAGTTCGACGCGCATCAGGACACCTGGCCGAGCAAGGGCGACGGCATCAGCCACGGCTCCTTCGTTGCCCGCGCGGCGCGCGAAGGCCTGATCGACACCGGCCGCTCGATCCAGATCGGCATCCGCACGCATGCGCCGGAGGATTGCGGTATCGAGATCGTCTATGGGCATGAGATCGACCGGATCGGCATCGATGGCGTGATCGATCGCGTCAAGGCTCGCGTCGGCGCAGCCAAGGCCTATATGACCTTCGACATCGACTGCCTCGACCCGGCCTTCGCGCCGGGCACGGGCACGCCGGTCGCCGGCGGCTTGTCGAGCCGCGAGGCGCTCGGCATTCTCAAAGGGATTGGCGGGCTCGATTTCGTCGGCGGCGACGTTGTCGAAGTCTCGCCGCCCTATGACCATGCCGACATCACGGCCATCGCCGGCGCGACGGTCGCCATGTATTATTTCGGCCTCCTGGCCGGCAAAAAGTGAAGGCAACGACGATGCTGCAGACAGCTCCTTCCGCAAGCGTGAAGACCCAGTCCGGCGAGCCAAAAATCCGCGTCGGCGTCCTTGGTGCATCCGGCTATACGGGCGCCGACCTGGTGCGCCTGGCGCTCGGCCATCCGGCGATGGAGATCACGGTGCTGACGGCGAACAGCCATGCCGGCAAGCCGATGGCCGACGTCTTCCCGCATCTGGGCTTCGTCGACCTGCCCGGCCTGACCACGATCGACGACGCCGACTGGAGCTCGGTCGATGCGGTGTTCTGCGGCCTGCCGCACGGCACGACGCAGGAGATCACCAAGAAGGTCCTCGCCGAGCATCCGAAGATCAAGTTCATCGACATGTCGGCCGACTTCCGTCTCGATAATGCCGAGACCTACAAGACCTGGTACGGGCACGAGCATCAGGCGCGCGACCTGCAGAAAGAAGCCGTCTATGGCCTCACCGAGCATTATCGCGAGGCGATCCGGTCGACGCGGCTCGTCGCCTGCCCCGGCTGCTATCCGACGGCGTCGCTGCTGGCGCTGCTGCCGATCGTCAAGAGCGGCCAAGTCGATGCGAGCGACATCGTCATCGACGCCAAGTCGGGCGTCTCCGGCGCCGGCCGCAGCCTCAAGCAGAATGTGCTCTTCACCGAAGCCGGCGAAGGCATGTCGCCCTACTCGGTCGCCAAGCACCGGCATGCGCCCGAGATCGAGCAGGAAGTCTCGAAGGCCGCCGGCGCGGACGTCCTCGTCAATTTCACGCCGCATCTCATCCCGATGAGCCGCGGCGAATTATGCACGTCCTATGTGCGGCTCGCCGGCGGCGCCACGGCTGACGATCTTCGCAAGACGCTTGTCGACGCCTATCGCGACGAGACCTTCGTGCATGTCGGAAAGCCGGGCGTGCTGCCGCAGACGCAGAATGTCCGCGGCTCGAACTATGTGCAGATCGGTGTCTTCGCCGACCGCATCCCCGGCCGCGCCATCGTCATCTCGGTGCTCGACAATCTGGTAAAGGGCTCCGCCGGCCAGGCGATCCAGAACTTTAACCTGATGTTCGGGATCGAAGAGACCACCGGCCTCATGCAGCAGCCGATGTTCCCGTAACGGTTGGCGCTCCCCTCGCCCGCCGGAGATGCGCCACGGCGAGCCAGAGGACGGCGACCGCACCGAGCTGGTGGGTCAGCGCGACGTCCAGCGGCACGACGAGGAGCAGCGTCGCGATGCCGATCGCGGCCTGCAGGGTGACGGCGGCGGCGATCAGCGCGGCGAAGCGGCCGTGTCCGGTGCCGCGCGCCTGTAGCGCATGCAGGAGCGCAACGGCGAAGAGCAGGTAGGCGATCATGCGATGGTTGAATTGCACCGTCGCGACATTCTCGAAGAGGTTCCGCCAGGCCGGCTCCTGGATGTACAGGCCGGACGGCACGATGGTGCCGTCCATCAGCGGCCAGGTGTTGAAGGTCATGCCGGCATTGAGGCCGGCGACGAGGCCGCCAAGGAATATCTGCAGGAACACGAGGCCGACGAGCAGCGCCGCCACAGTGCGTATAGCCGGCGCGGCGCGCGGCAGGCGGAAGCTGCCGAGGCCTCGCGCGATCCAGACCGTATAGGCCAGGATGACACAGGCGAAGGTGAGATGGATCGCCAGCCGGTACTGGCTGACATCGGTGCGCTCGCTGAGCCCGCTTGCCACCATCCACCAGCCGATGGCCCCCTGGAGCCCGCCCAGTACGAAGAGAGCGGCCAAGGGCACCCTCAGCTTCGGCTCGATGCGGCCTGTCGCCAGAAAGAAGACGAACGGGACAAAAAAGACGACGCCGATCAGACGGCCGAGCAGCCGGTGCGCCCATTCCCACCAGAAGATGCCCTTGAAGGCCTCGAGGCTCATGCCCTTGTTGATGACCTGGTATTCCGGGATCTGCTGGTATTTGGCGAATTCCTCCTGCCACTCGGCTTCGTTGAGCGGCGGAATGACGCCGTGGATCGGCTTCCATTCGGTGATCGACAGGCCGGATTCGGTGAGGCGCGTCGCCCCGCCAACCACGACCATGGCCACGATCATCAGCGCGATGACATGAAGCCAGGCCCGGACGGCGCCGGTCGCGGCCGGGCGTCGGGCGGGTTCCACGGAGGCTAGGTCGAGGGTCGCGCTTGAGGTCATGCTGAAATGGATATAGGCCACCTCCGGCAGGAGCAATCGCGCGGCACACCGTCGCGCTGCCTCAGAGGATCGCCGATTTGCCGGAGCGCATGCGGAAGTTCATAGGGGCGGTATTGCTCGCCCTCTTCATCCCCTTCTACGCGCTGATGGCGATGGTCGTGGCGAGCGCCAAGCTGCCCGGCCTGCCGGTTCTCGTGCAGACGGTCGCCTACGCTCTCCTCGGCCTCTTCTGGGTGCTGCCGGCCGGCTTGATCGTCACCTGGATGCAGCGGCCGCGGAAGGGCGCGGGCTAGGCAGCCTCGCCCGTCGATTCCTTTGCCTCATCCTTCTCGCTCGCTGTCGCGAGCGGCACCAGAATGATCTTGCCATCGGTCATGGCGCTGACCTTCTCAAAACTCGTCACCGTGCGCGGGTCGGTCGCCTCGAAGTCGCTGACCAGCACGACCGCGTCGCAGCCCGGGCCGAGCGCCGCAACCGAGTCGTCGGCGACATCGAGCACGACGTGATCATAGGTGTGGTCGAGCGCATCGAGCAGGACGTCGACCTTGTCCTCGCCAAGCTCGCCGCGGCGCAGCGGCGCCAGGCCGCGCGGAATGAAGTGCACACGCGACTGGCGGTCGCGGAAAATGACCTGCGCGAAGGACGCGCTGCCGCTGAGGAGATCGGAGAAGCCCGGCAGGTCGCTGCCGCCGCCGAGGCTGTCGGTGTTCATGCCGTCGCGGCGGAGGTCGATGATCACCGGCCGGCGATCCTGCGCGGCGATGGCACGCGCCAGCGTCACCGCAACCGGCTGCGGCTCGGTGCCTTCCGCGGTGACGGTGAGGATGCGCTTGTAGCCGTCGGCGAGGAGCTGCTTGGCGACCGGCACGAGCACGGCGTTGATCTCGGGCCTTGCCATCTCACCAGGTGCATAGGGCATCATGCGCCGGACACCGAGGTCCTCTTGCCAGCGGGTCGGACGCGGGTCGTCCGGCGGCGGCGGCGGTTCGAGGAGGACGCGGCGCGTCGAGCGGCCGCTGGCCAGTTCGCGAACCAGCGTCAGGGCAATACCGCCCAGCAGCGACGCGATAATCGTCACGGCTGTCAGGGCGGTCTTGTTCGGGAAATGCGGCTCGATCGCCACCGTCGCCCGCGAGATGATGCGGGCGTCGGCCGGCAGGTAATCGCCCTGCTGGCGGGAAAGAGCGTCACGATAGCGGCGGAGATAGGAGTCGAGGAGATCGCGCTGCGCCGCCGCCTCGCGCTCTAGCGCGCGGAGGTCGACCTCGGCGTCGTTGGCACGCGCCGCGGCCGATTTGAGGCCGCCGAGGCCCTGCAGAATCTCCTTCTCACGGGCTTCGCCGAGACGTGCCTCGGCCTCAAGCCCTTCCAGGACTTTCTGTGCTTCCTGTGCGATCTGCCGGTCGAGGCCGAGAACCTGCGCCGACATTTCGCGCATGCGCGGATGCTCGGGCAGATAGGTCGCGGAGAGCTGGGCGATCTGCGCGCGGAGCGCGACCTGCTGCTCGACGAGCCGCTGGATCAGGGCCGAATTCAGGACATCGGTCTGGCTGAGGGCTGCGGCATTGCCGATGCTGGCGCGAATCTGGTTCGCCTTGGCCTGCGCCTCGGCACGACCGGCGCGGACGCGCGACAGTTCGGTGTTGAGGTCTGAAAGCTGCTGTTGCGGCAGGGTCGCGGGACTCTGGCCGCCGCTGGTGAAGAGATCATTGGTCGAGCGATAGGTTTCGACCTTCGCCTCGGCCTCTTGCACGCGGACGCGCAGGCCTTCGATCTCGGTCTCGAGCCATTTGGTGGCATCGGAAGTCATGTCGCGCTTCGCGGCGCGCTGCAGGGCGATATATTCCTCCGCGACCGCATTGGCGGTGTCGGCGGCGAGATATGGATCTTCCGAATTGAACTCGACGATGATGACGCGCGACAGCGGCACCGCGTAGGCCGAGAGCTCCTTGGAGAAATGCTCGAGGACGCGCTCTTCCGCCGAGGACCGCAGCGGGTCCTTGCCGAGGCCGAGCGCCGCCAGAATATCGGAGAAGAACGAGCCGCCCTTCAGGGCGGAGTCGAATTCCGGCTTGGAGGCAAGGTTCAGCTTGTCGGCAACGCGACGCGCCAGGTCGCGCGACTGGAAGACCTGCACCTGGCTGGCGACGGCCTCCGGGCCGAGAATTTCATTCGAAGGCTGTTGCGGATTGTTCGAGCGGGTGAACTCCGACTCGCCGGTCTCGATGAGGATCGTCGCCTGCGAGCGATATTTCGGGGCGATCTGCTGAAGCACGAAAAACACGCCGCCGGCGAACAGCGCGACGAAGACCAGGATATAGGGTAGCGCCCGCAACAGCGCCCGCATCAGCGAGCGCATGTCGACTTCGACATCGGTTATCGGGGCGGTTTGCGCGTTCTTCATCATCGAGACTCGGTTACCGAACGAGCCCCAATCATGAAGAGCCATGGTAATCAGGTGGTTAACGCCGGCCTTAACAACCGCCGTCGCGTTAAATTTCCTTAACTTTGGCAGAAACCGGCCAAATCATTGGCCTGGCAGCGGATTTTACCCGGCATTAACTATAGTCCCGCATGGTGCCGGAGCGGTCCCTTTTGCCAAGAGTACCTGTTCGAGATGCGGCTTTTCCCGAGGATTCTCCTGATTCTCAGTGCGCTGGCGATTACTGGCTGTACGACCACCATGCCGCGCCATGCGGTGCATGAGGAACTGGTCACCCCCTACCAGCTCGACAGCGGCGACCGGGTCAGGGTCATCGTCTTCGACCAGGCGGACCTCTCCAACACCTACATCGTCGACAAGGCCGGCTTCATCTCCATGCCGCTGGTCGGCAACATCCCGGCCCGCGGCCTGACGACCGCCGATATCGAGCAGAACGTCGCCGCCAAGCTGCGCAACGGCTACCTCCGCGACCCCGACGTCTCGGTCGAGATCGACCGCTACCGGCCCTTCTTCGCGATGGGCGAAGTCAATTCGGCCGGTCAATATCCCTATGTGGCCGGCATGACGGTGCAGGCCGGCGTAGCGATTGCCGGGGGCTTCACGCCCCGCGCCGACAAGGCCCTGATCGACGTCACCCGCAGCATGGACGGCGTCGTCGAGACGGCACGGCTGCGACCAACCGATCCGCTGATGCCCGGCGATACGATCAGCGTCCGCCAGCGGATATTCTGAGGCATGACGCTCGCCGGCGCCGAGGGCCAGTCCGGCAACACCGACAATGTGCCGGCCGACCGCCCTCTCCGCATCGTCCACTGCTTCCGCTCGCCGGTCGGTGGCCTCTTCCGCCATGTCGCGGACCTGACGCGGGAGCAGGCGCGCAACGGCCATTCCGTCGGGATCGTCTGCGACTCGTCGACCTGTGGCGCTTTCGAGGAACGGCTTTTCGAGCAGCTCCTGCCGTCGCTTGCCCTCGGCCTGAAGCGTTTTCCGATGCGGCGGCAGGTGTCGCCCTCCGATCTTGCCGCGAGCTGGCGGATGCTCCGCGAGGTCCGCGCCCTCAAACCCGATGTGCTGCACGCCCACGGCGCCAAGGGCGGCGTCTATGCACGGGTCATTGGCGCATTGTTGCGGCTTTCCGGTTCGCGCGTCGCCCGCATCTACACGCCGCATGGCGGCAGCCTGCACTACGATCCGAGATCGACTGGTGGCCGTGTCTATTTCGCGACGGAACGTCTTCTCGAGTTCATGACCGAGGCGCTGATCTTCGTCAGCGACTATGAGGCGACGGCCTATCGCGAGAAGGTGGGGCCGCCAAGACCGCCGGTGACGCTTGCCCGCAACGGCCTTCGTCAGGAAGAATTCGAGACGATCGCGCCCGACGCGGATGCGGTCGACTTCCTCTATATCGGCATGCTCCGCGACCTAAAGGGCACGGATGTCTTCATCGATGCCATTGCGGAGATCGGCAAGCGGCGGGGCACGATTTCAGCCGCGCTGATCATCGGCGACGGCCCGGACAAGCTGAAATATCAGGAAACGGTCCGCCGCCTGGGCCTTTCGGACAGCGTGCGTTTCCACGATCCGATGCCGGCGCGCGAGGCTTTTCGCAGGACGCGGCTCGTCGTCGTCCCGTCGCGCGCCGAGTCGATGCCCTATACCGGCAGGTCGTGCGTTAATCCTAACGCGACGATCCAGGCGAAATTCGATAAAATTGGATTTACTTATTTAGGTGCCCCTTAGCGCAACGGCGTTAAGCATTCGCGCTCGATGCGGAGCCGTGGGCATTTGAACAAGCGGATCGAAAACAAGCACATGAATATCGTCGCCAAGGTGCCCTCGGACGCCCTGCTTCGGCGCGTGCCGGCTGCCGCCAACGATGCTGGCCCGAAGCTCAACGCGCAGGCCCGCACCGTCGCCGAGGGGCTTTCCAAGCAGTCGGTCTCGCCGGTCCTTGTCCGCGGTTTTGCCCGGCTCGCCGAACTGGTCATCGCGGCCGGACTCGGCTTCGCTGTCCATGCGATCTACCTCGCCAGAAATTTCACGTTCGACTGGACCTATCCGCTGCCCGTGCTGTTGGGCGCCTGCATGGCGGTCATCGCCATCCAGTTGTCGGACAGCTATTCGATCCCCGCGCTTCGCTCCGGCGTGAGGGGGCTCGGACGCGTGCTCAGCATCTGGACGCTGATCTTCGCGACACTCGCCGTCGTCGCATTCCTGTTCAAGGCCGGCGAGGAGTATTCGCGCGTCTGGTTTGTCACCTGGTTCATCAGCGGGCTGGTTGGCTTGACGGCTTTCCGCATGGCCTACGCTTCCGCGGTCCGGCAATGGACCCGCACCGGCAAGCTGGAGCGCCGCGCCGTCATCGTCGGCGGCGGCCAGCCGGCGGACGCGCTGATCCGAGAGATCAATTTGCAGCCCGACAACGACATCCGCATCTGCGGTATCTTCGACGACCGCAAGGATGATCGCTCGCCGGCCATGGTCGCGGGCTACCCGAAGCTCGGCACGATCGCCGAACTGGTCGAATTCGGGCGTCTGGCGCGCATCGACATGCTGATCGTGTCGCTGCCGATCCGTGCCGAGAACCGCCTCCTCGAAATGCTGCGCCAGCTCTGGGTGCTGCCGGTCGACATCCGCTTGTCCGCTCACACCAACAAGCTCCGCTTCCGGCCGCGCGCCTATTCCTATATCGGCGCCGTGCCGATGATCGACATTTTCGACAAGCCGATCGCCGACTGGGACCATATCGCCAAGCGGAGCTTCGACCTCGTCATCGCCACGCTGGCGATCATCGCGCTCACGCCGCTGATGGCGGCGGCAGCGTTCGTGATCCGCATCGACAGCCCCGGGCCGGTCCTGTTCCGGCAGAAGCGCTACGGCTTCAACAACGAAGTCATCGACGTGCTGAAATTCCGGTCGATGTACCATCACATGGCCGACCCGCTGGCCAAGACCGTGGTGACCCGCAACGATTCGCGCGTCACCCGCGTCGGTCGCTTCATCCGCAAGACCTCGATCGACGAGCTGCCGCAGCTCTTCAACGTGCTTGCCGGCTCGCTGTCGCTGGTCGGGCCGCGTCCGCATGCGGTCAACGCCCACACCTCGAACCAACTCTTCGAGACTGTCGTCGACGGCTATTTCGCCCGCCACCGCGTCAAGCCCGGCGTCACCGGCTGGGCGCAGATCAATGGCTGGCGCGGCGAGATCGACAGTTCGGAAAAGATCATGGGCCGCGTTGAGGCCGACCTCTATTACATCGAGAACTGGTCGGTATTCTTCGACCTCTACATTCTCGCGCTGACGCCCTTCCGACTGCTCGACACCCAGAACGCATATTAAGGCAGACTGCAGGGGCAAAACTGCGAAGCAGCCAGCCCCTGCGCTGCAAGTTTCATCGCGGTTCGCGCGTGGGCACGGCCTTCGGCCTTTGCCCACCCTGCGAAATCATCTCGCCGGCACCGCGTCGCGCGGCAGATAGGTCACCTTGAGTGGCGTCGCCGTCAGCCGGCGGACGATAGGCGCCGGGAAGTTCCAGGTGTTGAAACCCCACAGCAAGCCCATCCAGAGCCAGAGATGGCGCCAGTGCTCGCCCTCATGCAGCAATGTACAAAGCACCGGCGACAGGAAGCCGAAGAGCAGCAGGATCGCGATCGGACTTCGGGTCGTCAGGTAGTTCCAGATCGACAGGCCGATCGAGCCGAGGAAGATCGTCAGCCAGGCGATGCCGCCGGCCCAGCCGTAATTCAGGAACGACGACAGGAAGCTGTTGTGGATCGGCTCCGTGAAGATCTTTTCCTGCTGTACGATGCCGATGCCGACCGGGTTGTCGAGGATCATCGGGATGCTGCGGGCGTAGCGGGCGTAGCGCCCCTCGCGGCCGAGGTCGTAGGACTTGGCGACGGTGGCGCGCTCGAAGAACTTGCTGCTGAAGTTCGGGGCGATGATGAAGGCCGAACCGAAGATGATCGCGCCGATCATGATGAAGCCGAAGACATAGGCGATCAGCCGGAGGATGTTGCCGCGGTTGAGGAAAGCGACATAGAGCAGCAGGCAGGCCGAAAGGCCGACCGTGGCGGCGCGTGAAAAGGAGAAGAGGACGCCGAGCAGCAGCCACAGCGTCACGGGGATGAGCAGCCAGCGTTGCCGATGCCGTTGCCGAGGAGATAGACGCAGCCGATCACGGCGGGCAGCAGGAAGGACCCGTACATGTTCGGGTCGTCGATGAAGGCGGCGGCGCGGCCGTCCCACAGCACCAGCGGAATGTTGAGGATGAAGCCGAGGATGCCGATCGTCGCGGCGATCGTCGCCGAGGTTATGTAGACATAGAGGAACTGGTGGTACTGGCGCAGCCCCCAGCTCATCGAGACATAGCCGGCGATGAGGCCCAGCGAGACAACGAAGGTCTTCTTGAACATCTCGTCGCCGACGACCTCCTCGTCGAGGAAGGGGATCGACGCGACGGTGTAGGACGTCATCCACGTCACGAGCAGCAGGACAAGGCAGAGATAGGAAACCCGGATCGTCTGGTTGACGAAGACCGAGAGCGCCGCCGCCGTGACGAACAGAAAGTCGACTGGCGACGGGCGCGCCAGCGTGTAATTCATGGCGATGACCGCCATGAAGAAGACGACGTTGCGAATGTGATAGGCGGTTGTGTGCTCGCTGCTTGCGGCGATACGCATACTGACTACTCGGCCGGCAAACTCTGCCGGCCAATCTAGTCAGACTTCGTTAACGAGACTTGACGGTCGCCCGCCTGATTCGCGCCTAACGATTCGTCCGCAGCAAGGTGATGTTGGGCAGATCGCCGGGCGAGGTGCAGCCCACCTGCCCCATCGCAAGGTCGATCTGGCCTTTGAGGATGGTGATCGAACGCTTGGCGCCTTCGAGGCCGCCGGCAATCACGCCCCAGGCCGTGGCGCGGCCGACGAAGACGAATTTCGCGCCGAGCGCATACGCGACGAGCATGTCGACACCCTGCGAGACGCCGCTGTCCATCATCACGGTGAGCTTCGAGCCGACTTCCTCGACGATCCCCGGCAGGACCTCGATCGGTGCCGGGGCGCGCTCGAACTGACGGCCGCCATGGTTGGAAACCAGAATGCCGTCGACGCCGGCTTCGGCAGCGCGGCGCGCGTCCTCGCGATGCAGGATGCCTTTCAGGACGAGATTGCCCTTCCAGTTCCTGCGGTAGCGTTCGATGTCCCGCCAGGTCTGCGTCGAGTAGGTATTGCCGCGCATGAACTTGGCGATCTCGATCGGATCCTTGGTGCCGGCATAAGGCGCCCAGTTGCCCATGCTCGGCAGGCCGCCGGTGCGGAAATAGCTCATCGTCCAGCCGGGATGGCGCATGCCGTCCCAGATGATCCTCGGAGTCATCTTTGGCGGAATGTGCCAGCCGCTTCGGGAGTCGCGCGGCCGCGGACCGGGGACCGGCAAATCGACGGTGATCGCAACGGTGGGGACGCCGGTATCGGCGGCCCGACGCAGGAGATCATCCGACATGCTCGGATCGCGCGCCGCATAGAGCTGGAACCAGGCATTGCCGGGCGCGATCTTGCCGATCTGCTCGATCGAGGCAACGCTCGAACCTGACTGGATGAAGGGAATGCCGCTATCGGCGGCGGCCTGCGCCAGCATCAGCTCGCCGTCCGGCCGCCACAGGCCGGCATAGCCGGTCGGCGCGATGCCGAACATGCTGGAATATTCCCGGCCGAACAGCGTCTGCTTCTGCGTGCGCTGCGAGATGTCGACGAGATAGTGCGGCACCATCCGGAAATTACGGAACTGGGCAGCGTTGTTGTCGAGGCCCTGCTCGTCGCCGGCGCCGCCGTCGATGAAATCGAAGATCACGCGCGGCAATCGCCGTTTCGCCTGCAGGCGCATGTCTTCGATCGTGAAAACCTTGTCGAGGCGCATGAAAGGAACTCCGGATCGGCGATGCGAGGCGGCGCGGAGACGAATGCGCCAGCGGAAGGCGGGCCTTCTTCTATCGCTTTTTTGCTTGTGTTCTCAACGGAATAGTCGCGCCAGGGCGGCGCGACCGGGCATCATCCACCAGGAAATGCGACGCTAGGCGGGCGCGCCGGTGCTGCTCGCCTGGACGACGAGTTCCTTATGCGCCGTCCGCTCGAACGGATAGGTCGGCACCTGCGAATAGGGCGTCTGGGCGGCGCGGTACGCCTTGTAGTGCTCCTCGGTGTCCCAGGCGGTCAGCGTCGTGATGATCGTCGGGCCCTCCGTCGGCTCGAGCCGGTAGCGATAGACGAAGCCCGGCCACTTCTCCATTTTCACGCCGTTCTCGTCGATGAAATTGCGGCCATATTCGGTCTGGCCGGGCTTGGCCCAATGGTCGACAATGCGAATGAACATCGAATTCCTCCCGAGACGCCCGCCCCTTCATTCTTGATCCCCTGGCAGGCACGCGCAAACTACACACAAAATCGACGACAAGAAACGAGACCGCCGGGAAACGCCGCAATGCCAGAGAACGATATTTTCGACTTCGTCATCATCGGCGCGGGCAGCGCCGGCTGCGTGCTCGCCAACCGGCTGACGGTGGACGGGCGCTATCGCGTCCTGCTGCTTGAAGCCGGCGGCCGCGACAGCAATCCCTGGATCCACATCCCGCTCGGCTATGGACGGCATTTCGGCGATCCGAGGGTGAACTGGCTCTATGCCTCCGAGCCGCATCCGGCATCGGGCAACCGGTCGATCCGCCAACCGCGCGGCAAGGTGCTCGGCGGCTCCTCCTCGATCAACGGCCTCGTCTATGTCCGCGGCCAGAGGGAGGACTTCGACCATTGGCGCCAACTCGGCAATAGCGGCTGGAGCTACGAGGACGTTCTGCCCTTCTTCCGCAAGAGCGAGAAGCAGCAGCACGGCGCCGACGAGTTTCACGGCGCCGATGGCGAGCTCGCCGTGTCCGATCCGCCCGAGACGCATCCGCTTGCCGACGCCTTCATCGCGGCCGGCATCGCCTGCGGTTATCCGGCTAACCAAGACTTCAACGGTGCCGGCCAGGAAGGCTTCGGCTATGTGCAGATGACCTTGCGGAACGGTCGCCGTTCGAGTGCTGCGACCGCCTTCCTACGCCCGGCGGAGAAGCGTCCGAACCTCACGGTCAGGACCGGCGCGCATGTCTCGCGGCTGCTCCTCGACGGATTGCGGGCGACCGGCGTCGAGTATTGGCAGGACGGTACCCGGCGCGCCGTCTCAGCCGGCCGCGAGGTCATCCTTGCCGGCGGCGCGATCAACTCGCCGCAGCTCCTGCAGCTCTCCGGCATCGGCCCGGCGCCGCTGCTTCGCGATCTCGGCATCGACGTCATCCTCGACCGGCCGGCGGTGGGCGCCAATCTCCAGGAGCATTACAACGGCCGCCTGGTCTACCGCGTGAAGGATCGCACAACGCTCAACGACGCGGTCGCGAGCCCCTGGCGGAAGGTCCGCGAGGGGCTTCGCTACGCGATACAGCGCAAGGGCTTCCTGACGATGGGGTCGTCGCAGGCGGCGGGCTTCTTCAAGTCGAACCCGGCCGTCGCCTCGCCAGACATCCAGCTCGGCATCACATTGTTCAGCACCGACAAGGCCGGCGATCCACTCCACCCCTATCCCGGCATTTCGATCATTGTCCGGCTGCTCCGGCCCGAGAGCCGGGGCGAGGTGATGATCGACAGCGCCGACGCCTTCGCGCCGCCGAAGATCCGTCCGAACTATCTCGGCGCTCGGGGCGATCTCGACGGGCTCGTCGCGGGCATGGTGGAGGCTCGCAAGGTGATGCGGACCGAGCCGATGCGCGCCTATATCGTCGAGGAGCACGACCCCGGGCCCTCTGTCGCGACCCCGGACGAGATGGCGGATTTCCTGACGCGCCGCGGCGGCATCAGTTTCCATCCGGTCGGCACCTGCCGGATGGGCCCGGACGAGGCGGCGGTCGTCGACGAGCGGCTTCGGGTTCGCGGCATCGAGCGGCTGCGCGTCGTCGATGCCTCGATCATGCCGACGATCGTTTCGGGCAACACCAATGCGCCCGCGATCATGATCGGCGAGAAGGGCGCGGCGATGATCCTTGAGGACGCGGCGCGCGGCTGATTATTGGCCTGGCGGCTTCATGCCGCTCAGAAGCGTGGCGCGGCTCTTCACGGCGCTCTGTTCGATCTGCCGGCAGATATCGTCGAGCGTCATCCCGCTCTGCGGGTATCGGCTCGACAGTTGCAGCGCCGCACCCCAGTCGATGACTTTGCCCGCAGCCCCGAGACCATCGACGAGGTCTTCTATCGCCGACTGCAGGGCGGTTCGATTGCTCATGCAAACTGGCCTCCACCGAAGCCGAGGCTATCACGCCTCTTTTCGCCCCGCAGCCTCACGGAGAAATTTTCTGGCACTCGGAGGCGGCGGCTGCTTGCCGCCTATCCTTCTTTTCCGACAACACTTTTCGTCGCCGGGACCAGCCTGACATTTCCCAAAGTGCGGCGGAAGACATCACATTTTTGAGAAGCTCCGCACACTTATAGGCGGACACCGCTCTGACTTTTTCAAAAGAAAAGGCCGGCCGATTGCTCGGCCGGCCCCCTGAGCTTGTTGCGCCGCTTTAGCGGAGGACCACGCCGTCAGGCTGGTCATCGCGATGGCTGCCGCCGAGCGCCGCCGCGACCGCACCGATGAAGGCACCGACGAGGAGCGAGACGAAAGCGATGACGGCAAGCGTCACCGCGGCCTCCCGCGCCTTCTCCGCCGCCGCCTGGGCGTCGGCCTTGGCCTGCGTCAGGCCTTGCATGACCTCGGTGACGCGGGCATCGGCCTCCTGCTGGGACATGCCGGTCTCGGCGGCGACGCGCTGCACGAGATAGGCCCGGTCCGCCTCCGGGAAGGTGTCGCCGGTCATGCCGCGGACGATGATGCGCATCGTCTCACCGCGGACATCACCATTCGCCGCCGGAATGGCACCGCTTGCCCAGGATGAAGCAACCGGCGCCGCCGGCGTCGAGGACATTACCGGCGGCGTTCCGAGAGCCGGCGCGGCCGGTGCGCTGCCAACCGCCGGCGGTGTCGCCGGTGCCGGGCTTGCAGAGGCCTGGCCTTCGGTCGTTGCGGCAGGCCGATAAAGCGAGTCGACGAAATAGCTGGTCGGATCTCCGACCGAGCCCGCCGCCCCCTGCGCTGCACCCATGGCAGCGCCACTGGCCACCTGCCCTGCCACTTGGGTGCCGGCGCCGATGACGCCCTTCAGCCCTTGGCCCGCCATGCCCGCCACGATGACCGTCGCGAGCGCCCACACCAGGAGCCCATGCGCAGTATCGCGGAAGAACACCTCATCGGAACTCGCCGACCAGCGGGTGCGAAGCCGTCCGGTCAGATAGCCACCGAGGCCGGACGACGCCCATTGCATCACGACAAGCCACACGATTGTCGAGACGGCGATGGTGGTGGCGTCGGCATTCGCTTCCCACCACGGTGAAACCAGCGTGAGGCCCAACCCGCTGCCGAGGATGAGGAGCGCTAGTGTGATGGCAATTGCGACAAGGGCGCCGGCTAGGACGGCACCCCAGGAAACCGCGGATCTAAGCGGTGCGGCGTCGATCTCGACGCCGATAGCAGTCGTGCGATCGGTCATGGCGGTGCCCTAAAAAAGGAGGACGAGAAGGATAATGATCGGAATCGGAATTCCAAGGAGCCAGAGAAGGATGCCAGGGCCCATGTGCGTTCTCCCGTTGTCGTTGTGGGTGAGCGCTCAATTCGCAGGCAGGCGAACAAGTTCCGGCGTTGCCATGAAACCGCCAATTTTGTCGACCGGTCGGCTCCCGGCGCGGAGCCGAATTCAGCTCTGACTATCGTCTTTTAGCCGGCTGGATATGTTTGCAGTCGGAACATGTGCTGACTATAGTCCGCGCCGGTCGGAGCGTGGCGCAGCCTGGTAGCGCACTTGACTGGGGGTCAAGGGGTCGCAGGTTCAAATCCTGTCGCTCCGACCAGATCCCCGAAACGAATCGACAAGATGGACGGCCTGCATGGGTCGGCCACTTCGCTTCATCGTCCGCGTCTCCATAAGTCGCCGCGCCAATTCGACTCACAGCCCCTACGCTTGGCATCTCGGCGACCAAGAACAGGTCCGGTCTTGGCTATTTTCCCGCGGCAGTCCGGAGTGCCGCGGTCATGCGGTCCTGCCAGCCGGCGCCGTCCTCCTGGAAAAACTCCAAGACTTCCCGGTCAACGCGGAGCGTGACCATTTCCTTGGCGCCAGGAATTGCCGGAGCCTTGGCCGGACGTTCGACCGGAGGGGTCGCGGCTTTCTTGAATATGGCTTCCGCCGCGTCACGCGCGGTCGGTCTGGATCTGTGATCAACCAAGGTCCCTACCTCGTACGTAATAGCTGTCGATCCCCCCGACCCGTGCAAACAGATGCAGGATCGAGAATTTCATCACGCCCCTTTGGTCGCGACAATCGGCACACCAGATCGAGATGTGTCGGGCGAAGGGGCGAATGTCACCGGCTTCGAGGCACACTTTTCTGGTTTTCGTCCTCATCCACTTAGCCCGTGCGTGCAGGGCCGTCGCCGCAGCCAGCCAGGAACGCTCGCAAGATTTGCGTGTTCTCTTCATTGAGAGCTACTGCGACCTTCGCGTAGATAGCATCAAAGGCTAACGCGGTACCGAAGGCTTCGTCGTCGAGAACGCCCGGCTTCTCATAGCTCGCGCGGAAACTGACGCTCCATGCTCCATCCCCGTCGCTCGCGGAAGGCTCGTCGATGTCGAGGGTGTTCAGACCGGGAATACCTTGGACCTTGAGCTTTCCGCCGACAGCAGCCCAGCTCGAAATTTCCTCGCGGTAGAGACCGTAGACCGTAATGCTCAGGGTGCCTATTGAGGCGCATTGCAGAGCGATGGAGGTACATTCCACCGCGCTTTCTTCATCGCAGTCGTCAGAATCGTAAACCAATAGCTCCGGTGGATTCACCTGCCGGAAGAGGAGAAGCGAGGGCGTTTCAGCGACAGCGCCGCCAGCGGCTAGAATAACCGAAATAGAGAGCCACCAAAGCCTGATCATAATCACCGCCCGTAGCCACTATCTGCAGTAACTCTAGCCACCAAGTCACCGTTTAACAATGTAGTCGACGACGCGGCTGAGTTTCGTGGCGGAAGCTTATCTAGGCAGCCCGTTCGAGGCCACGCGAGCCGGCGCCATGGTGGTCACGATGGTCGCGCCGATGGCGATCGAGGCGCGGCGAACGGATCGTTGTCGAGATGCGCGTACTGCTGCGTCGCATAACAGACTGGAGAAATTGACTTCAGCGCGCCTGATCGAGGAGCCGCTTGCACTCGAGAAGGTCGGCGAGCGTGCCCTTGAGGCGGCGGAGATCGTCGTCGCCGAGATTGGCCTGGCTGCCGAGCGTCGGCGGCGAGGCGCCGGCGACGAGTCTTTCGACGAATCGGCGCGGCGCTTCCGACGGCCGCATCGGCAAATCGACTCTCACATCGACTCTGGGGACCGGCAGAGGTCCCTCATCGGCCGGCTCCATATCGGGATCGTAGCTCTCGCCCATGGCGAAGGCGTCGGCTTCGTCGGCACCGCCCCGTTCTTCCGGTTCGGCCGCCGCCTGATGCGCTGCCATCTCGGCACCGTTGATCTCGCCGCGACCTGCAGAGATGACGAAGCGATGGCCCTGCTCGCGCAGGATGCGCTGCACGCCTTTGATCGTATAGCCTTCGCCGTAGAGGAGTTGCCGGATGCCGCGCAGCAGATCGACATCGTCAGGCCGGTAATAGCGCCGGCCGCCGCCGCGCTTCAGCGGCTTGATCTGGGGAAAGCGGGTTTCCCAAAAGCGGAGCACGTGCTGCGGAAGATCAAGATCCTCGGCAACCTCGCTTATCGTTCGAAATGCGTCAGGACCTTTCGACACGAGATACCTACGAACAGCCGCCCCACCATTCCCAGTCTCAGTCGCCGCCGCTCCCGTTCTCGAGCGCGGTATTGATTCGCTGCTTCAGCACATTGCTCGGCTTGAAGATCATCACCCTGCGCGGAGAGATCGGCACCTCTTCGCCTGTCTTCGGATTCCTGCCGACGCGTTCGCCCTTACTGCGCACGACAAACGAGCCGAACGACGACAGTTTGACGGATTCGCCCCTGATAATGGAAGCACTAATTTCGTCGAGAACAAGCTCGACCAATTCGGCCGACTCTGTACGTGAGAGACCTACCTTCTGGTAGACCGCCTCGCACAGATCGGCCCGCGTCACCGTCTTGCCGCCCATGGCCTCAAAACCTCGATCGATAGCGCCGGAACTTCAAATTATCACCAATCTAACAATACGATAGCGTATTTTTTCCAGCCTTGCGAATCAACTGATTAGCGTTGCGAATCGGCGCGAAGCGGTCACCAACGCAGCAGTATGGCGCCCCAGGTGAAGCCGCCCCCCATCGATTCCAGAAGGACGAGATCACCCTTCTTCAGGCGACCATCGGCGCTCGCGACCGACAGCGCCAAGGGAATCGAGGCCGCCGAGGTGTTGCCGTGCAGCGAGACCGTGCGGATCACCTTCTCCGATTCGATGCCGAGCTTCTTGGCGCTGGCGTCGATGATCCGCATATTCGCCTGATGCGGCACGAACCAGTCGATGTCGGCGGCTGAGAAACCGGTCGTCGCGAAGACATCCTCGATGACGTCGGTGATCATGCCCACCGCATGCTTGAAGACTTCGCGGCCTTCCATGCGGAGGTGGCCGACGGTGCCGGTCGAGGACGGGCCGCCATCGACGTAGAGCATTTCCTTGTAGTGGCCATCGGAGCGAAGCCGCGAAGCGTGGACGCCACGGTCGTGGGTATCTCCGGGCTGCGGCTCGCCGGAAAGAACGACGGCGCCGGCGCCGTCGCCGAAGAGAACGCAGGTGCCGCGGTCGGTCCAGTCGACGATGCGCGAGAAGGTCTCGGCGCCGATCACGATGACCTTCTTCACCTGGCCGCTACGGATCATGGCGTCGGCCTGCGAAAGCGCAAAGACGAAGCCCGAGCAGACGGCCTGGATATCGAAAGCCGCGCCATGGCGCATGCCGAGCTTTTCCTGGACGGTCACCGCGGATGCGGGAAAGGTGTTGTCCGGCGTCGCGGTGGCAAGAATGATCAGGTCGATCTCGGCGATCGACACGCCGGCATTGGCAAGCGCCACCCGCGCCGCCGCCGTGGCCAGGTCGGACGTCAGTTCGCCCTTGGCGGCGATATGCCGTTCCTTGATGCCGGTCCGCTGCGTGATCCACTCGTCCGACGTATCGACCATGGTCGAGAGTTCGGCATTGGTCAGAGTTTTTTCGGGAAGATAGCCGCCGACGCCAAGAACGACAGAACGAACCAAACTCACATTGCACCCGTTTCCGCGGCCTCAGCCTCGCTGGCAGCGATCCGTGCGCTGTGCAGCAAGGAAAGTTCCTGATTGATCTTGTGGACGAGGCCGTCGGCGGCGATCGAGCGCCCGACGCCGATCGCCGCGGCGAAGCCTTCCGGGTCGGTGTGCCCGTGGCTCTTGATGACGATGCCGTTCAGGCCGAGGAAGACGCCGCCATTGACGCGCTTCGGATCCATCTTGTTACGGAGCCGGGTGAAGGCGTCGCGGGCCAGGAGGTAGCCGATCCGCGCCATCAGCGTTCGCCGCATCCCGTCGCGGAGATAGCCGGCGATCTGCTGGGCCGTGCCCTCGGCGGTCTTCAGCGCGATATTGCCGGTGAAGCCCTCGGTGACGATGACGTCGACATCGCCCTTGCCGATGTCGGTGCCCTCGACGAAGCCGACATAATCGAGATTGGCGAGATTGGCGTCGCGTAGCTTCTGGCCGGCATCGCGGATCTGCTCAAGGCCTTTGACTTCCTCGACGCCGATATTGAGGAGGCCGACCTTCGGCCGCGCCTTGCCGGTCAGCGCCCGGAACATCGCCGCGCCCATCACGGCAAAGTCGAAGAGGAGCTGCGCGTCGGCGCCGACCGTGGCGCCGAGATCGAGCACGACGCAGTTGTCCTTGAGTGTCGGCCACAGGCCGGCAATCGCCGGCCGGTCAACCGCGCCCGCCGTGCGCAGGCAAAATTTCGCCATGACCATGAGCGCGCCGGTATTGCCGGCCGAGACCGCGAAACCGGCGTTGCCGTCGCGGACGGCCTCGATGGCGCGCCACATGCTGGAGCGGCCGCGGCCATGGCGCAGCGCCTGGCTCGGCTTGTCGTCCATGCGGATGGAGACGTCGCAATGCTCGAAGATCGAGGCCTGCTTCAGCCGCGGATGGCGATCGAGAAGCGGCATGACGATGGCCTCGTCGCCATAGAGGCGAAAGCGAAGCTCGCTCCATTTGGCGAGCGCCATCTCCGCGCCGGGAATGACAATCGCGGCACCTTCGTCCCCGCCCATCACGTCAAGCGCAGTGGTAATCGTAGCCGCCATTCAAACCCTGGATATTGGAGATCGTGACCAAATTGAGTGGCGCGGGCCGGCACGCTGAGAGCGTCGGCGAAACACCGAACCATACAGGCTTAGCGAAGGCAGACAAAGGGCCTGACTCGCGCAAAGGCAGATCATTTACCGCGGGGTTTTTCCTTCAATCTGGCGAGGATTGCGAAGGGCGATTCCGGCAAATCGGTGGCATCCCCCTCCTCCGGGCCGGACAGCTCGGCGCCTTGGGCCCGCGGATAGGGGTCCATCGCCAGGACCAGATGCTCCATCACGATCCCGCCAAGGTCGAGGGTGGAACCGGTCAGATGCTCGGGCGGGTCCTCCTCGGTCAGGTCGACCCTGATCTCGGATCCCGGCTTCGGCTCGTCGGCGCTCTCGGCCGCGCCTTCGAAGAACAGCCTGGAGATCGGCTCGTCGATATGTTGCGGCACCGGCTCCAGGCTGACGACGCAGCTCTGGACGATGTCGGCCACGATGCGGCCTTCGACATGGATCCGGCCGCGAGCGCCCCGGTAAAGTTCAAGCACCGCGGTCAAGGCAGGGATTTCGACGATATCGAGGGTCAGGGCAATCGCCGCCCGCTCCGCCAGACTCGTCTCGATCTTCCGTATCTGCGGATTGACGGTTATCGACACCGCAGCGACCGGACGCGGCAAGAGCGGCAAATCGATCATGCGGTTTTCTCCTCGAGCGCGAAGCGGGCCGCATCGGGAAAGGACGGGCGCGCGACGATCGACCCTTCATCCTGCCGGTTCAGTTCACCGGCGGCGGCGAGCGCATAGCGGGCCAGAGCAAGCGCCGTTCCCGGCGGCACGGCATCGCCGAAGACGGTGCGTCCGAAGGCGGCGGCGAGCGCTTCGCCATCGCCGACGGCAAGGCCCGGCTCGTAGGCCGCGGCCCGGCCGAAATAGGCTTCGCCGACCTCGCGCATCTTGCGCGGCACCTTCAGGTCGCCAACGCCCAACTCCCGCAGCGAATTGTCCATCTCGTTGCAGAACAGGTCGAAAGCGTCCTGCCCGGCCTTTCGCGCCGGCTCGCCAGCCGTCTTGAGGCGGCGCGAGACAAGGACGAGGTGCAGCACAATCATCTCGAAACGGCCGGAGACGTTGTCCGGAACGCCGAGTTCCGAATAAAGCGCCGGCTGGCGGGCCTGTGCCACGATCGCGCCGTAAAGCGCGGATGCTATGCGCTCGCTGGGGCGATCGCGGTTGAAGAATCGGCCAAACAAGGTCTTTCTCCGCGGGTACAGGACCGATTTTCGGCCCTTTCTTGCCCACCAAAGTTGCAAGCTGGACTAGCCCACGCTAGGGGAAATGCCAAGCTTCCGAGCAAGGACATCTCAATGAGCCGCATGCCGGTGAAATCGATCCGCAAGCCGGTCCGCCGTCCGGCGACCCTGGCGCTTGCCCTGGTCCTGCCGCTCGCCGCCTGTTCGACGGGTGGCGGCGGCGGTATCTCCAAGACATCCTATCATGGCTATGTGGTGTCGCAGACGGCCCTCGAACAGGTGCCGGTCGGCTCGAGCAAGGACCAGGTGCTGATCGCCCTCGGCTCGCCGTCGACGACCGCCAATTATGGCGGCGAGGTCTTCTACTACATCAGCCAGACGCGGAAGCAGTCGGCTGCCTTCCTTCCCGACAAGGTCGTCGACCAGCGGGTGCTCGCCGTCTATTTCACCAAGGAACAGAATGTCGAGCGGATCGCCGATTACGGGATGAAGGACGGCAAGGTCTTCGACTTCATCACCAAGACCACGCCGACCCGCGGCAAGGACGACAATTTCCTCCAGCAGGTGCTGAGCGGCGTCGTCGGCATGGGTTCGCCCTTCGGCCTGTAGCCCACCTGCGCTGCCGGAATCAAAAAAGCCCCGCCGGCATCACCGGCGGGGCTTTTGTTTAGGCGGCCTGTCCCGGAAGAAGTCCGGGACAGGCCTTTTTTCTAGTGCGCCAGAACTGCCAGCAGCAGCAGCGCGACGATGTTGGTGATCTTGATCATCGGATTGACGGCCGGACCGGCCGTGTCCTTGTAGGGGTCGCCGACAGTGTCGCCGGTAACCGCGGCCTTGTGGGCTTCAGAGCCCTTGCCGCCGTAATTGCCGTCCTCGATGTATTTCTTGGCATTGTCCCAGGCGCCACCGCCCGCCGTCATCGAGATGGCGACGAAGAGGCCGGTGACGATCACGCCGAGAAGCATCGCGCCGAGCGCCGAGAAGGCCGCCGACTTTCCGCCGATCAAGTTGATGACGAAGAAGACGACGATCGGCGACAGGACCGGCAGGAGCGACGGCACGATCATTTCCTTGATCGCGGCGCGGGTCAGGATGTCGACCGCACGGCCGTAGTCCGGCTTCTCGCGGCCTTCCATGATGCCCGGCTTCTCGCGGAACTGCCGGCGGACTTCCTCGACGATCGCGCCGGCTGCCCGGCCGACGGCGGTCATCGTGATGCCGCAGAAGAGGTAGGGCAGCAGGCCGCCGAACAGCAGGCCGACCACGACGTAGGGGTTGGACAGCGAGAAGTCGACCGTTCCGACATCGGCGAAATACGGGAACTCGGTCGGATTGGCCGCGAAAAACTTGAGGTCCTCCGTGTAGGCCGCGAAGAGCACCAGTGCGCCGAGACCGGCCGAGCCGATCGCGTAGCCCTTGGTGACCGCCTTTGTGGTGTTGCCGACGGCGTCGAGGGCGTCGGTCGTGCGGCGCACTTCCGGGGGCAGGTCCGCCATCTCGGCGATGCCGCCGGCATTGTCGGTGACCGGGCCGAAGGCATCGAGCGCCACCACGACGCCGGCTAGCGCCAGCATGGTGGTGACGGCGATCGCGATGCCGAACAGGCCGGCGAGCGAGTAGGTCACGAGGATGCCGGCGATGATGACGAGGGCCGGCAGCGCGGTCGCCTCGAGCGAGACGGCGAGACCCTGGATGACGTTGGTGCCGTGGCCGGTGACCGACGCCCTGGCGATCGACAGAACCGGGCGGTAGCCGATGCCCGTGTAGTATTCCGTGATCCAGATGAGCAGGCCGGTGACGACCAGACCCGCGAAACCGCACAGGAAGAGATCCGTCGCGGTGAAAGCCTGGCCGGCAAGCGTCACCGACATATCGCCGAAGACCAGCATGGTGACCGGGTAAAGCACGATCAGCGACAGAACGGCCGTCGCGATGAAGCCCTTGTAGAGGGCGCCCATGATCGAGTTGTTGGAGCCGAGCTTCACGAAGAAGGTGCCGATGATCGAGGTGATCACGCAGGCGCCGCCGATCGCGAGCGGGTAGGTCATCGCCGAGGCAACCAGATCGGTGCCGGCGAAGAAGATCGAGGCGAGAACCATGGTGGCGACGATGGTCACCGCATAGGTCTCGAAGAGGTCGGCCGCCATGCCGGCGCAGTCACCGACATTGTCGCCGACATTGTCGGCAATGGTGGCCGGGTTGCGGGGGTCATCTTCGGGAATTCCCGCTTCGACCTTGCCGACGAGATCGCCGCCGACATCCGCACCCTTGGTGAAGATGCCGCCGCCGAGACGGGCGAAGATCGAGATGAGCGAAGCGCCGAAGCCGAGAGCGACCAGCGCGTCGATGACGACACGGTCGCCGAGGGCGTAGCCGGCGACCCGCGTCAGGATGACGAAGTAGACGGTGACGCCGAGGAGCGCGAGGCCGGCGACCAGAAGGCCGGTGATCGCGCCGGAGCGGAAGGCGATGCCGAGGCCGGCGGCGAGGCTCTGGCTGGCGGCCTGCGCGGTGCGGACGTTGGCGCGTACCGACACCATCATGCCGATGAAACCGGCCATCCCGGAGAGCACCGCGCCGATGGCGAAGCCGATCGCGACGGTCAGCGAGAGCAGCCAGGCGACGATGACGAAGATGACCACGCCGACGATGGCGATCGTGGTGTACTGCCGCGTCAGGTAGGCGGTAGCGCCTTCCTGAATGGCGGCGGCGATTTCCTGCATCCGCGCATTACCGGCGTCGGCGGCAAGGACGTCACGCGCTGCCCAGATGCCATAGGCAACCGACAGGAGCCCGCAAAGAATGATGAGATAAAGCAACACCTTGTTATTTCCTCCATATCTCACCGGAAGAGCCGTCGAGACGACACCGGGACCGGCCAGAGCGTAAGGGAAAAAGGGCGCGACTCCCCGTAGACGCCCCCCTCATGAATCGCGGCTAGGATATGAACGCGGCATTTCGGCGCGTCAAGACCCGCCGAAAGCCGCTCAGGCGGTCCGCCGGCGGGCGACAAGGGCGAGCCAGGCGAGGCCCGCGAGGCACAGCGCGATGATCGGGAAGGACCCGTAATTCATCCAGGTCCAGCCGACCGTGCTGAGGAGTTGCCCGGACGAGAAGGACGCGACCGCGACCGCCGCGAAGACGCAGAAATCGTTGATTCCCTGAATTCGGCTCTTTTCCTCGGGCCGGTAAACCTCGGTCAGCATCGCGGTCGCGCCGATGAAGCCGAAATTCCAGCCGACGCCGAGGAAGACCATCGCCCCCCAGAAATTGAAGAGATCGATGCCGTCAAGCGCCACGACGGCGCCGCAGCCGAGAAGCAGCATCCCGGCGACGATGACCTTTTCCTTGCCGAACCGGGCGATGAGCCGGCCGGTGAAGAAGCTCGGGCCGAACATGGCGAGCACATGCCACTGGATGCCCAGCGCCGCATTGGTCTCGCCGAGGCCGCAGGACACGATCGCAAGCGGCGCCGCGGTCATGGTCAGGCTCATCAGGGCGTAAGAAGCCATGCCGCAGAGCACCGCCACGAGGAAGCGCGGCTGACGGGCGATCTCGGAAAGCGGCCGCCCCTTGCCGCTGCCCGCCATGACGCGGGCCGGAAAGCGGGCCTCGCCCTTGAGAAACAGAAGAATGACCAGCCCCAGCGCGGCAAGGCCGGACATGGCCAGAAAGGAACCCGCGAAGGGGATCGGGTCGAACAGGTCATGGGTGTGGATGACGGTTTGCGGACCGACCACGGCGGAGACGACGCCGCCGGCCAGAACCCAGGAGATGGCGCGCGCGCGGGCATCCGGATTGCCGCTGTCGGCGGCTGCGAAACGGTATTGCTGGACAAAGGCGCCGGAGATACCGGCAAGGGTCATCGCAGCGGTAAAGCCGATAAAGGTGGCCTGGATGATGGCGATGGCCGACAGAATGCCGGCCGCGATCGCGATGACCGAGCCGACAACGAAGCCGGTCCGCCGCCCGACGCGCCGCATCAGCATCGCCGCCGGAATGGCACCCATAGCGACGCCGACCGTGTAACCGGTCACCGGCACGGTCGCCAGCGACTTGTCCGGTCCCAGGAGGTAGTAGCCGGTCAGCGAGCCGACCGAGAAGCAGATCGGCGGCAGGGCGCCATTGATCGCCTGCGCGGCCGCATAGAGACGCGCATTCCAGCGCGCATCCGCTTCGTGAGCCAATTCCGAAACCGGAACCGTTTGATCCATCGACGTCTCTTCCGGCGCGGCTTCTTGCTGGCGAGCCAATTCGCCGCGACCTTAGCCGGATTCGAGACTGGAATCCGTCAAAAGTGCGTGTGGCTCAATTCCTTGAGCCGCAGGGGCCGCCCCTTGGCGCCGAGCACGATGGGCAGCGGATTGCCCTCCCCGACCCAGCCGATCTGCGCCACAGGAACGCCGCTGGCGAAGGCGTCGGCGACGAACCTGCCGATATTGCGATGCTCGACGGTCGCAAGAATCTCGTAATCGTCACCGCCGGTCAGCACGGTCGCGAGCTTCTTGCGGTCGCGGAGGATGACGTTTCGCGCCGCATCCGAGAGCGGCAGGCGCGAGACCTCGATCGTCGCGCCGACCCCGGACGCCCGGCAGATATGGGCAAGATCGCCGATGAGCCCGTCCGAGACGTCCATGGCACTCGTCGCATAGTCGCGGAGGACCGGCGCCAGTTGCACCCGCGGCTGCGGATGGAGGTAACGGTCGCGAAGGAAAATCTCGTCCTTCTTCGGCACCTTGAGCTTGCTGCGCTTGACCGCGAGGCCGAGCGCCGCGTCGCCGACGGTTCCGGAAACGAAGACCGCGTTGCCGATCCTGGCGCCGGCACGCCGGACGATCCCCTTTTTCGGGACCGTGCCGATCGCGGTGATAGTGATGGTCAGGCCGCCGGAGGCCCGCGTCGTATCACCACCCAGAAGCGAGATGCCGAACTCAGCCTGGTCCTCGGCGAGCCCTTTGGAAAAATTCTGGACCCATTTCTCTGTCCAGTTCTTCGGCAGCGCCAGCGAGAGAAGATAGCCGAGCGGCGTCGCGCCCTTCGCGGCGAGATCCGAAAGATTGACGCGGAGCGCCTTGCGGGCGATCGAAATCGCCGGATCGTCGGAGAAGAAGTGGACGCCAGCGGCCACCGTATCGACGGTGAGCACCAGTTCCTCGCGGCTCGGCGGCGTCAGGAGCGCTGCATCATCCAAAAGCCCGAACGCGCCCGCGCTCGTCGCCAGCGGGCGAAAGTAACGCTCGATCAGCGTGAACTCGCCTGCCCGCCTCTTGCGCGTTGCCATCGTGTCAGGCGTCCTCCGTCGGCGTGAATTCCGCCGGCCGCAACCGGCGGGCGATCGCATCCAGCACGCCGTTGACCATAGCCGGCACGTCGCCCTCGAAGAAAGCCTTGGCGACATCGACATATTCGGCGATGACGACGCGCGCCGGCACATCGGTGCGGCCTGCCAGTTCATAGGCGCCGGCCCGCAGGATCGCCCGCAGCGTCACGTCGATACGCGCCAGCGGCCAGCCCGCGGAAAGGGTCGTGTGAACGACCGGGTCGAGTGCCTGCTGTTCCCGGACGACGCCGCCGACCACATCACGGAAGAAAGCGAAATCGGCGTCGCGATACTGGTCACCGTCGATTTCCTTGCCGAGGCGGTAGGATTCGAATTCCGCGAGGACGTCGGGAAGCGAGGCGCCGCCGAGATCCATCTGATAGAGCGCCTGCACGGCCGCAAGCCGAGCCGCGCCGCGCTGGTTGGCCGGTCGGGGGGGCCGCGTCGATGGGGTGGTTTCCGCCGCCTTCATCTCACAGCCCAAGCTGCTGGCGAAGAGCGATCATGGCGAGCGCTGCTTCGGCTGCGGCACCGCCCTTGTTCTGCTCGCCGACGCGGGCCCGCGCCCAGGCTTGGGCTTCATTCTCGACGGTGAGGATGCCGTTGCCGAGGGCTAGGCTCTCGCTGACCGAAAGGTCCATCAGGGCGCGCGCCGACTGCTGGGCGACGATATCGAAATGCGCCGTCTCGCCGCGGATCACGCAGCCGAGGCAGACGAAGCCGTCATAATGCACGTCGCCGCCTTCCATCGCATCGAGCGCCATCGAAACCGCGGCCGGAATCTCGAGCGCACCGGGCACCGTGACGCGGTCATGCGTCGCGCCGGCCCGCTCCAGCGTGGCAAGGGCGCCGCGGAAGAGTTCGTCGGAAAGGTCGTCGTAGAAGCGCGCCTCGATGACGAGGAGATGGAGAGGCTTATCGGTCATTTATTGAATTCCAATGTCGGCGGAAGGCTTTAGCCCGCCTCGGCGAGGCGCGCAACATAGCGGGCCAACTGGTCGATCTCGAGATGGACCGTGTCGCCCGCCTGACGATCGCCCCAGGTCGTTACCTGAAGCGTATGGGGGATGAGGAGGCAAGTAAATCGCGCGCCATCGACACCGTTTACGGTGAGTGACGTGCCATCGAGCGCGACCGAGCCTTTGGTCGCGATGAAGCGCGAAAGGTCGCGGGGCGCCTCGAAAACGAAGCGGACGGCGTCGCCGATGTCGGTCCGCTCGAGGATCGTCGCGAGGCCGTCGATATGGCCGCTGACGAGATGGCCGCCGAGTTCATCCCCCATGCGCAAGGAGCGTTCGAGATTGAGCGGCATGCCGATCGTCCAGTGGCCCGCATTGGTCAGGCGAAGCGTTTCTGGCGCGGCGTCGACCTCGAAACGGGCGCCGCCGGCGATGGCTTCCACAGAGACCGCCGTCAGGCAGATGCCGGCACAGGCGATCGACGCGCCGATGGCGATCGTCTGCGCGTCATAAGCGCTGTCGATCGCAATGCGGCGCACCGCGTTGCTCTCGCGAACCGCAGCGACCCTTCCGATATCGGTGACGACTCCGGTGAACATGATCAGGCGGCGCGAAGGTAGCGGCGCATCTGGTCGTCGCCGACCATTGCCGACTCGATCTGGCGGTAGCGCGGCGTGCGCTCGATCGCGGACAAGGCGTAGCCGTCCAGCGCCCTCACCCCGTCGGGACCGACGACGACGGGTGCGCGGAACAGCACGACCTCGTCGAGAAGATCCTCGGCGACCAGCGTCGAGGCGAGCTGGGAGCCGCCCTCGACGAGAACACGGGTCAAGCCTTCTCCGGCGAGCTTCGCAAAGACCTCGTTGATGTTGAGGCCGCCGGGGCCGCCGCCGACTTCGACGATGCGGGCGCCGGCATCGGCAAGAGCGGCCTTGCGCTCGTCGAGCGCCTCCGGGCCGACCACGACAACCAGCGGCACGTCGCGGGCGGTCTGGATGAGATTGGAATTCAGCCGCAGGCGCGCCGTCGCATCGAGAACGATCCGGAGCGGCGTCCGCCCGGCGAGGCCGGCAAAGCGAACCGTCAGCCGCGGATCGTCGATCAGCGCCGTGCCGATGCCGATCATGACCGCGTCGGATTCGATACGCATCGCCTGCACCGCATCGAAGGCGGCGCGGCCGGTGATCATCATGCGCTCGCCCTCGCGGCGGCCGATCATGCCGTCGGCCGAGACGGCAAGCTTGAGGACGACATGCGGGCGACCGCGCGTGACGCGTGAGATATGGCCGGCATGGGTGATCCTGGCCTGGCCGGAAAGCACGCCGGTGGTGACGGCGATGCCGGCGTCGCGCAGCATCTGGTGGCCCCTGCCCGCGACGCGCTCGTCGGGGTCTTCCATTGCGGTGACGACGCGAGCGACACCCGCGGCAATGAGGGCGTTGGCGCAGGGAGGCGTCTGGCCCTCATGCGAGCAGGGTTCGAGCGTTACATAGACCGTTGCGCCCTTGGCGGCGGCGCCGGCCTCTGCAAGCGCCATGGTCTCGGCATGCGGCCGGCCGCTCGCCGCCGTCCAGCCGCGGCCGACGACGACTGGCGTCTCGCCATCGGTTCGCACGACAAGCGCGCCGACAGCCGGATTGGGATGGGTCTGGCCGAGATTGCGACGGCCGAGGCGCATGGCCGCGGCCATGAAACGGCGGTCGAGCGCCGGATCGATTTCGGCGGCATCGGTGGAGTTCGGCTTCCGTGTCGCCATGGGCCGCCTCACAATCAGTCGTTACGGTCCGAGCCCGGTTCGCCGGAAAGCTCGCCGACGAAGGTCTCGAAATCCTTCGCCTCGCGAAAGTTGCGGTAGACCGAAGCGAAGCGGACATAGGCAACATCGTCAAGGCCGCGAAGGCCTGCCATGACGAGATGGCCGATCTGCTCGGAGGTGATCTCGCTTTCGCCGGCGCTCTCGAGCTGGCGGACGATGCCGGACACCATGCGTTCGACCCGGTCGGGATCGACGGAGCGCTTGCGGAGCGCCACCTGGACCGAGCGGACGAGCTTGTCGCGATCGAACGGCACGCGCCGGCCGCTCCGCTTCGACACCATCAGCTCGCGGAGCTGGACGCGCTCGAAGGTGGTGAAGCGGCCGCCGCAATCCTGGCAGACGCGACGGCGGCGAATCGCGGAATTATCGTCGGAGGGACGCGAGTCCTTCACCTGCGTATCGACATTGCCGCAATAGGGGCAGCGCATGGAGTGCCTTACGCCTGATAGATCGGGAACCGGTCGGCGAGTGCCCTCACCTTCTGCTTGACCGCGGCTTCGACCAGCGGCGCGGCACCGTCTTCCGATTGCGCCACGGCGGCGAGCACCTCGGCGATCAGGCGGCCGACCTCCTGGAATTCGGCAACGCCGAAGCCGCGCGTCGTCGACGCCGGCGTGCCGAGGCGAATGCCGGAGGTGATGAAGAATTTTTCGGGATCGTAGGGCACGCCGTTCTTGTTGCAGGTCAGGCCGGCGCGGACCAGCGCCTTCTCCGAAACATTGCCCTTGAGGCTCTTCGGCCGCAGGTCGACCAGCATCAGGTGATTGTCGGTGCCGCCGGAGACGATGTCGAAGCCCGAGACGCGCAGCGTCTCGGCGAGCGCCCGGGCGTTCTCGACGACGTTCTTGGCATAGACCTTGAAATCGGGGCGAAGTGCTTCGGCGAAGGCCACCGCCTTGGCGGCGATGACATGCATCAGCGGGCCGCCCTGCAGGCCGGGGAAGACCGCCGAATTGATCTTCTTGGCGATCTCCTCGTCATTGGTGAGGATCAGGCCGCCGCGCGGACCACGGAGCGACTTGTGCGTCGTCGACGTGACGACATGGGCATGCGGGATCGGCGACGGATGAACGCCACCGGCGACGAGCCCGGCGAAGTGCGCCATGTCGACCATGAGATAGGCGCCGACCGAATCGGCGATCTCGCGAAAGCGCTTGAAGTCCCAGAGGCGCGAATAGGCGGTGCCGCCGGCGATGATCAGCCGCGGCTTCGACTGCTCGGCGATGCGGGCGATCTCGTCATAGTCGAGGAGCTGGTCCTCGCGGCGCACGCCATAGGGCGCCACCTTGAACCACTTGCCCGACATGTTGACCGGCGAGCCGTGGGTGAGATGGCCGCCGGCGGCCAGATCGAGACCCATGAAGGTGTCGCCGGGGTTGAGCAGCGCCAGGAAGACGGCCTGGTTCATCTGGCTGCCGGAATTGGGCTGGACGTTGGCGAAGTCGCAGCCGAAGAGCTGCTTCGCCCGGTCAATCGCGAGTTGCTCGGCGATGTCGACGAACTGGCAGCCGCCGTAATAGCGCTTGCCCGGATAGCCCTCGGCATATTTGTTGGTCATCACCGAGCCCTGGGCTTCCAGGACGGCGCGGGAGACGATGTTCTCCGAGGCGATCAGCTCGATTTCATGATTCTGGCGGCCGAGCTCCTTCGCGATCGCATCGGCGATCTGGGGATCGGCCTCGGCGAGGCTGGCTGAGAAAAAACCGGGATAAAGACGGGAACCCGTCGCTTGTTCGGTCAGAGACATCGGCTGTCGATCCTATCAGCGGGCGGCATAGCACGGCCGGCTCAGGGCCCGCCGGCCCGGCGTAACACAAGTGCCGACACGCGCCAAGAACGCGGGCCGGCAAAGCGCTTTGCAGAGGAAAAGCTAGAGCGGGATCTCGGTCTGCTGGGCGGCGTAAATGTCGAGCCCGTCGAGATTGTAGATGTCGTTGCGGAACTGGACCACGCCGGCGGTCGCCGCCCAGGCCGTAATATAGGTCCAGTAGAGTTGGACCAGTTGCGTCAGCTTCACGTCATGCCGCTCGCCGGAGCGGAATTCCCACTCGACCTGGTCCGGCGTCATCTCCGGGTTGTCGCGCAGCAGCCAGACGACCAGTTCGCGAATGTTCTGGATACGCACGCAGCCCGACGAGTTGAAACGCTCTTCATTGTTGAACAGGCCCTTGTTGGGCGTGTCGTGCATGTAGACGCCGTCCGGGCTCGGGAAGTTGATCTTGACGAGGCCCATCGAATTTAAGTCGCCCGGATCCTGGCGAAACAGGTATTTTGCCGCTTCATCCGTCGTCCAGTTGACCTGCTCGGGGGCCAGCGGATTGCCGGCCGGGTCGTAGATCCGGATCTTCTGCTTGGTCAGATATTCCGGGTCTTTCTGCATCAGCGGGATCAGGTCCTTGCGGATGATGCTTTCCGGCACCGTCCAGAAGGGATGGAAATTGATCTCCGAAATCTTGGAATTGACGATCGGCGACGGCCGGTCGACCTTGCCGACGACGGCGGTGTGGCGCGACACGACGCGGCCGCCTTCGACGGCCTCGACCGCGGCCGCCGGGATGTTGACCACCACGAAACGGCCGGTCGGCAGCACCGCGGTCAGGGACTTCAGGCGCGTCAGGTTGGTGGAAAGCTGCGTCAGGCGGACGGCAGCCGGAATGTTCATCGTATTTAGGGTCGATTCGCCGACGATGCCGTCGGCCGGAATGCCGTGGCGCGCCTGGAAGCGCTTGACCGCGTCCTCGACGTAGGAATCGAAAGACTCGGAAACGCCGGCGGCGCGCTGCATGTCGCCTGAGATGGTGAGGCGCTCGCGAAGCGTCGCGACGGCCGGGTCACGCGCGCCGAGGCGGAGCGTCTTGCCGGCCGGGATGACCGGCCAGCCGCCGCGGGCGACGATGTCGGAATATTGCGCAATCGCAATCTCGAGAGCGCTGACGATCTCGGGCGACAGGATCGGCGTATTCGTCCTGACGTCATTGGCACCGGCCGATGCCGAATCGAAGCCGTCCGACCACTCGGTCGAGCCGCCAAGCACCTGCGAGATCGGATCCTGCGCCCCTGCCCCGGTCGGATAAAGCGACAGGGACGAGCCGGCCAGGAGCGCGGCAAGCGCCAGTCTCGAAAGCCGGGCGGCAAAACGAGAGACAATACGGTCGGTGAGCTTGATCATGGGCTGCGATGTCTGACCAGAGGTTGGGCCGGATGACGTCCGCAAATCGGCAGGATTCCGGCGGATATGTCTGCCAATTGGCTAATCTAATGTGGCGCTTTCGTGTCGCCAGGGGGGACCCTTCAATATGTGCGGGATATGTGGCGTGAATACCACATCCGCTCGCCCCCGAAATGCAAAAAGCCCGGCCGAAGCCGGGCTTTGAAATCGTGGAATGCGCAGGTCGGATCAGAGCCGGTAGAGGATCTGGTCCGTCCAGAAACGCTCGAGACGCTGCAGCGAGCGGTTCAAGGCGTGGAAATCCTCGGCGTCGATGCCGCCGACCTGGTCGATCGACCGGATGTGGCGGTCATAAAGGGCGCCGACGATCTGGGCGACTTCCGTCCCCTTTTCCGTCAGGCTGACACGGACCGAACGGCGATCCATGCGCGAGCGCTGGTGGTGGATATAACCCATCTCGACCAGCTTCTTGAGATTATAGGAGACGTTCGAGCCGAGATAATAGCCCCGGGTCCGGAGCTCGCCCGCCGTCAATTCCGAGTCGCCGATATTGAACAGCAGAAGCGCCTGCACGCTGTTCACGTCCGAGCGGCCCGACCTGTCGAACTCGTCCTTGATCACGTCGAGAAGACGACGATGAAGACGCTCGACGAGCGTCAGCGCCTCCAGGTAAAGCGGCTTGAGGTCCGCCGATCCCTGTACGGGGGCGCTAACCGCCGCCACTGCCCTTTTTGCACCGACCATTTTGATAAGCCTCTCTGTTCCCCGGTAGGTATTCGTCCTACCTGTGAGGCAGACAATAGCGACGCCGGCTGAAAATCAGCTTAAGCGGCACGCTTAATGGCCACTTACCTTTTGGCGTTAAATTTGAATGAATTGGCCGCTGCTAAAACTGCTTATCGCGAGGAAAAGGCCAAGCTTTCCGCTCTTTCCGGGTCAGGAGCACGAGGGTCAGAAAGCCGCCCATGGCGAAAAGATGAAAAGCTATGATGGTAAAATCAGTGCCAAAGGTACTCGCGAAAAACGTATGGAATGCGATCTCGGAAAGGGCCGCGAGAATCCAGAGCACGTCACCCCAGGCGACCCGCATCCAGAGGCCGACCGCGGCGACGAGATCGATCACGGCGAGATACATGGTCGCCAGTTGCCAGGGGCTGGTCATCAGCTCGAAGGGCCCGCCCGGACTGCTCGCGATGCCGACGATCACGGCCCATTGCCGCAGCCCGAAGAGCATCAGGACAACAGACAGAACCCGCCCGTAGATCTCGAGCGTCTTCAGATAACGGGGTCCGTCTTCCTGCGGGATCGGCCTTTTCTCGGTTGATGTCACGGCTTAGAGCTCTGCTTTCCTTGGCGGAATCGTACTTCGGGCGAACGCGCGATGGACGGCCTTACACCGTCACTGCGGGCATTGCCAGTCTTGGGGTTTCCACCGAAGCAAGGCCCGGCTTCCGTCCCGATTGCCCGAAATGATACTCTCCGCCGGCCAAACCACGGAATGATCATGACACACGAACGCTCGCCCTTTGCCCCCGACCCCGCCACGCGGCCCGACATGACCGACATCCTCCGCGGCCGGCGGATGCGGCGGAACCGACGCGCCGACTGGTCGCGGCGGCTGGTGCGCGAGACGACGCTGACCGTCGACGACCTGATCTGGCCGCTCTTCCTCATCGACGGCGACAAGCTCCGGCAGCCGGTCGAGGCGATGCCGGGCGTCGAGCGACTCTCCGTCGACGAAGCGGTACGCGATGCGGAAAAGGCCGCGAAGCTCGGCATCCCGGCGATCGCGCTGTTTCCCTACACGCAGCCGGAGCGGCGCGACGAGACCGGCTCGGAAGCCCTCAATCCCGACAATCTGGTCTGCGCGACGGCGCGCGCCATCAAGAAGGAAGTGCCCAATCTCGGCATCATCATCGACGTGGCGCTCGATCCCTATACCAGCCACGGCCATGACGGCATCCTCCACGGCGAGACCATCGTCAACGACGAGAGCGTCGAGCAGCTCATCCTGCAGGCGCTGATCGAGGCCGAAGCCGGCGCCGACGTGATCGCGCCGTCCGACATGATGGACGGCCGCATCGGCGCCATCCGCCAGGCCCTCGACGCCAAGGGCTTCACCGACGTGCAGATCATGTCCTATGCGGCGAAATATGCGTCCTGCTTCTACGGGCCGTTCCGCGATGCGGTCGGCACCTCGAAGACGCTGATCGGCGACAAGCGCACCTACCAGATGGACCCGGCCAATGGCGACGAGGCGCTGCGCGAGGCGGAGCTCGACATCGACGAGGGCGCCGACATGATCATGGTCAAGCCCGGCCTGCCCTATCTCGACATATTGTGGCGGCTGAAGCAGGCTTTCGCCGTGCCGACCTACGCCTACCAGACGTCCGGCGAATACGCGATGATCCGGGCGGCGGAGCAGAACGGCTGGATCGACGGCGAGCGGGCGATGATGGAAAGCCTCGCCTCGTTCAAGCGGGCCGGCGCCGATGGCGTCCTGACCTATTTCGCACCCTTCGTGGCGGAGCGTTTGAAGAGGTGAGCACCGCCATCCCCACGCTCGACGACATCCGTCGCGCCGCGCGGCAGATCGAGGGCGTGGTGATGCGGACGCCCTTCCTGCCGGCGCCGCGGCTATCGCGGCTGACCGGCGCCGAGATCTTCGTCAAATACGAAAATCTGCAAGCGACCTCCTCCTTCAAGGAACGCGGCGCGCTGGTCAAATTCCTGTCGCTCGGCGAGGCTGAACGAAAGCGCGGCGTCATCGCCATGTCGGCGGGCAATCACGCCCAGGCCGTCGCCTATCACGCGCAGCGCCTTGGCGTGCCGGCAACCATCGTCATGCCGAAGCCGACGCCCTTCGTGAAGATCGCGGCGACGCGCAGCTTCGGTGCCGAGGTCGTGCTCGAAGGCGAAACCCTCGCCGATGCGCAGGTCACCGTCGAGCAGATCATCGCAAGGACCGGCGCTATCCTCGTCCACCCCTATGACGATCCGGAGATCATTCGCGGCCAGGGCACGATCGGCATCGAGATCGTCGAAGAGCGCCCGGATCTCGACATGGTCGTCGTCCCGGTCGGCGGCGGCGGGCTGATCTCCGGCATTGCGATTGCCGTGAAGGGGCTTGCGCCGCAGGTCGAGATCATCGGCGTCGAGACGCAACTCTATCCGTCGGTCTTCGCGGCGCTGCGCGGCGAGGTCGCCCAATGCGGCGGCGATTCACTCGCCGAAGGCATTGCGGTGAAGAATGTCGGCAAGCTGCCGCTCGAGATCATCCGGGCGAATGTCGGCGAGATGCTGCTCGTCAGCGAAGGCGCCATCGAGGAGGCGGTCGCGGCCTATCTGACGCTGCAGAAGACGATGGCGGAGGGCGCCGGCGCGGCACCACTTGCGGCGGTGATCTCCAATCCCGACAAATTCCGCGGCAAGCGCGTCGGGTTGATCCTTGCTGGCGGCAATATCGACCCGCGCCTCGCCGCTTCGATCATGGTGCGCGAACTGGCGCGCGAGGAACGCATCGCCGCCTTCCGCCTGACGATCAACGACCGGCCGGGCGTGCTCGCCGACGTCGCCTCGGTGATCGGCGACACCGGCGGCAACATCCTCGAGGTGCTGCATCACCGGACGATGCTGAACGTGCCACCGAAGGGCGCCAGCCTCGACGTGACGGTCGAGACCCACGGGCCGGAGCATGCAGCGGAGATCGTCGCGGCGCTCACCGGGCACGGCTATTTCTGCGAGCCCCTCGACCCGCCCAAGCCGGGGCGCTGACCGGCTCTTGTAACCGGGGCCCCGAACGCCCGTTCTTTTTTGCGTGTTCGGGCTTTGCATGTTCGGGCGCGCGATTTGATGCGGAGTTGAACTATGACTGATCGGACAGCCCAGGCGGCGCGGAGCGACCGCTTCGCCTATGACCCGGACACCCAGCCGGAACTCTTCGACGGCGTCCTGTCGAAGCGGCTCATCGCCTTCCTGATCGACGCCGTTCTCATCGTCGCGCTGATGATACCGGCAGCGCTGATCGTCTTCGTGCTGGGCATCGTCACGCTCGGCCTGGCCTGGTTCCTTTATCCCGTTCTCTTCGCAGTCGTCGCCATCGGCTATGTCGGCCTGACCCTCGGCGGTCCGTCTTCGGCGACCGTGGGTATGCGCATGTCCGGTCTCGAGATGCGGACCTGGAGCGGCGCGCCGATGTTTTTCCTGCTCGCCGTCATGCACGCGCTGGTCTTCTGGTTTTCGGTCGGACTGCTGACGCCGCTCATCCTGCTGGTCGGCCTGTTCACCAAGCGGCGGCAACTCCTCCAGGATCTCCTGCTTGGCACCGTCGTGGTAAATTTCTGGCCGCTGCACCATCCGTCACGGCAGGTTGTGGCCTGAGAAAGGCACAATTATCCCCAAGCTTTATCCATTTCGCGCGAAGCCGCTTTTCGTCGGACAGGTCTTGGGATTAGGCTCCGAGCCGGAGCCGCCTGTCACGGCGCATCGGACATGACGACACACCACCGGAGCGAGACACCGCAATTCTTCCTGACCGCGCCGGCGCCCTGCCCCTATCTGCCGGGCAAGGCGGAGCGGAAGGTCTTCACCCATCTCGTCGGTGAGCGTGCCGGTGCGCTGAACGACATCCTCACGCAAGGCGGCTTCCGCCGCAGCCAGAACATCGCTTATCGCCCGGCCTGCGAGGCCTGTCGCTCCTGCATCTCGGTGCGGGTCCTCGTCGACGCCTTCGACATGACGCGAAGCTTCCGCCGCATAAAGAGAGCAAACAGCGACCTCGTCGGACACATCACGACCGCGAGCCCCTCTTCCGAGCAGTATTCGCTGTTCCGCGCCTATCTCGACTCCCGCCATTCCGAAGGCGGCATGGCCGACATGTCGGTTCTCGACTACGCGATGATGGTCGGCGACTCCTATGTCGACACGCAGGTCATCGAATATCGTTTCCGTGGACCGGACACGGCGATCAACGGCCGCGGCCAGGGACCGCTGATCGCGACGGCGCTCACCGACGTGCTCGCCGACGGCCTGTCGATGGTCTACTCCTTCTTCGAACCCGACTATGCAGACCGCAGCCTCGGAACCTTCATGATCCTCGACCACGTCGTCCGCGCCCGCCGCATGGGGCTGCCCTATCTCTATCTCGGCTACTGGGTCGAGGGCTCGCGCAAGATGGGCTACAAGCGGCGCTTCGGCCCGCAGGAACATCTCGGCCCGCGCGGCTGGGAGCGGGCGGACTGACCCTACCGCCGAGCGGATGCGGGCCATCAGCGAAATGTGACCGGCCGTTATCTTTTCCCGCCCTATAACCTCCTAAAGGCACTCGCAGCGCGACAGACCGGCGCGCTTCGTGCCGGTGCGCCGGTCTCCTCCCCGTTTCGGCACGGAGGAGACGATTGTCATGGCCGCCACCCTTCCTCTGAAGATTTCGACTCTCGGCCGGGACGATCCGGTCGTCCGGCGCATCGGGCTCGGCGATCTCCGTGACGCGCTGAAGGAAGGCGCTGCCGATTTCTGGGCAATACCGACGCATCTTTTCTTCCTGTCGCTCGTCTATCCGATTGTCGGCCTCGTCCTGGCGCGGCTCGTCTTCGGCTTCGACGTGCTGCCCCTGCTCTTCCCGCTGACCGCCGGCTTCGCACTGGTCGGCCCCTTCGCCGCGCTCGGGCTCTATGAACTCTCGCGCCGCCGCGAAGCCGGACTCGACACGTCCTGGAAGCATGCCTTCGAGGTTTTCCGGTCGCCTTCCTTCCCGGCGATCGTCTCGCTAGGTCTGATGCTGCTCCTGATCTTCTTCGTCTGGATCAGCGTCGCGAACTCGATCTATGTCGCTGCCTTCGGCTACGCGCCGGCCGCGTCGATCCCGGATTTCATCGACCAGATCCTGAGCACCGAGGCCGGATGGTGGATGATCACCGTCGGCAATCTCGTCGGCTTCCTCTTCGCCTTTCTCGTCCTCTCGATCAGCGTCGTTTCGTTTCCGCTGCTTCTCGACCGCCATGTCAGCCCGATCGTGGCGATCCTGACATCCGTCCGTGCCGTCGCCCTCAATCCCGTGACGATGGCGGCGTGGGGATTGATCGTTGCGGCCCTGCTGGCGATCGGCTCGATTCCCTGCCTCATCGGCCTTGCCATCGTCATGCCGATCCTCGGCCACGCGACCTGGCATCTCTACCGACGCGTGGTCGTCCCGTAGGCGACGCCGTTCCGCCTAGGTTATGCCCTCGCCGGCACCCGCCTCCGGCGCGGCCGGCGGCTCGCTCGCCGGCTCTTCGGGCTTGGCGGTCGCGACATCGACCATGCTCCGGGCGATCTCGCGCTCGCCCATGACGACGGCGGTCGCGCCCTGCGCCTTCAGGTGATGGACCTCGGCGTCGAAATGAGCGCGCGCGACGATCGGCAAGATGGGATTGGCCTTGCGGGCGTCGGCGATCACCGAGCCGGCCTCGAAGGATTCAGCGATGGCGACGAAAAACCATTTCGCGCCGGCAACGTTGAGCGCCGCCTGGATATCGACGTCGGCCGCGTTGCCGACGATGACCTCGAATCCGTCCGCCCACGCCGCAGAGACGCGATCCGTGTCGGTTTCGACGACAAGCACCGGCGTTCCGGTTGCCGTCATGTCCTTGGCGACGAGGCTGCCCACCCGGCCATAGCCGATAACAATCGCGTGGCCGGTCAGCGCCGTCGCAATCAGGCCATCGTCGTCATCCGCGGGCGACGGCGATCTGGCGGATGCGGCCTTGGCCGCCGCATTTTCGACGGCAGCGGCTTCCGAGGCGGCCTCGGCGGATGCTGTTGCCGCGGCCGCCGATTCCGCGATTACGGCAGAAGCCGCAACCCGTCGCCGGCCGAGGAGATCGAAAATAACCGGATTGAGCAGGATCGAGACGATCGCCCCGGCGAGCACGAGATCCTGCCCTTCCTGCGGCAGGATGCCGAGCGTCGTCCCGAGCCCGGCCAGAATGAAGGAGAACTCGCCGACCTGGGCAAGGCTCGCCGAGATGGTCAGCGCGACGCCACTGGAATAGCGGAAGGCGCGAACGATCAGATAGGCGGCGAGCGACTTGCCGAAGACGATGATGAGCACGGTCATCAGGACCGAAACGGGCCGCTCGATCAGGATCGCCGGATCGAAGAGCATGCCGACCGAGACGAAGAAGAGCACCGCGAAAGCGTCGCGGAGCGGCAGCGATTCCTGTGCCGCGCGCTGGCTCAGCGGAGATTCCGACAGGATCATGCCGGCGAAGAAGGCGCCGAGCGCAAAGGAAACGCCGAAAAGCTCGGCGGCGCCATAGGCGATGCCGAGCGCGACGGCCAGCACCGCCAGCCTAAACAGCTCGCGCGAGCCGGAATGGGCGGCCCAATGCAGGACCCAGGGAATGACCCGGCGCCCGATGATCAGCATGAAGGCGATGAAAGCGACGACCTTGCCGAACGTGATGCCGATTGCCATCAGCAACGCCCCCTGGTCCGGCGCGCTCTCCGTCGCGATATCGGCCAGCGCCGGCAGCAGCACGAGAGCAAAGACCATGGCGAGGTCCTCGACGATCAGCCAGCCGATGGCGATACGGCCGCGCGTCGTATCGAGGAGGTGATGCTCCTGCAAGGCGCGCAGCAAGACGACGGTACTCGCAACCGAGAGCGCCAGGCCGAAGACGAGGCCTGCCGGCACGGGCCAGCCCAGCGTCCAGGCGAGGCCCATCCCCATCAGAGTGGCGATGACAATCTGACCGACGGCGCCGGGAATGGCGATCCACTTCACCGACAGGAGGTCTTTGACCGAAAAGTGCAGGCCGACGCCGAACATCAGGAGGATCACGCCGATTTCGGCGAGTTCGGGGGCGATGTCGGGATCGGCGACGAAGCCCGGCGTGGCCGGGCCGATCATGACGCCGGCCAGCAGATAACCGACGAGCGGCGACACTTTCAGACGATTGGCGAGGGCACCGAGGATGAAAGCTGCGCCCAGACCCACGGCAATCGTCGTGATCAGCGGCGTATCATGCTCCATAGGCGCTCAGTTCCGTCCTTTCGTCGATGCTCTCGCGAATCTCGCCTCCTAAAAATCAGGCCGGAGCGGCCGGCGCAACCCCGTGAAGCCAAAACCGGCTTGCGCGAGAGGCGGGTCAGCCAAACTTTCCGTGACGCGGGAAGCCCTGCGGCGGCAGCCGGCCCGACTGGGCGCGGGTGCCGACCCAGTCGCGGAGTTCCTTGAGGTCGCGGGTGAAGCTGCGACCGGACGAGTCCTGCCAGGTCAGCCCCTCGTCCTTCCTGAAGACGCGCGCGTCGGCGATGCCGCCCTGCTGGAATTTCTGCAGGCGGACGCCCTTGCCACGGTTCATCTCCGGCACTTCCATCAGCGGGAAGATCAGGAGCTTCCGGTTCTCGCCGAGCGTCGCCACCATGTCGCCGGCGGCGTCGACGCAGATGCGCATCTCCTCCGGCGCCGAGACGGTCATTGCCTGCTTGCCCTTGCGGGTATTGGCGAGGATTTCAACCTCCGGGACGATGAAGCCGCGGCCCTCGTTCGAGACGACGAGAAGCCTCCGTGCGCCGTCATGGACGAAGACCGAGATGACGTCCTCTGCTGCGTCCATGTCGACCATCAGGCGGATCGGCTCGCCATGACCACGGCCGCCGGGCAGCTTGTCGGCGGCGAGCGTGTAGAAGCGGCCGCCGGTCGAGGCGACGATGATCTTGTCGGTGGTCTCGGCCTTGATGGCGGTGCGCAGCCGGTCGTCGGTCTTGAAGGCCAGCGCCGCGACATCGATGTCGTGGCCCTTCATGGCGCGAATCCAACCCTTGTCGGAGACGACGACGGTGATCGGCTCGCGCTCGACCATCGCCTCCTGGATATCCTCCTCGGAATGTTCCGGGGCGTCGGCGAAGCCGGTGCGGCGCTTGCCGAGCGGCGTGTTGGGGCCAAAAGTCTTCCGGACCTCGCGAACCTGATCGGCGATCACCGCCCATTGCCGGTCTTCCGACTTCAGCAGCCCTTCGAGGTCTTTCTGTTCCGTGCTGAGCTTGCCGTGCTCGCCCCTGATCTCGAACTCCTCGAGCTTGCGGAGGCTGCGGAGGCGCATGTTGAGGATCGCCTCGGCCTGCACGTCGGTCAGCTTGAAGGTGTTCATCAGGACGGGCTTCGGCTCGTCCTCGGTCCGGATGATGTGGATCACCTTGTCGAGGTTCAGGTAGGCGACGAGATAGCCGTCGAGCACTTCGAGGCGATGGCGAATCTCGCCGAGGCGGAAATTGGTGCGCCGGGTCAGAACCTCGCGGCGATGCGCCAGCCACTCGTTCAGCACCTCGCCGAGGTTCATGACGCGCGGCACGAGGCCCTTCGAGAGAACGTTGAGGTTCAGGGGCACGCGGGTTTCGAGGTCGGTCAGCTTGAAGAGTGACTCCATAAGGAGTGCCGCATCGACCGTCCGGCTCTTGGGCTCGATGACGATGCGGATGTCTTCGGCGGATTCGTCGCGGATGTCCGCCAGCAGCGGCAGGCGCTTGGCCTCCAGCAGTTCGGCGATCCTCTCGATCAGCTTCGATTTCTGGACCTGATAGGGAATCTCGGTGACGATCACGGCATAGGTGCCGCGGCCCTGATCCTCGGTCGCCCAGCGGGCGCGGACGCGGAAGGACCCGCGGCCGGTGCGGTAGGCCTCGGTGATCGACTCCTTGCCCTCGACGATGATGCCGCCGGTGGGAAGGTCGGGTCCGGGCACGAGGGCAACGAGCGTCTCGACCCGGGCATTCGGAGTCTTGATGAGGTGCAGCGCCGCGTCGCAAAGCTCGGCGACGTTATGCGGCGGGATGTTTGTCGCCATGCCGACGGCGATCCCCGACGAGCCGTTCGCCAGCAGATTGGGAAAGGCACCCGGCAGGACGATCGGCTCGGTCTCGCTGCCGTCATAGGTCTCGCGGAAATCGACGGAGTCCTCGTCGAGGCCTTCAAGCAGCAGCCGCGCGACTTCGGTCATGCGCGCTTCGGTGTAGCGCATGGCGGCGGCGTTATCGCCGTCGATATTGCCGAAATTGCCCTGCCCGTCGACCAGCGGATAACGGACGGCGAAATTCTGCGCCAGGCGGACCAGGGCGTCATAGACCGACTGGTCGCCATGCGGGTGATATTTGCCGATCACGTCGCCAACGACGCGCGCCGATTTCTTGAAGCCGGCGCCGGGCTCAAGCTTCAACTGGCGCATGGCGTGGAGGATGCGGCGATGGACCGGCTTCAGGCCGTCGCGCACGTCCGGCAGCGCCCGGTGCATGATGGTCGAGAGCGCATAGGAGAGATACCGCTCCTCCAGCGCCTCGCGGAGATTGATCGTCTCGATATCGCCGCCGCCGGGCGGAATCAGATGTTTGGCCATGGGTCTGGATTATCCCGCGATTCCAAGGGATTCAAGCAAGCTGAGGGGGTCGGGGTCAGGCGGCGCCGGCGGTCCGGCCGATAAGCGCGAGAAAGCTCGACCTCGCCTCCGGCGGTTCTATACCGCGCGGCTCGTAGACGTGGCGGGCGAGGAAGTAGCCGGTCAGCCGGAAGCCGGCGACAACATCGGCGATATTGGGCGTGGCGTTGGGGCCATTGGCCACCATGAAAGGCGGCAGGGTCAGCAGGCGGTCATTGTAGGGCTGGCCAGCCGTGCGGCTCACCGCCCTGCCCGTCTTCGGCGAGACATAGACGAGCTCGCCGGTCGTTCCGGTGGCGGCGCAGCGCTCGAGGTCGAGGCCAAATCCGAGTTCCTCGAGAATGCCGGCCTCGAAGCGGACGAGCATCGCACCGGCCGTCAGCGGATCATCCAGCCAGTCGACGATGGTGGTCAGCGCCCCATAGAGCCGCGGATGCGGGTCGCGCTCGGGCAGCAAGTGGAGCAGGCTGCCGATGATCTGGATGCCGTAGAGGCCGGCGGCGCTCTCCATCAACTTCGCAGCGCGCGAGGTCGTCGCCTCGATCGTGTAATTGCCGAGATGCTCGTCGAGCCGCGCCCGCCAGGTGGCCGAGACCGAATTGCCGGGCTGCAGGGCCGGCTGGTGCCGGCGCGAGCGACCGCCGCGCACGAGGCCGAGATGGCGACCACGCGTCGGCGTCATCAGCTCGACGATCAGGCTCGTCTCGCCATGCCGCCGCGTCGCCAGGATCACGCCTTCATCGGTCCAATGCATCTCTAAGGAACCATCAGCTCCGGCTAGATCAGATCGTCGATCGAGACGCCCAGCCCGTCGGCGATACGTCGCATCGTCTCAACCGTACCGGTGCGCTTTCCGGTCTCCATTTGCGTGAGATAAGCGCGGGCTACTCCTGCCTTTCCGGCGAGTTTTGCCGCCGTCATCCCGCGATACTCACGCCAGACCCGGATCGGACTCTCGCCGTCGAGAAGCCGATCCGCGAACTCGGCAGGCATCAGCTCTTCTTCCCCCGTATCGAGACGCCGCCGGGCTTCGTCATAAGCGCGCAAGTCGGCCGCATCCTCGGCCGCCGCGACAAGACGCTCGTAATCGGCAAGCGGGATCACGGCCATCCGCTCTCCATCCGGTGAGGTGATGATATTCGGCTTTCCCATAGGATCAGTCCTCATAGATTCCGCCGCGGGGCCCGATGTGCAGAATCGACAAGACGTTTCCGTCCTCGTCGAAAACACGCGCCAGTCACCGACCCGCAATCGAAAGCCCGGACGTCCGCGTAGTTTCTTCACATTGTTAGCCAAGCTCGATGGCTTCGCCGCATATTGCTCGATCTTCGCCCGGATTGTACGCGCGGTATTGACCGGAATTCGGCGAAGCGTCTTCAGCGCTTCCTTGCTGTAAGCAATCCGCATCATTGCATGTTATGTAGCATAACGCTACATACGCAACAAGCCAATATCCTACTTCGGAAATTCGATTCCCATGGCCCGGTAGCGCTCGGGGTCGTCGCCCCAGTTCTCGCGGACCTTGACGAACAGGAAGAGGTGCACGGTCTTTTCGGCGATCTCGCCGATCTCGCGCCGGGCCGCCATCGAGATCGCCTTGATGGTCTCGCCGCCCTTGCCGATGACGATCTTCTTCTGGCTCTCGCGCTCGACGAAGATCACCTGCTCGACCTTGATCGAACCGTCCGGCTGTTCCTTCCAGCTTTCCGTCTCGACCGTCGAAGCATAGGGCAGTTCCTGGTGCAACCGCTGGAAGAGCTTCTCGCGGGTGACCTCGGAGGCAAGCTGGCGAATCGGCACGTCGGAAACTTCGTCCTCCGGGTAGAGGTAAGGCCCGACCGGCACGGCGCCGGCGAGATAGGCCGTCAGGTCGTCGAGCCCGTCGCCGGAGAGCGCCGAGATCATGAAGGTGCGATCGAAATTCGTGACCTGGTTGGCTTCGGCCGCAATGCCCAACAGTTCCTCCCGCTTCACCGTGTCGATCTTGTTGAGCAGCAGGATCTTCGGATGCGCGACCTGCCCGGCTTTGCCGAGAAGCGCGCGCGCATCCTCGTCGATGCCGCGGCTGACATCGATCAGCACAGCGACGAGATCGGCGTCATGGGCGCCGCTCCAGGCGGTGTCGACCATCGCCCGGTCGAGCCGCCGTCGCGGCCGGAAAATGCCGGGCGTATCGACGAATATGACTTGCGAAGCATCGAACATCGCGATGCCGCGGACGATCGAACGGGTCGTCTGAACCTTGTGGCTGACGATCGAAACCTTGGTGCCGACGACGCGGTTGATCAGCGTCGACTTGCCGGCATTGGGGGCGCCGATCAGCGCGACGAAGCCGCAGCGCGTTTCGGTCGTGGGGGTCTCGTCAGGCATTCTGGTCAGCGCTCCAAACCCCTGCGCGGCGCAGAATAGCGGCCGCGGCTTCCTGCTCGGCTTCACGCCGCGAATGGCCCTCGCCGCGCTCCGGCGGCACATTCTCCACCGTCACCTCGACGATGAAGACCGGCGCGTGGTCGAGCCCGCGGCGGCCGACAATGGCATAGCTCGGCGTCGGCAGTCCCTTGCCCTGCGCCCATTCCTGCAACACGGATTTCGCGTTGGGCGAAGCAGCGCGCTGGTCGGCCATCAGCGGACGCCAATGCTCGTCGACGAATTTCCTTGCCGTCTCATAGCCGGCCTCGATGTAGAGGGCACCGATCACCGCCTCGCAGACGTCGCCGAGAATCGAATCGTTGGCGCGGCCGCCGGCCCTCGCCTCGCCACCGCCGAGAAGGATCGCGGCGCCGAGGTCGATGCTGCGGGCGACAAGCGCACAGGTCTCCTTGCGAACCAGCGCGACATGGCGCCGGTGCAATTCGCCTTCGTCGGCGCGCGGATAGGCACGCAGCAGCATATCGGCGATGACCAGGGAAAGGACCCGGTCGCCGAGGAATTCCAGCCGCTGGTAGTTGGTCGGAACCGGCGATGCGAAGCCGCCGGTCGCGCTGGCATGGGTCAGCGCGGTGTAGAGCAATTCACGATTGGCGAACCGGTGTTCGAGCCGGCGCTCGAGCGCCTCGATGTCGGGATCGCTTCCAGCTCTCACAGAAGCTGGAAGATCCGGTCGGAACGGACGGTCCACGGCCATTTCCAGAACTCCCAGGCCGCCGCGCCTTCCTGAACCGAGAAGAAGATGATCTCGGCGCAGCCGACAAAATTCTCGAAGGGAACGTAGCCGACGGCATCGAGCACGCGGCTGTCGGTCGAGTTGTCGCGATTGTCGCCCATCATGAAATAGTGGCCGGCCGGCACTTCATAGACCCGCGTATCGTCGAGCCCGACATGGCCGCGATCGAGAATGATGTGCTCGACACCGTTTGGCAGGGTCTCGCGGTAGCGGACGAAATCGCCGTCCTCGTCCGAGCCCGCGTCGAGCCGCTCCATCTTCACCGGCTCGCCGTTGATCTGGAGCACGCCGTCGATCATCTGGACCCTGTCGCCGGGCAATCCGATGACGCGCTTGATGTAATCGGTCGAGTTGTCGCGCGGCAGCTTGAAGACGGCAACGTCGCCGCGCTCCGGCGCAGCGGCCCATACCCTGCCCTCGAAGAAGCCGAGGCCGAAGGGGAAGGAATAGCGGCTGTAGCCATAGGAGAATTTCGAGACGAAGAGGTAGTCGCCGACCAGCAGCGTCTCCTTCATCGAGCCCGACGGAATGTTGAAGGGCTGGAAAAGAAACGTGCGGACGATGAGCGCGAGCAGCAGCGCCTGAACGACGATCTTCACGGTTTCGCCGAAACCGCTGCTTTGTGCATGCGTCTTTTGGGATGCCACGCTCATGCTCTCTGTCCAGCGCGAGGGGGATAGCGCCGCGGTTCGCGGCGGCTCCGGTTAATACCGGCAAGGAGGGGCCGGCGCAACGCTGTCGGGCTGAAACGCGGCCTTATTGCGGCGTTCACGCCGGCACCGCCTCGATGATGACGAAAGCCTGGGCGGTCGGGAAATCATCGGTGATGGTGACGTGGATCTCGGCACGGTGGCCGGCCGGCAAAAGGGCCTTCAGCCTTGCCGCCGCGCCGCCGGTCAGCGCCATTGTCGGCTTGCCGGACGGCAGGTTGACGACGCCCATGTCGCGCCAGAAAACACCCGAACTCATGCCGGTACCGAGCGCCTTGGCGCAGGCTTCCTTGGCGGCGAAGCGCTTGGCGTAAGAGGCCGCCCTTTCCCGCCGCTGGTCGGATTTTCTTTGCTCGGTTTCGGTGAAGATCCAGGCAACGAATCGCTCGCCATAACGGTCGAGGGTCTTCTCCACTCGCCTTATGTCTATGAGATCATTGCCGATTCCGACAATCATGCAGAGGTCTCGGCTTCGGCGCGGGCCTCATCCATGAGGCGCCGCATCTCCCGGACCGAGTCCGAAAGGCCGATGAAGATCGCCTCGCCAATGAGAAAATGACCGATATTGAGCTCCGCCACTTCCGACAGGCGCGCGACGGGCTTCACCGTATCGAAGGAAAGGCCATGGCCGGCATGGATTTCGAGGCCGAGCGCCCGGCCGTAGCTGGCGCCCTCGGCGATCCGTCGGCGCTCGCGCTCGAAGGCATCGGCGCCCGAGTGCCATGCCTCGCAATAGGTGCCCGTATGGAGTTCGACAACCGGGGCTGCGAGCGCTTTTGCCGCATCGAGCTGCTTCCGGTCCGCCTCGATGAAAAGCGAGACGCGGATGCCGGCTTCGCCGAGCGCCCCGACGATCGGGCGGAGCCGGTCGATCTGGCCGGCCGCGTCGATGCCGCCTTCGGTCGTCCGCTCCTCGCGCCGTTCCGGCACGATGCAGGCGGCATGGGGCCGGTGGCGGAGCGCGATCGACAGCATCTCGTCGGTCGCCGCCATTTCGAGATTGAGCGGCAGTGCGATGCGCTCCATCAGCCGCTCGATGTCGCGGTCGCCGATATGGCGGCGGTCCTCCCGGAGATGCGCGGTGATGCCGTCGGCGCCGGCCGCGGCCGCGAGTTCTGCGGCGCGGATCGGATCGGGGTGATCGCCGCCGCGCGCATTCCGGATCGTCGCGACATGGTCGATATTGACGCCGAGACGAAGCTTACCGGTCATGCCAGCCCCCGGCTGCCGGGCTTCACCGCCGGGATCGCCGCCATCTCGGGCGGGACCTGGTCGGCGGGATAGGCGGGCACGCGGTAGCGGGCCAGCGAGACCAGCGGCACGCCGACATCGGCCTCGCCGCCCGAACGGTCGATCAGGCAGGCGCAGCCGACGACTTCGGCGTCGAGCATCTCGACCGCGGCAACCGTTTCGCGGCTCGAGAGCCCCGTCGTGACGATGTCCTCGACGATGAGGACGCGGGCGCCTTTCGGCAGTTCGAAACGGCGCAGTCGGAACTGGCCGTCCTCGCGCTCGACCCAGACGGCCGGCACATACAGATGGCGCGCCGTCTCGTAGCCCGGAATGATGCCGCCCACGGCCGGCGAGACGACGATGTCGATCGGCCCGAGATCGGCGGCCTTCACCTTCTGGGCGAGCGCCTTGCAGAGCGCCTCGGTGCGATCCGGATACTGGAAGACCCGCGCCTTCTGGATGAAGACCGGGCTCCGCAATCCGGAACTCAGGATGAAGTGACCTTCCATGATGGCGCCTGACGCGCGGAAAATGTCGATGACTTCGGATTCGGTCATGCGTCGCCTTCGTCTTCTATGTGTTGATGCGCGTGACTGCGCTCACCACCGGCCTCGCGCGCAATTGCCCGATGATGCGGGTGAGATGTTTAAGGTCCCAGACTTCGATGTCGATGACCATCACCGAAAAATCCGGTGCGCTGGTGGCGATGCGCAGGTTGGAGATGTTGCCGTCGCCTTCGGCGATGACTTGCGCGATCTGGGCGAGCGTGCCGGGCTCGTTGATCGCGGTCACCTCGATGCGCGCGGCAAAGCGCTTGCGGGCCGCGTCGTCGATGTCCCAGCGGACATCGAGCCAGCGCTCCGGCTGGTCGTCGAATTCCTTCAGCGCCGCCGAGTGGATCGGGTAGATCGTGATCCCCTCGCCCGGATTGGTGATGCCGACGATGCGGTCGCCGGGCACGGCGCCGCCCTCGGCGAAGCGCACCGCCATCTCGCCGTCGAGGCCACGGATCGGAATGGCGCTTTCGGGCTTGACCGGCTTTTCGCCGCGGCGCGACAGGCCGGGCACCTTGAAGATCATGCCGGCGCCGCGCTTCAGGCCGAACCAGCCCTCTTCGCTCTTGGCGGTGCTGCGCGCGGTGCGCTCTTCCTTGTGGTCCGGGTAGATGGCGCGGAGCACATTGGTCGAGGGGATTTCGCCGCGCCCGACGGCGGCCAGCATGTCCTCGGTGTTGTGCTGCGCCAGCCGCGGCAGCGCCGCCTTGGCGAGCGCATCCGAGAAGGGCCGCTTGGCGCGGCTAAAGGCGCGTTCGAGAATCTGCCGACCGAGGCCGGCATACTGCTTGCGGACCGCCGCCCGCGTCGCGCGCCGGATCGCCGAGCGTGCCTTGCCGGTGACGACCATCGATTCCCAGGCCGGCGGCGGCACCTGTGCCTGCGAGCGGACGATCTCGACTTCGTCGCCATTGTTCAGTTCGGTCATCAACGGCATGTTGCGGCCGTTGATCTTGCAGCCGACGCAGGTATCGCCGACGTCGGTATGAACCGCATAGGCGAAATCGATCGGCGTCGCACCGCGCGGCAGTGCGATGAGGCGCCCCTTCGGCGTGAAGCAGAAGACCTGGTCCTGGAAGAGCTCAAGCTTGGTGTGTTCGAGGAATTCTTCGGGCGTGTCGCCTTCGGAAAGCATCTCGATCGTGCGCCGTAGCCATTCATAGGCGCGGATCTCGTCGTTGAAGCCGGGGCGCGCCGGCGCTTTCGCTCCGTTGACAGGCGCCGCGCCATTGGTCGGGGCAGCACCGTTCGCCGACGCTGCCGCTCCGGTGGCCGCTCCATTCGCCTTGGCGCCATGCGGACGAACGCCGTCCTTGTAGAGGGCGTGGACGGCGATGCCGTATTCGGCGATGCGGTGCATATCCTCGGTGCGGATCTGCAACTCGACGCGCTGGCTGCCCGGGCCGACCACCGTCGTATGGATCGAGCGGTAGTCGTTCTGCTTCGGCGTCGAGATGTAGTCCTTGAAGCGGCCCGGCACGGTCGGCCAGGTCGTATGGACGATGCCGAGCGCCGAGTAGCATTCGCCGAGCGTGTTGACGATCACCCGGAAGCCGTAGATGTCGGAAAGCTGCTCGAAGCTGACCGCCTTCCGTTCCATCTTGCGGAAGATCGAATAGGGCCGCTTCTCGCGTCCCCAGACATGGGCGCTGATGCCGCTGTGGTCGAAGCGCTCGGTGAGTTCGTTCTCGATCTTCTGGATGAGGCTGCGGTTGCGCAACCGAAGCTCGGCGAGCCGGCCGGCGATGGTCGCATGCGCCTCCGGATTGACGGTGCGGAAGGCGAGCTCTTCGAGCTCCTCGCGCATGTCATGCATGCCCATGCGGCCGGCGAGCGGCGCGTAGATCTCGAGCGTCTCCTCGGCGATGCGGGCCCGCGCCTCGGCCGGCATGTGCTCGAGCGTGCGCATGTTGTGCAGACGATCGGCGAGTTTCACGAGAAGGACGCGGACGTCGGAGGAAATCGCCAGCAGCAGCTTGCGGAGATTTTCGGCCTGGGCGGCCTTCCGCGACACGAAGTCGAGCTTGCCGATCTTGGTCAGGCCCTCGACAAGCTTGCCGATATCCTCGCCGAACATCTCGTCGATTTCAGTACGGGTCGCGTCGGTATCCTCGATCGTGTCGTGGAGCAGTGCCACGGCGATCGTCGCGTCGTCGAGCTTGAGGTCGGTCAGGATGCCGGCGACTTCAAGCGGATGCGAGAAATAGGGGTCGCCATTGGCACGCCGCTGCGTGCCATGCTTCTGCATGGCGTAGACATACGCCTTATTGAGCAGGCTCTCGTCAGCGTTCGGGTTGTAGCGCGTCACCCGCTCGACGAGTTCATATTGGCGCATCATGGCGCGTTTTTCCGGTGACAGGGCCTTCCCCGGGGAAGCCGGGAAAAGCCTATCATTTCAGGAATATAGTGTCGCGAAGGTTTACGCGCGATAGCGGCCGGACGAATCCGGCGGCTAGAAGTCCTCGGTCTTGTCCGGCGGGACCATGCTTTCGAGGCCGCGGAGCAGTTCTTCTTCCGACATGCGGTCGAAGGCGACCTCGCCGCTGTCGCCAGCGCCGCTGGCCGAATTCGGCGAAGCGATCATCGGAACGGCCTCTGCCTCAGGCTCGTCCACCTCGACATATTTCTGCATCGAGTGGATCAGGTCTTCCTTGAGATCGTCCGGCTGGACGGTCGAATCGGCGATCTCGCGGAGCGCGACGACGGGGTTCTTGTCGTTGTCCCGATCGACGGTCAGCGGCGCGCCACTGGAGATCATGCGCGCCCGATGGCTGGCGAGAAGCACCAGCTCGAAGCGGTTTTCGACCTTGTCGATGCAGTCTTCCACGGTCACCCGGGCCATACAACTGTCTCCTGAAGGTATTTGAGGGCGGAGAGATAGGCCGCGAAAGTGGCAAAAGCAAGCTTTCCGAAGGGCTTTGGCCAAGAAGTCGCGAGAAGACTTCCACAAAGCCGGCTCAATTTTCGCGCTGGACCCCAACAAGGGCGGCGGTATATGCATAGTAACGCTTTGAATGATGCATTCGATTCCGGCGGGCCGGGCGTCAGATTTCTGATTTAAATATTTAATATTTCAGGCGTTTTGCTCGCGGATCACATATGAACGATATCGGGTAGGCCGACCGGCGGCCGCAATCACATCCGCGCTTTTGCGATTTCGACAGGATGCTCGACCGTATGGCAGCAAATCAACGCCAAGCACCGGTTTTCGGTCCCACGATGTTTGATCAACGCGAAAAGATCGCCCTGTTCATCGACGGCGCCAATCTTTATGCCGCCGCGAAGTCCCTCGGGTTCGACATCGATTACCGGCGTCTTCTCACCGAATTCCAGTCAAAGGGCTATCTGCTCCGCGCCTACTACTACACGGCGCTGGCGGAAGATCAGGAATACTCCTCGATCCGCCCACTGATCGATTGGCTCGACTACAACGGCTATACGGTCGTGACCAAGCCGACAAAGGAATTCGTCGACGCGACCGGCCGGCGCAAGATCAAAGGCAATATGGACATCGAGCTTGCCGTCAACGTGATGGAGATGGCGGAAACGATCGACCATATCGTGCTCTTCTCCGGCGACGGCGACTTCCGCTCACTGGTCGAGGCCGTCCAGCGTAAGGGACGCAAGGTCACGGTCATCTCGACGCTGTCGACGCAGCCGCCGATGATCGCCGACGAACTGCGCCGCCAGGCCGACCATTTCGTCGATCTTGCCCATCTCCGCGACAAGGTCGGGCGCGACCCGTCCGAGCGGTCACCGCGCCAGGCGGACCGTCCGCCGGCCGAGACCTTCGACGACGATTTCGAAGAAGACGAAGTCCTCTGATCGTATCCCCTGCCCCCTCAGCCGAGCCGGATCGCGACTGCCCCCTCTGCCCCCGCCTCGTCGCCTTTCGCGAGACATGGCGGGCCGCCGAGCCGGCCTGGCACAACGCGCCGGTCGCAAGCTTCGGCCCGCCTGACTCCAAGCTCCTGATCGTCGGGCTGGCGCCCGGCCTGCGCGGCGCCAATCGCACCGGCCGTCCCTTCACCGGCGACTATGCCGGCGACCTCCTCTACGCGACGCTGATCGAATATGGTTTCGCCAGCGGCACCTATCGCGCCACGCCGGATGACGGGCTGACACTGGTCGATGCGGCGATCGTCAATTCCGTGCGCTGCGTACCGCCACAGAACAAGCCGCTGCCGGTCGAGATCAACACCTGCCGGCAATTCCTGGTCGCGACGATGGCTGCGATGACGAATGTCCGGGCGATCCTGGCGCTGGGCCGCATCGCCCACGAGAGCACGCTGCCGGCGCTCGGCCTCCGCCGCGCCGCGCATCCCTTCGGGCATGGGGCCGTCCATGAGATCGGTGGCGGCAGGCGCCTCTACGACAGCTACCACTGCTCCCGCTACAACACGAATACCGGCGTGCTGACGCCGGACATGTTCCGCTCCGTGTTCGCCAAGATCCGCGCCGGCCTCGGTTAGCCCTTGTCGCGCAGCACGCGGCTCTTCTCGCGGTCCCAGTCGCGCTGCTTGGAGGTCTCGCGCTTGTCGTGGAGCTTCTTGCCACGGGCGAGCGCGATCTCGACCTTGGCGCGGCCGCGATCGTTGAAATAGATCTTCAGGGGCACGATCGTCATGCCCTCGCGCTGCACGGCGCCCATCAGCCGATTGATCTCGCTCTGGTGGAGCAACAGCTTACGGGCCCGCCGCGGCTGATGGTTGAAGCGGTTGGCCTGGAGGTATTCCGGTATATAGGAGTTGTAGAGCCAGAGCTCCCCGTCCTTATCGCCGGCGTAGGAGTCGGCAATATTGCTCTTGCCCTCTCGCAGCGACTTGACCTCAGTGCCGGTCAACTGGATGCCGGCCTCGAAAACCTGTCCGATCTCGTAATTGAACCTGGCACGCCGGTTGACCGCCGCGCTGCGGGGCGCCGCTTCCTTCTTGGGGGCCATTATCGTCTCAGTTGATCAGCCCGGCGTGAACCATCGCCGAGCGGATCTCGGTGCGGGTCTGCTCGGAGACCTTGACGAGCGGCAGCCGGACGTCATCGTTCATCTTGCCGATGACCGAGAGCGCATATTTGACACCGGTCGGGTTGGGCTCGAGGAACAGGGCGCGATGCAGCGGCATGAGGCGGTCCTGATAGTCGAGCGCCTTGGCGTAGTCGCCGGCGAGGCACGCCGTTTGAAACTCGGAAATGAGCTTCGGCGCGACATTCGACGTCACCGAGATGCAGCCGTGGCCGCCATGCGCATTGAAGGCGAGCGCTGTCGCATCCTCGCCGGAGAGCTGGACGAAATCCGGGCCCATGGCGTGGCGCTGCAGGCTGACACGCTCGATCTTCGCCGTCGCGTCCTTGACCCCGACGATGTTCTTCAGCTCGAACAGCCGGGCCATCGTCTCGACCGACATGTCAATCACCGAGCGCGGCGGGATGTTGTAGATGATGATCGGGATGCCGACGGCGTCGTTGATCGCCTTGTAATGCTGGTACAGGCCTTCCTGGTTCGGCTTGTTGTAATATGGCGTCACGATCAGGAGTGCGTTGGCGCCGGCCTTCTCGGCATGGCGAGACAGCTCGATCGCCTCGCTCGTATTGTTCGAGCCGGCGCCGGCAACCACCGGCACGCGGTCGGCCGAGACCTCGATGCAGATCTCGACGACACGGTTATGCTCGGCATGGCTGAGCGTCGGGCTCTCGCCGGTCGTGCCGACCGGCACAAGCCCATGCGTTCCCTCGGAAATCTGCCATTCCACGAAGGCACGAAACGCATCTTCATCGAGCTTGCCGTCGCGCATTGGCGTGACAAGTGCTGTTATTGAGCCCTTGAGCATGTTCCTGGCCGATTTATCGCCAAAATTGGCGTTTTGCTTGATTGGGGGACACTATTCCGTGGTTGACGCCGCGACAAGAACCGCTAGGCCTTGCGGTAGCTTGGGTTTCGCGTCGTCAAGCAAACGTTCACTATGACATTATACGGTCTCGCGTCTAGGGCGCGATCCGACAGAAGGGCCAGACCATTGCGGAAATTCCGAGGCATCGGGGGACAAGCCGATCGGGGAGCTAATCCCCGGGCTGATCAGGGGAATTCGAGCGGAGCACGCAGCCTGGCGCGGCGCGCCGGCATCTCCGCCCTCGCCTTGTCGGTGCTCGTCGGTCCGCTGGCCGGCCCGCTTGCGGCTGAAGCCGTCCCGCTGCCGCGTCCGAATCCCTGGCTCGCCCAGACCGCCGCTACGCCCGATTCCATCACGGCGCTGATCGGCGGCTCTTTCGATCCGCTGTCCTACGCCAATGAAGCGCCGGCGGCGGTTCAGGCGCCCATCGCGGCGCCGGTGCCTCTGGCCGCGCCCGTCGCGCCGCCCATCCAGACCGCATCGGCCATCGCTCCCGCGGCGCCGCCGACGATCGTCTCGACCCAGCGTTCGATACTCTCCGAGGCGGGCTTCAAGCTTGCCGTACGCCTCTTCGATACCGACAATCCCAATGACGCGCTTCTGGCGGCCTATGCGCTGCCCGATCCGGTCGACGCCAAGATCATCAAATGGCTGGTCGCGGTCTACAAGTCGCAATTCGTGGCGTCGTCGAAGCTCGACCAGATTGCGCGCGACCTTTCCGACTGGCCCGGCCAGACGCTGCTGCGCACCCGCTTCGAAGAAGCGATCGAGCGTGAGAAGCCGGGCGCCGAGGCCGTCATTCAGGCCTTCGGCGGGCGCGAACCCGTCAGCAATGACGGCACGCTGCTTCTCGCCCGCTCCTATCTGGCGACCGGCCAGAAGGCGGCCGCCGCCGCTCTGCTTCGCCCGAAATGGCGGACCGAAACGCTGGACGATTCATTCGAGGCCACGATCCGCAAGGATTTCGGGGGCGTCCTCTCCAAAGCTGACCACAAAGCCCGCATGGACCGGATGCTCTACGAAGAGCAGTCGACCCGTGCGCTGCGGGCCGCTGCCTCGCTCGATGCCAACCAGCAGGCTCTTGCAAAGGCGGTGATCGCGGTGATCAAGCGCGATCCGAAGGCCGGAGCGGCGCTCGACGGCGTGCCGAAGGCGGTGCGCAAGGATCCCCTCTACACTTATGCCCGCATCCAGCAACTCCGCCGTGCCGAAAAGATCACGGCGGCGGCCGAGCTGATGCTTTCGGCGCCGCGCGACGGCGACCTGCTCGTCGACCCGGATGCCTGGTGGGTGGAACGGCGCGTGATGACGCGCGAGCTCTTCGAGCTGAAAGACTATCGCAACGCCTATCGCATCGCCGCGGCCCACGCGGCCGAGTCGAGCAGCCAACGCGCTGAGGCGGAATTCCATGCCGGCTGGCTGGCGCTCGAATATCTCAACGATCCGAAGGCAGCCGCCCGGCATTTCGCGGTGATCCAGACCATCTCCAAGATGCCGCTCAGCCAGTCGCGTGCCGAATACTGGCTCGGGCGCGCCGCCGAGGCCGCGGGCAATCGCGGCGAAGCCGGACGGCAATACCAACTCGCCGCCGCCTATCCGACGACTTTCTACGGCCAGTTGGCGCTCGCCAAACTTGGGGTGAAATCGCTACCGATCGCGGCGCCGCCCAAGCCGGATGCTTCGGACAAGAAACGTTTTGCCAGCCTTGAACTCGTCCAGGTGATGCAGCGCCTGACGGACATCAAATACGACGATCGCAACACGATCTTCATGCGCTACCTCGCCGACACGCTGACCGATCCGACGCAGTTGGCGCTCCTGACCGGCATGGTCAAGGACGATCACACGCTGGCCCTGCAACTCGGCAAGACAGCGGCGTCGCGCGGCATTCGCGTCGATAGCCTCGCCTTCCCGACCTCGGCCATCCCGAAATCGGCGAATACCGGCTCCGTCGACCGTGCCGTGGTCTATGCCATCGCGCGCCAGGAAAGCTCGTTTCACCCGGGCGCGATCAGCAAGGCTGGCGCCCGCGGGCTGCTGCAGCTTATGCCGGCAACCGCCAAGCAGATGGCAAAGAAGGCTGGCGTTTCCTACTCGCAGGCGAGGCTCACCAGCGATCCCGGCTACAACGCGACGCTCGGTGCGGCGTTCCTCGGCCATCTCATCGACCGCTACAACGGCTCCTATGTGATGACCTTCGCCGCCTACAACGCCGGTCCGTCACGCGTAACCGAGTGGATCCGTCTCTATGGAGATCCGCGCGATCCGAAGGTCGACGTCGTCAACTGGATCGAGTCGATCCCGTTCACCGAGACGCGCAATTACGTCCAGCGCATCATGGAAAATGTGCAGGTGTACGAGGCGCGCCTTGGCTCGCCTGCATTGACCATCGAAAAAGACCTGAAGCGCGGCGGCTAGCCGCCCTTCACGCAATCACGAAAGCGCCAGTGCTATGAGCCCGGCCGACGGTAAAGACGCGCCGATCCCAGGATATCGGGATACCACCTACCGAAGCTCGGATGGGCTGTCGCTCTTCATCCGCGACTTCGGCAACCCGCAGGATCCGTGGCTTCCGGTGGTCTGCCTGCCGGGACTGAGCCGCAGCCATCGCGATTTCCACGAGTTGGCCCGTTATCTCTCGACGCATCGGCACCGGCCGCGGCGCGTGCTCTGCTTCGACTATCGCGGCCGCGGCAAGTCCGACCGGGACCGGCGGACGGAGAATTACAATCCGCTGACCGAGATTAACGATGTCTTCGACGGCATGGCGGCGTTGGGCGTCAGCCGCGCCGTCATCGTCGGCACCTCGCGCGGTGGCATCCTCGGCATGCTGATGGGCGTCGTCCGGCCTTCGGTGCTCGCCGGCCTCGTGCTGAACGATATCGGCCCGACGCTGGAGGCCGTCGGCCTCGCCCGCATCAAGACCTATGTCGGCCGGACGCCGCTGCCCGATGACTGGGCAGATGCGGTGCGCATCCTCAAGCGGCTGCATGGCGGCCATTTCACGTCGCTGAACGAAGAGCAGTGGATGGCCTTCGCCCGGACGACCTATCGCGAAGAGGACGGGCGGCCCGTGCCCGACTATGACCCTGCCCTCGCGCGGACGCTCGACAGCATCGAGTTCGACGAGCCGCTGCCCAATCTGTGGAACGAATTCCGGGCTTTGAAGTCCGTGCCGGTGCTTTCGATCCGGGGCGGCAATTCGGATCTCCTGTCCACGGCGACCGTGGCGGCGATGGCCGCGGAACACCAGCTTCTCGAATCGCTGACGGTGCCGGGCGAAGGACATCCGCCCATCCTGGCAGGAGCCAATCTGCTCAACCGGATTTCGGCATTCATTTCCGGGATCGAGGGATCAGGTCCGCCCGCGGACGCCGTCGTTCCGCGTCAGCCGCCCGTGTTCGACCTCGATGCGGGATAGACCGGCGCACGCCGCAAGCCGCTAGCCATACTCGTCGGCGTCGGCCTTCCGGCGGCGCTCTTTCTCCTGCGAGGGTGCGCCGCCGCTGGCGAGCACGGTCGCCTGGCTGATCCAGTCGTCGCGCTCGATCCGCTCGGGGAATTTGAGATGCACCGCGATCCACCTGACCTCGGCCGGCGTCCAGGCGGCGATCTGGCCAAAGTGAAAGATGCCGAGACCGTGCAGCAGTTCCTCGTTGCGCCGGCCGATACCGCGGATTCTCTGCAGATTGTCGGGTACACCCGAACGCGGCGACGACAGGCCGGCGGGACGCATCATGCTGTCGTCGTCGGCAGGTCCGGCAATACTTTCGGCGGCAGCCGCTTTCAATTCCGCGGCATAGGCAGTGTCGACCGGCTTGTCTGCCGGCTCGTCCGTCCAGGCATGATCGTCGTCCCAGGCGTCGCCGTCACGCGGTGCGTCGCCGCTCCAGGACGGCGGCGCAAGCGCAATCGGCGGCGGCTCGACTTCGACCGGCTCCGGCGGCCGCGCGGATTTTGGCGAGGGGCGTTCGATCGCCGGCTGAAGCACCGGACGCCAATCGGGGCCGATGCCTAGCCGCGTCTTGATCTCGTCGATCGCATCGCCAACCTTGTCGGCGACGTAGCCCTGCGCGGCGGCGAGCGGGCTCCGTGCAAGACCGCCATAGAGATAGGCGCCGAGTGTGCAGCCCAAGGCAAAGGCGAGCACGAAGAAAAGCCAGACCTCGAGGAAGTGCCAGATCACGGTTCGTCGAATCCGCGTTCGAGCCAGGCCGTCTCGTCATCGGCGCTGCGGGGATCCTGATACCACCAGCCAACGGCCATGCCGAGGAGAAGTACCGCCACCAGATAGGGCCAATATGCAAAAATCACATATAGCATCTTACCGGCCGCCCGCCTCTTCGTCGGTTTCTGCGTTTTCTTCCTCGATCCCGGTCGCCTCCGAAGCCGATTCCGCCGTCGATCCTACCGCTTCGGCGGCGGTCAGCGCGAATTCGATCCTTCGATTGGCGGCTTTTCCTTCCGGCGAGTCATTGTCGCGGATCGGCTTCGCCTCGCCATAGCCGACCGCCGTCAGCCGCTCCCGCCTGATGCCCGCATCGACGAGGAATTCGACAATCGCGTCGGCGCGTTCCTGCGACAGGTTGAGGTTGCCCTGCGTCGAGCCATCCGCATCGGTGTGCGCACCGACTTCCACCATAGCGTCAGGGCACCGTTCGATCGTCGCGGCGACACGATCCAGAATTCCAAAACTGTCCTCGGAAACATCCGCCTTGCCGCCGTCGAACTCGATGCGGCCGACGGTCAGGACCTTCTGCAGCAGGTCGCGGCAGCGGAGCGGCGTCACCGGCTGCGCCGGTTGCCGGACCATGATCGACACCGCGACATCGAAGCCGCCCGGCATCGCTTCGCCGATCTCGTCGACGACGGCGCCCGCCGCGCCGGCGTGATAGGCGTTGCCGGCGATATTGATCGTGCCGTCACTGATTTCGGAATGCCCTCCCGCCAGGCGGCTCACCGCGGCGACGGCGACGGTCGCCGCATCGCGAAAGCCGTCCGGGGCGCCGCTCGCAAAAATCAGATTGTCGACCAGCCTGACGCCGCCGAATTTGCTCTTGACCTCAGATACGATCGACTCGTGCTCATCTTCGGATGAGACGTAGCCGTCGAGCGTGACCGCATCCGGCTTTCGCGACGCGACGAAGCGGAAGGGAGAGACACGCGGCGGTGTAACATCGGCGCTTTCGAGCTCGAGATTGGACGGCAGCGTCTGGGCATTGGCGCGGAGCATATCGGTATAGGCCTGCGGGCTCGCCGCCTCGCCTTCGATCGAGAACTGGCGCTCACCAAGAACCACCGAGCCGCGGCCAAGGCGGGCCAGTTGGCTCATCGAGAACTTTATCGCACCGATCCAGTCGATCCGCGGCTCGCCGGCGGCGATGCGCACATTGTCGGTGACGCTGCTTCCGACAAAAAGCTCCTTGGCGAGCCCGGCAAGATCTCGCTTGGCTTCCGGTGTCGGAACATAGCCGACGAGCGTTACGGTTCCGTCGGCGGCCCTCTCCCCGCGCCAGCCATAGGAGGCAACCGTTGCCGGTGCGATGGCGCTCGACACGACGCGCATGCCGCGCGGCAGAGCGCCGGCGAAGGCGGCTTCGACGGATTCATAATCGTCGACCGTCTTCGCGGTGCCGCTGATGTCGAGATTCATGCCGTCGAGGGCAACGCCGCCATTCTCGAATCGCGTCAGCGCGCCGATGGCGAAAGCCGCGGCATCGGCGAAGCCGTCCGGGGCGCCGGAGGCGACGTTCATGTCGTCGACGACAGTCGCACCGGGCAGCGCGCGGCGGGCCGTAGACAGAAGCGAGTCCTCGATGATCTCGTTCGGTGCGTAGCCGGCGAGCGTCACGCGCGAACCGTCATAGCTCGCCGACCACACGAAGGGATCGGCACGCGGTGGAAGAATGTCGATCGGACCGAGCGTCAACTGGGCCGGCACATCGACGCGGAAGATATTGCGCGATGCGGCGAAGGCGGCCGGGTCTGCGGCGACTCCCGACACGGCAAGCGTCGCGTCGGTCATCGTCACGGTAGCGTCGGCGAGCGTTTTGAGACGGTCGAGCACGAAGGAAGTGCCGCCGTTGAAGGAAGCCGGCGCACCGCGTGCGAGTTGCAACTGGTCATGGATCTCGGCGGCCGGCATGGCGCGCCGCGCGGCGGCAAGGAGCGACGTCCGGAACCCTTCAGACGGAACGAAGCCGACGAGCGTCAGGACTGATCCGGCCTTCCGCACGGACCAGAAATAGGGAGACGCGATCGGCAGAAGGTCGCTCGCATCGGAGACGCGGCTGACCCCGGCAACGTCCGCGGCGGATTCGATGGCGGCCTCTTGCGCCTCCGTCGAAGGAGCGGTGCCATGAACCGTCACGGTGCGGCCGGAGACGTCGACCGTTGCCCAGTTCTGGCCGTCGGCCGCGAGGTGCTGCAACGCACGCGCGATCAGGTCCTCCTCGACAGCGCCGGATCGCAGAAAGACAGCGAAAACGGCCAAAAGCCCGGTCATGACCAGGCCCGGACGAATCCATCTCCGCCAGTTGAGCATGGCTCTCCAACCCCGCCGATGCCGGCTTCTATCGCGAAATCCGATTCGAGAAAACCGGCCGCGATAGGTAACTCTTTGATTCTACCTAAAATATGCCGCACGGCCAGACGTGAAAAGACCGGCCAGGAAACGCATGCGGCGCAAAAGGCACAAGGCTTGTGGCAAATCGGAGGCGGTGAAACAGAGCGGTGCCTGCGTGAGTGTCACGGATTTCCGCGAATCGGGTTCGAAGAATTGGTCCGTTTCCCGTCAAGGCGATGGCCCGCCTGCGGCATAGCCGCAACAGCGCGGTGAATCGAAGCCTTAGCGGTGAACTCGCCGAACACAGGCTCAATATCGCCCACGGGCGAAGGCGGAGCGCTTGGATTACTCGCGTCGGCCGGGTATTTGCACTTGCTATGGCAGTGGCTGACCGGCTATCTCCGGCCTTGGAGAGGTGGCCGAGCGGTCGAAGGCGCCCGCCTGCTAAGCGGGTATACGGTGTAAAGCCGTATCGTGGGTTCGAATCCCATCCTCTCCGCCACTGATGCTCCGATACCGTATATTTTCTGCCACTTTTCCGAACAGCAGTGTTTCCTACCCACAATCCTAGCCACCAACGGGCCCTGGGGCCGCGCACCTTGTCGAGCCGTCGCTGTAGGCGGCGCGGGTGGCAAACCTGGCAAACCCGGCCCGACCAATTTGAAACGAGTAGGCGCGCCTACTGTGACTTCTTTAGAGATGAAGCGCGCTACATCGATTGAATCACGCGGCCGCGCGCACGCGCGCGTACTGCGCAGGAAGGACACAGGGCGATCGTTTTCACTTCTTGGCGACCACCCTAGCCGGAGGCCAAGAAAATCGCTTCTATTGACGTGTGGCGGGCGTCGCAGGGCGAGCAATACCGACAGACAACGAACTGATCCTGACAATCAGGGAAATCCTCCGGCACATGCCGCCGGGGGGCGTCGCTGACACGCTGGACATCGCCGACGCTCTTGTCGCTGAGTTCGAGCGATGGGGCGACACCCGCGCTATCGAGGATGTCCGGTCGCTGATCAGGCTGGAAGCGGCCGCCATGGGCGTGAGCGTGAAAGACAGATAGTCGAGATGGACGCTCCGAAAGCCATAGCTCTCGACTATGAGGCACCCCATTCAGGCTCGTTTACGCAGGAGTTCGCTTCTTCCCGCCGGACACAGACTCGCTCGCAATAATGCTGAACGGTGACCGCCTGTCCGGCTAAGGCCACGCCGCACAATAATTGCTACGAGCTTCGGGGCTTGATTGTGTAGTTCCATTCGGGATGGAACGGGTCTCCGGTTATGTCGAGGTCGACCGTCTCGGCGTCGCTTACCTTGTTGCCCTTTTGATAGATGCGGGTGTCGAGTGCGCACTCGACCTTGAGACCGGATTTGGTTGTCGTCGCGCCGATCAATTCCACCACCGCGACACGATCGGTCAGTGGCCGGCCGCGCCAGTTCTGCGAGATGTGGCAGAACAGGCGGTGCTCTATTCTGTTCCACTTGGACGTGCCCGGCGGATAGTGGTGGACATGGAGGGTCAGGCCGGTTTCGTCGGCGAGCCTCTGCAGCTCGACCTTCCACAGCCGCAC
>CAMCWB010000009.1 GCA_945882315.1 Bauldia litoralis | reverse complement strand
GGAGACCTTTGCATAACTGTCGCTCTGTGATTCTCTGATGAGATTGTCGGAGGATTTGGGATGCATCGTTCGAGCGGGCAACTTGGCTTTGGAGATGTGTTTCTGAATGAGGGCCTTGGCCGCAATGAGCGGCTGGACCGGATATCGTCGGTGATCGACTGGTTGTCGATAGAGCGGCTGGTGTCGGTGCTGCATGCGGCGCCGGAAGGGCGCAAGGCTTACCCACCACTGGTCATGGTCAAGGCACTGCTTCTGCAGCAATGGTATGGTCTGTCCGATCCCCGGCTCGAGGAGGCGCTGTCTGACGCGTTGTCGTTCCGGCGCTTTGTCGGTCTCGGGCTCGATGACGGAACGCCGGATCATTCGACCATCAGCCGCTTCCGGACCTCTCTGCGCGACAACAATCTCGACGCGGCCCTGTTCGGTGAAGTTGCGACCCAGCTCGACCGACGCGGTCTGGTGCTGAAGCACGGCACTCTGATGGATGCCACCATCGTCGAGGCGCAGGCCGGCAAGCCGTCCTACAAGGAGGGCGCCGGCGCCAAGAACCCGGCCGATCCGGATGCCGACTGGACGCGCAAGGGCGGCAAGCCTCACTACGGCTACAAGGCCCATGTGGCAGTCGATCAGGGCTCCGGTCTTATCCGCCGGGCGATCCTGACGCCTGCCAAGACCAATGAAAGCGAAGTCGCCGACGACCTCATCATCGGCGACGAGGCGACGGTCTATGGCGACAAGGCCTATGAGCATAAAGGACGGCGGAAGAGACTGAAGGCGCGCGGCATCAAGGACCGCATCATGCACCGCTCGCACAAGAACCAGCCGGACCTGCCGCATTGGCAGAAGCGCCGCAATCTTCTGATTGCTCCGATCCGTGCCGCCGTCGAACGCGTCTTCGGTGCCTTCAAGCGATGTTACGGCTACACCAGGGTCCGCTACTTCTCGCTTGCCGCCAACTTCACCCAGCTCAGACTTCTCGTCATCGCCTACAATCTTCGCAGGGCCGCCGTCCTCACCGCCTGAGCCGGTTCCCTCGCAACCCTTCCCACCCGAAAACCACCGCAGGCTACTCAACACGCAAATCCTCGCCGCGCGCCGCGTTGTGCAAAGGTCTCCGTGGGGAGAGGCAAGCAAGAAAAACTTCTTGGCAGACCGTCAGCCGCGGCCGACGAAGGGCATTTTTGTCGCCATGACGGTCATGAAGAGCACGTTGGTGTCGAGCGGCAGGCTCGCCATGTAGACGATCGCCCGGCCGACATCGTCGGCGCTCATGCGTTCTTCCGCCATCACCGAGCCGTCCGGCTGCAGGACGCCGGCGACCATGCGCTCGGTCAGCGGGGTCGCCGCGTTGCCGATGTCGATCTGGCCGCAATTGATGTCGAACTTCCGGCAGTCGAGCGCCGTCTGCTTGGTGAGGCCGGTGATCGCGTGCTTGGTTGCCGTGTAGGAGACGGCGCCCGGTCGCGGCGTGTGCGCCGAGATCGAGCCGTTATTGATGATGCGGCCGCCATGCGGCTTCTGTGCCTTCATCATCCGGATCGCCTGCTGGGTGCAGAGGAAGGCGCCAGTGAGGTTGGTGTTGACCACGGCCTGCCAGCGCTCGAAGGGCAGGTCTTCGAGCGGCATGGCGGGTGCGCCGATGCCGGCATTATTGAACAGGATGTCGAGGCGGCCGAAGGTTTCCTTCGTCTTGGCGAAGAGGTTCTCGACGTCTTTCGGGTTGCCGATATCGGCCGGCACGGCAAGCGCCTTCGCGCCCAGCGCCTCGATCTCCTTGGCGACGCCGTCGATCATCTCCTTGCGGCGGCCGGTGAGGACGACGGCATAGCCATCCTTGGCCAGCGCCAGCGCGGCGGCCTTGCCGACGCCCGTGCCGGAACCCGTGACGAGTGCAACTTTCAACGTGTCGGCCATAGTACCGCTACTCCCTTGATTGGTCCTGGTTCGGTGGATTTGTCCGGAAACTCGCCCCTTGCGGGGGCGTTCGTCAACCGGCGCCGTAAGGCGGGCGTGGAATGGCGAGATGGGCGGCGCGAAGCGCCGACGACCAGCGCTCGCGAAGATCGTGGAAATAGGGTTCGGTCGCCTCGATCCGGTAGGAGAGCTCGACGCTCAGCGCATCGCGGCGGATGACCGCGAGGTCGATCGGCAGGCCGACGCCGAGATTGGAGCGGATGGTCGAGTCCATCGAGATGAGCCCGAGTTTCAGCGCGTCCTGGAGCTCCGTCGCCTCGGTCACCGAGCGGTCGAGGATCGGCTTGCCGTATTTGTGCTCGCCGATCTGCAGGAAGGGGGTATCGATCGTCGCCTCGATGAAATTGCCGGCGGCGTAGATCATGAAGAGCCGGAGACGGCCGTCCTTGACCTGACCGCCGAGGAGCATCGAGACGTCGAAGCCGGAATTCTGCTGCTCCAGCGACTCGCCATCGAGGCGGTGCACCTCGCGGATCGCCCGGCCGACGAGCTGGGCGGCGCGGAACATACTGGGCACCGTCTTCAGCGTCTCTTTCTCGCCGGTGTCGGGGTTTTCCAGCCCCTCACTGACAAGGCTCATCACCGACTGACTGACGGCCAGGTTGCCGGCGGTGGCAATGGCGATGGCGCGCTCACCCGGCTTCTGGGTGACGTGCAGCTTTCGAAAGGTCGCGATGTTGTCGAGGCCGGCGTTCGACCGCGTGTCGGCGATCATCACCAGTCCTTCGCGGACGAGGATGCCCACGCAATAGGTCATCGAATCCAAATTCCCTCGCCGGGCCTGGAAGTGCCGGCTGCCGGCGTGAATTTCGGGCCTTCCGTCACGAATCGCAATCCAAAAACTCCAAAAAGGATCTAAGCGTGCGGCCCGTGTCCAACTGACCGGAAGCGCTGCCGCGATGCCTGGTCATTGGTTCCCGTCGGCGCCAGAATGGACGGAGAAGCCTAAGTCGATCAGCGCTTCTTCTTGGCGGCCTTCTTCGGTGCGGCCTTCTTCGGTGCGGGCTTCTTCGCGCTGGCGCGCGCCGGAGCCTTGGCGGCTACCTTGACCTTGACCTTGGGCTTGGCTTTGGCGGCCGGCCTGGCCGTCCGGACGGGCTTGGCCGCGGGCAGGACTGCTACCGCCTCAATCTCGAGAAGAGCGCCAATTCGGGCGAAGCCTGCCACCTGAAGCGTCGTGCTTGCCGGCGGGGCGTCGCCGTTCAGGTATTTGGCGCGGACGTCGCGGACCACCGGCAGATACTGGATATCGAGGAGGTAGTTGGTCAGTTTGACGATGTGTTCGAGCTTGCCGCCCACCGCCGCCATGGCTTCCTTGAGATTTTCGAAGGTCTGAATGGCCTGCGACCGGAAGTCGCCGGGGAGCCGTCCGTCCTTGTCGATGCCCAATTGTCCGGCGATATAGACCGTACGCCCGGGTCCCGTCGTCTCGACGATCTGGGTGTAACCCGGCGGAACGAAAAGCGTTTCCGGGTTGAGAAAACGGGTATTGGCGTTCATAGCCCCTCCGGCACGGCGACACGTTGCCTCGCCGGCCGGCGAGTCGGCGCCCGGCGGCCAGTATAGACATTAGACGCGTTCTTGGAACGGCTTAGCGATTCGGCTGGTCCGCCTCAGTGACGGAAACCCTAACGGACAGGCTTTCGCCGCCACCACCATAGCGTGTTCCGCGGATCGGCGCCGCCCCCAGGTAGTCCAAACCAGCCGCGACGCGGATATATCCGTCGGTGGGGCTCAGATTGTTGGCAGGGTCGAAGCCGACCCAGCCGAGGCCGTCGACCAGCGCCTCCGCCCAGGCATGGCCGGCCTCCTGCTTGCTGATGCCGTCCTCCCGGAAAAGATAGCCGCCGACATAGCGGGCCGGGATGCCGAGATGGCGGGCGCTGGCGATCAGCACATGGGCAAAATCCTGGCAGACGCCCTTGCCGATCGAGAAGGCCTCGATGGCGCTGGTGCCGGAATCGGTGCGGGCGGTATCGAAATGCATCCGCCCGGCGATCTCGCCCATCAGCAAATGGAGAAGGTCGAGCCGATCGGCGCTGCGCGTCGCGACGTCGTTGGCCATGTCGCGGATCGCCGTATCCGACGCGGTCAGCGCCGTCTCGCGGAGGAAGACGGTTGCGGGGAAACGTTCGACCTGGCCCCTGAGCACGCCGGTCATGTCCTGCGTCTCGATCTCGCCCTCGGCCGTGATGATCAGCTTGTCGAGCGGTCCGTCGACGGTGAAGGCGTGCACGGTGTTGCCGAACGGATCGGTGGTACTGGCCAGCCGGCAATCGTGGTCGATGTCGATCCGCCAGTTGACGATGAACTGCCCGTCATGCCCGCGCGGCGTCAGCCGCAGCGTCTGGATCGCGCTGTTGGCCGGCGTCTCGTATGTGTAGGCAGTCTCGTGGAAGACGCGGAGCCGCATGGTCAGACGAGATATTGCGCGTTGATGGCACCGCCGAGGCGGCCGTTCTCGGCGATGAAATCGGTCAGGAATTCATGCAGGCCGATCTCCTGGAAGACATCGTCGATCCGCGAATTCTGCAGCCGCGTCCGGATGGATCGCGCCGTGCGCTGCGAGGCGCCCTGGCGGCCATAGGCGGCGGAGAGCGCGTCGAGATAGGACGAGAGGTTGGCGTAGCAACTCGCCAGCGAGCGCGGCATCTGCTCGTTGAGGATGAGAAGGTCGGCGATCAGCCAGGGCTTCAGGCTCTCGCGGTAGACCCAGCGATAGGCGGTGAGCGCCGAGACCGAGCGCAGGATCGACGACCACTGGAAATAGTCGAGACCGCCGCCGATGCCCGCCTCGGCCGGCAGGAGGACATGATATTTGACGTCGAGGATGCGGGCGGTGTTGTCGGCGCGCTCGAGATAGACGCCGAGGCGCGAGAAATAATAGACGTCGTTGCGCAGCATCGTCCGGTAGGCCGAGCCATCGAAGCGCAGGCAGGCTTCCTTCACCCGGGTCAGGAATTCATTCAGCTTGGGACGGTCCATCTTGGTGCCGTCGTAGCGCTTGATGTCCAGCCAGCCGGCGTTGATCGCCTCCCACATCTCCGAGGTCAGCGCGGTGCGGACGGCGCGGGCATTGTTGCGCGCCGTTTCGAGGCACGACTTGATGCTCGACGAATTCAACGAGGAGAAGGCGAGGAAATCGATGACCGAGTCGCGGTCGGCTTCCTTGTAGAGCTGCTTGAAAGCTTCGAGCGCGCCGGCAGCCGCCAGCGCCGACTCCCATTCGTTGGATTCGCCCGCATAGGAAATCGGCATGGCGACAAGCCGGCTCGCCGCATCGATGATGCGCGCCGTGTTGTCGGCCCGCTCCAAATAGCGCGACAGCCAGAAAAGAGAATCCGCGGTCCGGCTCAGCATGGCTTGCCCGTCATTGATCGAGTACCCAGGTGTCCTTGGTGCCGCCGCCCTGGCTTGAGTTGACCACGAGCGAGCCTTCCTTCAGCGCGACGCGGGTCAGCCCGCCCGGCACGATCCGGATCTTGTCGGCGCCGGACAGCACGAAGGGCCGGAGGTCGACATGGCGCGGCGCGATGCCGGAATCGACGAAGGTCGGCGAGGTCGACAGCGCCAGAGTCGGCTGGGCGATGAAGTTGTCCGGGTCGGCCTTGATCTTCTCGGCGAAGGCAGCGCGGGTTTTCTTGTCGGCGGCGGGGCCGATCAGCATGCCGTAGCCGCCGGAGCCGGCGACTTCCTTTACAACCAGCTCGTGGAGATGCTCCAGCACATAAGCCAGCGAGTCCGCCTCCCGGCAGCGCCATGTCGGCACATTCTTCAGGACCGGTTCCTCGCCGAAATAGAAGCGGACGATGTCCGGCATGTAGGAATAGACCGCCTTGTCGTCGGCGACGCCGGTGCCGACGGCATTGGCCAGCGTGATGTTGCCGGCGCGATAGGCGTTCATCAGGCCGGGCACGCCGAGGGCCGAATCCGGGCGGAAGGTGAGGGGGTCGAGGAAGTCGTCGTCGAGGCGGCGATAGAGCACGTCAATGCGCTTCGGGCCCTCGGTCGTGCGCATCCAGACTGCGTTGTCGCGGATGAGAAGATCGCGACCCTCTACCAGCTCGATGCCGAGCTTGTCGGCAAGGAAGGAGTGCTCGTAGTAAGCGCTGTTGTAGGGGCCGGGCGTCAGGAGCGCGACGGTCGGGTCTTCCGGCGCGGTCGGGGGAGCGACCGACTTCAGCGTCGCCAGTAGCTCCTCCGGATAGTTCTCGACCGGCGCGACGCGGTGCTCGGCAAAGAGGTCCGGGAAGATGCGCATCATCACTTCCCGGTTTTCCAGCATGTAGGAGACGCCCGACGACGTCCTTGCATTGTCTTCGAGCACGTAGAAGTCGTCGGCGTCGACCCGAACGACATCGATGCCGGCGATCTGGATATAGCTGTTGTAGGGCAGCTTCAGCCCGGCCATCTCCGGCCGGTAATAGGGGTTCCGGTAGATCAGGTCGGGCGGGACGATGCCGGCCTTCAGGATCTCGCCCTCGCTGTAGATGTCGGTCAGGAAGGCGTTGAGCGCCCGGACGCGCTGCTCGAGCCCCCGAGAAAGCCGGGTCCATTCCGGCTTGGTCAGGATGCGCGGGATGATGTCGAAGGGGATGATGCGCTCTTCGGCATCGGTATTGCCGTAGACCGCGAAGGTGATGCCGATGCGGCGGAAGAGCAGTTCGGCCTCTGCCCGCCGGAGCGCCAGAAGATCGGGTGGCGTTGCCTTCAGCCAGCTATCCAGAAATTCATAACCGGGACGGCTCGAACCGTCCGGGAGCGTCATCTCATCGAAGGCGCCCGGCATGTCCGCTTCCACTCCGTTTCGACCGTTCGGTCCATCCTAGACCGGCTTGCAAGAAGAACGCCATTGTTCCCGGAGACCGTTAATTATCCGGTGGTTACGGCCTCAGATCAGGCTCAGGGCGCGGAAACTCGCATGACCCGCCTTGCCGACGATGATGTGGTCGTGGACGGCGATGCCCAAAGGCTTGGCAATGTCGACAAGAGACTTCGTCATCTGGATATCGGCGCGCGACGGCGTCGGGTCGCCGAAGGGATGGTTGTGAACCAGAATGAGCGCCGTCGCGGATAGTTCCAAGGCGCGCTTGATGACCTCGCGCGGATAGACCGGCGTGTGGTCGACCGTACCCTTCTGCTGCACCTCCTCGGAGAGGAGGCGGTTCTTCTTGTCGAGGAAGAGGATGCGGAATTGCTCGATCGGCTCGAAGGCCATCGCCGCCCGGCAATGATCGAGCACCGCCTGCCATGAATCGAGGAGGGGCTGTTCGCGGAGCGGATCGCGGGCAAAGCGCTTTGCCGCGGCGGCGAAGAGCTTCAAATGGTGGGCGGCGGCTTCGCCGATGCCGTCGATCTCGGTCAGCAGCGTTTCCGGCGCCGACAGTCCCTCGGAAAAACTGCCGAAGCGGGCCAGCAGCGCCTTGGCGATCGGCTTGGTGTCGCGGCGGGGCAGGGCCTGGAAAAGGATCAGCTCGAGGAGCTCGTAATCCTGGAGCGTTTCCGGGCCGGTCTCGCGGAAACGCGTCTTGAGGCGGTCGCGATGGCCGTGGAAATGCGGCAGTTTCCCGCTTTTGTCGGCGGGGCCCGCCATCAGTGACCCGCCGCGCGCTCCCGCGCCGACAGCGTGAAGATCTCGACGCCGGTCTCGGTGACGCCGACCGAATGCTCGAACTGGGCCGAGAGCGAGCGGTCGCGGGTCACGGCGGTCCAGCCGTCGGAAAGGATCTTCACATGCGGGCGGCCGAGATTGATCATCGGCTCGACCGTGAAGATCATGCCGGGCTTCAGCGGCGTGCCCTCGCCGGGGCTGCCATAGTGGAGGATGTTCGGTACGTCGTGGAACAGGCGGCCGACGCCGTGGCCGCAGAAGTCGCGGACGACGCTGCAGCGCTCGGCCTCGGCATAATCCTGGATGGCGAAGCCGATATCGCCGGTCGTGGCGCCGGGCTTGATCGCGGCGATGCCGCGCATCATCGATTCATAGGTTACTTCGATCAGCCGCTCGGCGGCGCGCTTGACGTTGCCGACCTTGTACATGCGGCTGGAATCGCCGTGCCAGCCGTCGAGGAGCAGCGTCACGTCGATATTGACGATGTCGCCGTCGCGGAGCGGCTTGTCGTTCGGGATGCCGTGGCAGACGACATGGTTGATCGAGGTGCAGGAGGACTTGGTGTAGCCCTTGTAGCCGAGCGTCGCCGGATAGGCGCCGTGATCGCGGCCGAAATCGAAGACGAAGCGGTCGATCGTATCGGTGGTGACGCCCGGCGCGACGATTGCGTCCAGGGCATCGAGGCAGTCGGCGACCAGCCGGCCGGCCGCCAGTATGCCGGCGAAATCGGCCTGCGAATAGAGCTTGATGTGGCCGTCATTGTGGCGCGGCGCCAGAGCGGCGTCTACGTAAGTCATACGGTCTCCTGAGGCGAAGATAGCGCAAGCTTTGCCCCTCGGCGAGGCCGGGCTTTACGCTCCAACCCCGAGCATATGGCGGCAATGGGGAGGCGGCGCAAGACCGGCCTCTTGAGAGGGAAGGTTGCCGGGTGTAGACGAGCCGTAACCCCGGGAGAACGCCATGGTCGGAGACGGCAGCGATACGAACGAAAATGTGGTCACTGCCGCGATCCTCGTGATCGGCGACGAGATCCTGTCCGGCCGGACCAAGGACAAGAATATCGGCTACATCGCCGAATATCTCACCAATATCGGCGTCGACCTCCGCGAGGTCCGGGTCGTATCGGATATCGAGGAGGAGATCGTCGCGGCGGTGAATGCGCTCCGCTCCCGCTACACTTATGTCTTCACCACCGGCGGCATCGGGCCGACGCATGACGACATCACGGCGGATTCGGTGGCGAAGGCCTTCGGCGTGCCCATCGATGTCGACGAGCGGGCCGTCAAGCTGCTGCTCGAACGCATTCCGAAGGTCGACCTCAACGAAGCGCGCCTGCGCATGGCGCGTATTCCGCAGGGCGCCGACCTGATCGAGAATTCGGTCTCGAAGGCGCCGGGCTTCACCATCGGCAATGTCCATGTCATGGCCGGCGTGCCGACCATCATGCAGGCGATGCTCGATGCCGTCGCGCCGACGCTGAAGACCGGCAAGAAGATGCTGTCGCGCTCGATCCCCGCCAACGCCAAGGAAGGCGACGTCGCCGCTCCGCTCCGCGCGCTCCAGGGCGAGTATCCCGACGTGACCATGGGCAGCTATCCGTCCTATGCCGACGGCATCCCGACGACGACGCTGGTGCTGCGCTCGCGCGACGAGGCGCGGCTGGAGGAGGCCGAGGCCGCGGTCAAGACGATGCTCGCGACCGTGCGGCAGCGGATTTCGGGCTGATGCTTGGTCCTCCCCTGCGAAGCGGGGGAGGGGGACCACGCGCAGCGTGGTGGAGGGGGCGACCACATTTCGGGCGATCGGAAGTCTTGGGCTTGCCGTGCCGCCGCCCCCTCCGTCGCAGCTTCGCTGCGCCACCTCCCCCGTCAACGGGGGAGGACCCAAGCCCGATTTCCACCCGATCCTTCGTCAGCTAATTTGTGCTGAGATTCAGCCGACAACCTTCGGAGACAAGCATGGCCGATCCGCGGTCCGACAAGGCCTTTCCGGTTTCCTGGGACCAGTTCCACCGCGACGCAAGGGCGCTCGCCTGGCGGCTTTCCGACAAGGGCACCTGGCAGGCGATCGTCTGCGTGACGCGGGGCGGCATGGTGCCGGCCATGATCATCGCCCGCGAGTTGGGCATCCGGACGATCGAGACGATTTGCGTCGCCTCCTATCACGATTACAAAGAGCAGGGCGGGCTGAAAATATTGAAACCGGTTGCCCCGGCGATCGTTGACCTCGCCGGAGGGGACGGATCGGCCGTCCTCATCATCGACGATCTCGTCGATACCGGGAAGACGGCGAGGCTGGTGCGGGACATGCTGCCAAAGGGTCACTACGCGACGCTCTATGCCAAGCCGCAGGGCAGGCCGCTCGTCGATACCTTCATCACCGAGGTCAGCCAGGAGACCTGGATCTATTTCCCCTGGGACATGGGCCTGTCTTTCCAGCCGCCGATCGCGCAGGGAGCCTAGCGAGTGGAAACCGAAAGTTTCTTGGCCGCCTTCTACACATCCGAGATCGGTTTTGCAAATGTCGCGGCGCGGCTCGTCGTGGCGGCGATCCTCGGCGGCATTCTCGGCTTCGACCGTGAAGTCCTGTCGCGGCCGGCGGGCATCCGCACGCATATGCTCGTCTCGCTCGCCGCGGCGACCTTCACCGTGATCACCTTCGAGCTGATCGAAAAGGGCCAGGCGGAGGGGGCGCCGAATGCCGATCCGATCCGCGTCATCGAGGCTGTGACCGCCGGCGTCGCCTTCCTCGCCGCGGGCGCGATCATCCAGGGGCGGGGTAAAGTCCACGGCGTGACGACCGGCGCGGGCCTCTGGCTTGGTGGCGCGATCGGCACGGCCTGCGGCATCGGCGCCTTCTCGATCGCGCTGCTGGCGACGGTGCTGGGCTTCGTCGTGCTGACGCTTGTGCGCTTCGCGACCGACGCCATTCCTAAAAAGGCGCCACCGCCGAAACCTCAATCCGACTGATCCGCCCTAGGCCGGCACCGTCGTACAGGCCAGCGCGATCTGCTCGATGTGCCGGAGGTCGGTGCCGCAGCAGCCGCCGAGCACGTTGATGCGGCTGTGCTTGCGCCGCAGCGCCGCATAGTGCCGCCCGAACTCGGCCGGGTTGCCGGCATCGAGCTCCGTCGCCCGGTCGAGCTCGGCATGGCTCTGCCGCGAGGCGTTGGCGCGCAGGCCGCGGATGCGCGTCATCCACGGCGCACCCGGCCTCAGCTTGTCCTCGAAATGCGTCGGGTGGGCGCAGTTGATCATGTAGTAGGCGGGGGCTGCGTCGGTCGCCCTGTCGATGCTCGTGATGGCGTCTTCCAGCGACTGGCCGGTCGGCAGGCGGCCGTCGGTTTCGAGCGTCAGCGAGATGACGGAGGGGATGCCGGCGGCAGCCGCGGCGCGGGCAATACCGATCGCCTCCTCGGCATAATTCATCGTCACCGCCGTCACCATATCCGCCTGGCTTGCGGCGAAGAGGGTCGCCTGGGCGGCGTGATAGTCCTCCGCCTCGCGGGCGCTCATCATCCAGCCGGGATTGTAGCCGTCGCCGCGCGGCCCTATGCAGCCGCTGATCACCATCGGCGAGGCCGGCGTCTCGAATTGCTGGCGGAGCGATAGCATCATGTCGATCGCCTGCCGGTTTATGCCGCCGAGTTCGGCCGGCGAATAGCCGAGCTTCGCCGCCCAATCGGGGTTCGCCCGCCAGGTCGGGCTTTCGAGGATGAAACCAAGTCCCCTGGCAAGGGCGAGGGCGCAGTAGCGGACGTAGTAACTGCGGAGGCCGTTTCGTCCCGCGTCGTCCTTGAACATGTCGAAGGCCGCGAACATCGGCAGGTCGAAGCCGTCGAGATAGATCAGCGACGTCTCGATGCCGCCGTCGGTGAGGAAAAGCTCCCCGGACAGTTGCGGCAGGCGGTGGCGGTATTTGGCCATTTCCGGTGTCTCCTCCCGGCGGGCGCATGCGCCCCAACGGTAGGGCGAGGCGATAGCCGAAAAGGAACGGTCAGGGTATGATGCGGGTCACAGACCGGGCGGTCGTCGTCGCCAGCCGGATGCCGATGGCGATCGGGACGATGCCGACGAGGTCGGCAGTGGCCAGCGGTTCGGGCGCGGTTCTGGCGGATGCGGATGGCGAGGAGGGCTTTGCTCGCCTCCCGCCGGGTTCATTAGGCCGCCTTCGTCTTCGCCTTGCCGCCCATGCTCGGCAGGAAGGCGGCGATGATGCCGACGGCGGGGATGAAAGAGCAGAGGTAGTAGACGAATTCCAGCCCCTTGGCGTCGGCGACCGCGCCGATCAGGAGCGCGCCGATGCCGCTCATGCCGAAGGCGAAGCCGAGGAAGAGGCCCGAGATCAAGCCGATGCGGCCGGGGATCAGATCCTGCGCGAAGACGATGATCACGGCGAGCGACGATGACATGATCAGGCCGATCAGGATGGTCAGGATCGCCGTCCAGTAGAGGTCGGCATAGGGCAGCGCCAGCGCGAAGGGCAGGGCGCCGAGGATCGAGAACCAGATCACCGCCTTGCGGCCGAAACGGTCGCTGAGCGAGCCGCCGATCAGCGTGCCGGCGGCGATCGCGAAGAGGTAGAGGAAAAGGTAGATCTGCGCCGTCGCGACCGGCAGGCCGAACACGTCGATCAGGTAGAAGGTGTAGTAGCTCGTCAGGCTCGACATATAGAGCTGCTTCGAAAAGATCAGGGTCAGCAAGATGATCACCGCGCCGACCACGGCCTTCTGTGGCGCCGGTGCCGCTTCGGCGATCGGGCCTGCCTTCTTGCGGGCGGCACGTTCCTTCACATGGGCGCTGTACCAGCCGCCGACCCGGAAGAGGACGAGCATGCCGAGGAGCGGGATCAGCGCGAACCAGGCGATGCCGTCGCGGCCGGTCGTGACGATGACGAAAGCGGCGAGCAGCGGTCCGATCGAGTGGCCGAGATTGCCGCCGACCTGGAAGACGGATTGCGCCAGGCCGGCCTTGCCGCCCGCCGCCATGCGCGCGACGCGGGCCGATTCCGGATGGAAGATCGACGAGCCGAGGCCGATCATCGCGGCCGCCAGCAGCAGGAACGGATAGCTGGTCGCGAAGGCCAGCATCAGCACGCCGGCGAAAGTGAAGCCCATGCCGGTGGTCAGCGAATAGGGCATCGGCCGGCGGTCGGCGGCGAGACCGACGACGGGCTGCAGCAGCGATGCGGTCGCGTGGAAGGCGAGCGTGATGAGGCCGACCTGGGTGTAGGTCAGCGAGAAGCTCTCGCGGAGGATCGGATAGAGCGCCGGCAGCAGCGACTGGATCGTGTCGTTGAGGAGATGGGCGAAGCTGATGGTCAGCAGGATGCCGTAGACGGTCGTGTCCGTCCTGCGAACGGCAACCTGCTCTGTGTCGGCTGGGGCGGTCACGATATGTCCTTGCTTGGCGTTCGGCAGGGGTCCGGACGGCCTGAGCCCCGCTTCTTTTTGTGAAGGCTGCCGTGGAGGCAGTATGTCGGACTATGCACCCGTTTGGGGGGAGTCGCCAACCGCCGATTGCCCTCGGGGCTGCCGCTGCCTCCCGCCTTGCCTTGCGAACCGGCCCGCTTTACCCAAGGGGCAGGCGGACGTGGCGGAATTGGTAGACGCAAGAGACTTAAAAGCTACCGGGCTCCCTACGCCACTTCACAGTGTCCATCGAGGAGACAGCACCACTCAGGGACTTAGGGGGCTGCCCTCTCTACGCCGCTACACGACGTTGTGGCGGACAACTTGACCCCTTGGCCACACGCGTTCCAAACGCGGAAGGCACTCGCGACGAGGAAAATGCAGTGAGCCATTCCGAAGCTATAGACAGCGCAGTTGCTGCCGCCCAGGCAGAGGGAAACAGCGTTGTTGAGGTATCAAACGGTTGGGAAAAGGCAAAGGAAGTCGTTCACATGAAAGCGCCTCTTACCGAAGTTCTGCACTTCCGGTTGGTAGGGGATGCCCGACTTAGATATTGGACGGACCCGGCGACGCCTCACAACAAGGCGACTGAGGGCTTCATAGATGAGGTCGAAAAGGTTGCTATAGAATTTCCCGCACGGCCGCACGGACTGCGGCGAGGGTGCTGAGGAGTGGTGCCCCCTGCCGGACTCGAACCGGCACACCCTGCTAGGGGCCACGGATTTTAAGTCCGATGCGTCTACCAGTTTCGCCAAGGGGGCTTAGCCACGCCAAATCGCCACGTGGCGGAGCTAAGTGCTTGATCTACCAGAAGACCGCCACCGTTTCCACCAGCCTTAAAATCTCTCGAGGGGAAACCCTCGTGCCGGTTCGATCCCGGCCGTCCGCACCAGCTTAAGGGGATCTCGGCGGTGCCGACCAGGCCAGGGCAGAAAGCGATCGGAAAGCCTGCCGGGCCGGCCGATGTCGCGGCCGTTCTGCGCGCGCTGGAGCAGGACGCGTCCGCGCAATATCGCGCCGATATGGGGCCGCGCTACGGTATCGTCACCAAGGCGCCGGTCTATGGCACGCCGGTCGCCAAGCTGAAGCCGATCGCCCGGCGGCTTGGCGTCGATCACGGGCTGGCCGACGCACTGTGGCGGTCGGGCTCGCACGATGCGCGCATGCTGGCGACCATGATCGACGATCCCGCTTTGGTGACGCCCGCGCAGATGAACCGCTGGGCGAAGGATTTCGACAATTGGGCGATCGTCGATACGGCCTGCTTCAATCTCTTCGACCGCTCGCCGCATGCCTTCGGCCAGATCGGCAAATGGGCGAATGCCAAAGACGAGTTCGTCAAGCGTGCCGCCTTCGCGCTGCTGGCCTCCTGCGCCCTGCATGGTCATGGCAGCGACGCCGATCACAGGAAGGGACTGGCGCTGATCGAAGGTGCGGCCGGCGATGACCGCAACTTCGTGAAGAAGGGCGTCAACTGGGCGCTTCGGGCGATCGGCGCGAAGGGTAGCCCGGAGCTCCGCGCCGGCGCACGGGACCTCGCCGGGCAATTGGCCGCGTCCGAGAGTGCCGTCGAACGCTGGATCGGCCGCGACGCGTTGCGGGTGTTTCAGAAGGCGAAGCGGCAGGCCGGCTAGGCCGATGTGAGATTTCGACAGGCCGACCAATGGATTGCGTCGTGGCGACCGGCACCGCAATGACGTGTCGAACGGAAGCTTACCGCCGGTTGAGCAAAGCTTCAGGCATTTCGGCGGTGCCCGATCATTTGACACCCAACTTAATTGCGGCTTCGAAACCTGCAGGCTAAACCGGGGATATGACAAGCACACTGACCGATACGATCCGCATCGCCGTCTCTCAGCAGGACTCGCTCGTCGGAGACATCGACGGCAATTTGAAACGAGCCCGCGCGGCGCGTGCGATTGCAGCCGCCGGCCGCGCCGATCTCCTTGTTCTGTCGGAGCTTTTCATCGCCGGCTATCCGCCGGAGGACCTCGTCCTGAAGCCTGCCTTCCAGGATGCCTGCCGGAAGGCGGTCGAGGATCTGGCGGCGGATACTGCCGATGGCGGGCCGGGCGTGGTCATCGGCACGCCGTGGCCTGCGGACGACGGCAAGGTCTACAACGCGGTCGCGCTTCTCGACGAGGGCAAGGTCCAGGCGCTGCGCTACAAGGTCGAACTGCCCAATTACGGCGTTTTCGATGAACTGCGCGTCTTCGAGGTCGGGCCGCTGCCCGGTCCGGTCGGCTTCCGCGGCCTGCGGCTCGGCCTGCCGGTCTGCGAGGACATGTGGTTCGAGCAGGTCATCGAGTGCCTGGCCGAGACCGGCGCCGAGCTCCTGATCGTGCCGAACGGCTCGCCCTACTGGCAGGGCAAGGCCGAGGTGCGGCAGCAGGTGGCGCTGGCCCGCATCGTCGAGAGCAAGCTGCCCCTCATCTATGTCAACCAATGCAATGCGCAGGACGAACTCGTCTTCGACGGCGGCTCCTTCGGCCTTCATGCCGACCGGACGCTGGCCTTCCAGCTTCCGCAGTTCGAAGAAGCGACGGTCGTCGTCGAATGGCGGAAGGACGGGGCAGGCGCCTGGCGCTGCATCGACGGGCCGGTCGCGGTGCTGCCCGATGTCGACGAGGCGAACTGGCTCGCCTGCGTCCAGGGCACGCGCGACTATGTCAACAAGAACGGCTTTCCGGGCATCGTCCTCGGCCTTTCCGGCGGCGTCGATTCCGCCGTGGTGACGGCGATGGCGGTCGATGCGCTCGGCAAGGACCGCGTCCATTGCGTGATGCTGCCCTACCGCTACACCTCGCAGGAGAGCATCACCGACGCAGCCGTGATGGCCGAAAGGCTCGGCGTCCGCTACGATGTCGTCCCCATCGCGGAGCCGGTCGAGGGCTTCACGGCGGCGCTGAAGCCGCTGTTCGCGGGGCGCAATTCCGACATCACGGAAGAGAATCTCCAGTCGCGCACGCGCGGCACGATCCTCATGGCGATCTCCAACAAGTTCGGTGCGATGGTCCTGACCACCGGCAACAAGTCGGAGAATTCGGTCGGCTATGCGACGCTCTATGGCGACATGAATGGCGGCTTCAATCCGGTGAAGGACCTTTACAAGACGGAGGTCTACCGGCTCGCCAAATGGCGGAACGAGAACCTCCCGAAAGGGGCGCTCGGCCCCGGCGGCGAGGTCATCCCGTCGAACATCATCACGCGCCCGCCGACCGCGGAGCTGCGCGAGAACCAGACCGACCAGGATTCGCTGCCGCCCTATGACGTGCTCGACGACATCCTCGAATGCCTGGTCGAGAACGAGATGCGCGTCGCCGATATCGTGGCGCGCGGCCATGACCGGGCGACCGTCGAGCGGATCGAGAGGCTTCTCTACATCGCCGAATACAAGCGCCGGCAGGCGGCGCCGGGCGTGAAGATCACCAAGAAGAATTTCGGCCGCGATCGCCGCTATCCGATCACGAATAAATTCCGCGATCGGGGATAGGCAGGCGGACCAAGCCGGCTACCCCTTCTTGGCCAGCTTCTCCTCGACGGCTTCGCGGATGAAGCGCTGATAGGGAATGCCGCGCTTGCCGGCGCGCTCCTTTACCGATTTCAGGAGCGACTCCGGCAGGCGCATGTTGATCCGCGCCGCCTTCTTCTCGAATTCGAACTTGACGGTTTTGAAGTTCGAGAAGTCGTACTCGCTGAGATCGGCATTCGCCACGAACTCCTCGGCGTCTTCGTCGCTTTTAAGAACCGGAAACTGCTTCAGCTTACGATTTGGTTTCTTCATAGCGGCGCACCTCCTTCCGGTGCATGTAACGAGCGCTGATCGGCCGAATCATCCGCTGGCCTGAACGCATTCGAGCTGTGAAAACGACGAAAACGAACTTGCCGTTCACAGCTTGACCAACTGCACGTACGCGCTCTTCATCTTCCGAATGGGTTACATCGATCGCTAAGGCCGGCGATCCCTCGAACAAGCTCTCGATCTCCGCGATAGAAACGTCGTGCTTCCGGCATTTCTCGCGATTACCTTCGTCCCAGTCGAAGCCCGCGAATGTCTCCATCCACATCTTGGATGTACGATTGTATGTACGATTGTCAACCGCTACGCCGCCGGTAAAAAACCTCCCATGAAATGGTCTCCGCAACAGGATTCTGCGCTCGCGGCAGTGTCGGCCTGGCTGAAAGCCGGCACGCCGCAGACTTTCCGCCTGTTCGGCTATGCCGGCACCGGCAAGACGACGCTTGCCCGCCATATTGCCGAAGACGCCGGCGGCGACGTCTGCTTTGCCGCCTATACCGGCAAGGCGGCGCATGTCATGCGCTCGAAGGGCGCCAAGGGCGCCGGCACGATCCACAGCCTGATCTACCGGACGCGCGGCGAGGACGAGAACGGGCCGACCTTCGTCCTCAACGAGGACAGCGCCGCCGGCAAGGCGGCACTGATCGTCATCGACGAGTGCTCGATGGTCGATGCCGAGATTGGCCGCGACCTGCTTTCCTTCGGCACGAAGGTGCTGGTTCTCGGCGACCCGGCGCAATTGCCGCCGATCGCCGGCGGCGGCTTCTTCACCGAGGCCGAGCCGGATATCATGCTCACGGAAGTCCATCGCCAGGCGGCCGACAATCCGATCGTGCGGCTGTCGATGATCGTCCGCGAAGGCGGCGAACTTGCCCGCGGCGTCTATGGCGAGAGTGCCGTGATCGGCCGCGACGGGCTGGAGCCGAACGAGGTCATCGATGCCGACCAGGTGCTGGTCGGCCGCAACGTCACGCGGCGAAACTACAACATTCGGATCCGGCAATTGCTCGAGCGCGAGGGGACGGTGCCGGTTGCCGGCGACACGCTGGTGTGCCTGCGCAACGACCGCAAGCGCGGGCTTCTCAACGGCAGTCTCTGGCAGGTCGACAAGGTCAGCCGGCCGCGGAAGAGGCTGCTGCGCTACAGCCTGCTGCCCGAAGACGGCAGCACGACCGGCAAGCGCACCGTGGTCTCGGTCAATCCGGCTTTTTTCGACGGCACCGCCGAATCCCTGCCACTGGCCGAACGGCGGCGATCGGACGAGTTCGATTTCGGCTACGTGCTGACCGTCCACAAGGCGCAGGGATCGCAATGGGACAATGTCGTCCTGTTCGACGAGAGCTTCGCCTTCCGGGAGAACAGGAGCCGCTGGCTCTATACCGGCATCACCCGCGCCGCGACGCGGATAACCATCGTTCGATGAATGCCTAGATGATCGGCGCGGGCTCGGACGGCGCCGATCCGGTCATGGCCGGTGCCGCGGTCGGCGTGAAGATCGGCGACCCACCCACCGGTGCCGAGGTGACCGGGGTCATCGGGCCGGCAGGAGCGCCGGCGACCGGGGTGTAGGTGCCGTTCGAGACCGGCATGGTGTCCGGGCCGCTCAGCACGACGACCTTTGCGCCGAGCGGTACGCGCTCATAGAGGTCGATGATGTCCTGATTGAGCAGCCGCACGCAACCGCTCGAAACGGCCTTGCCGATGCTCGCCTGCTCGTAAGTGCCGTGCAGCCGGAAGAGCGTGTCCTTGTCGCCCTGGTACAGATAGAGGGCGCGGGCGCCGAGCGGGTTGTAGATGCCGCCGTCCATGCCGTTGGCATAGGGCGCGGCCTTCGGGTCACGCGCGACCATTTCCTTCGGCGGAAACCACTTCGGCCAATGCTGCTTGTCCTTGATCACGGCTTCGCCGCTCCAGGCGAAGCCCTGGCGGCCGATGCCGATGCCGTAGCGCATCGAGGTTCCGTCGGCCTGGACGAGGTAGAGGAACTTGTTCTGCGGATCGACGACGACCGTGCCGGCCGGCTCCACGATGGCGGGCGGCGTCTGCACGACCTGGCGATAAAACTGCGGATCGATCTTGCGCACCGAGACCGCGGGAACGCGGAATGGTTCGGTCTCGACCGGCGCATACATTGCGACGACGGCCGGATCGACCTTGGTGTTGTAGTTCGTGCTGCGCGTCGGGCTGGCACAGGCTGCAAGCGCGACCGACGCGCCCAGCAGCACGGCGACCGTGGCAACCTTCGTTCCGAGTGCCGTCTCCGGCGGGTAAAATCTGCGCATTCCCACAGCCTCTTCACCGCCGAAAGCCGACTCGGCAGTTATGACGATGTCAATCTCAAACGGTCAAAGCCTGAATCACCGCCATCTACAAGCAAAATTGGCAGAGGCAGGGCAGTCAGGGAAGGGGTCCGTGACGAAATATCCTCAGTCTGGCAAATAGATGACACTTCGTAACAGGCTAAATCAAAGCGAGAACTATTTGTCTTTGCCTACTGTGCGTAGAAATAACTCGGCCCGACGACGCGGACGCTGCGCTCCCCGACCGGCTTGAGTTCTGCGACAGCGGCTGGACGTGGCCCGGCTTCCGGCACGAAGGAACCGGCGCGGTTCGCCAGCGTCTCCGGGTCTTCGGGGCTTGGCCGAGCGACCGGGACAGGCGGGTTCCCGCCCAGCGGGTCTGACTGCTCGGGTGTCCGGGCAAAGCCCCATGGGTCCCGGCCGCCAGAAACCGCCTCGAGCTCGAAGCCGGCCGGTGCCGGTGCCGAGGGACGACGAACCATCTTCCCGCAGGTGCAGGCCTTGTCATATTCGCGGCGGTAGCGGAAGGCGGCGGGCAGGGCGGTGTAAGGCTCGCCGCCAAGCGACACCATCGCATCGCTCTCCTCGCCGGGACTGTGGTGGATGTAGAGGGCGACCTCGGTTCCCGGACATTGCGCCTTGCAGATTTCCTCGTCGGCGGCGAAACGCGCGCGCGTGGTCGAGAAATTGATCGGAAAATAATAGCCGTCGCAGGTCCGCACGCAGAGCGTCCGGAACGTGCCGAAATCGCTCCCGTAGGAATCGCCCCAGCCGCGTTCACGGAACAGGCCGCCGCCGAACAAGGTGGCGAACAGGCCGGTGCGTCGGCGCGAGCCCTTATCGGCGGCCTCGTACTGCTCACCGCAACCATACTGCGCCAGGGTGCGGACCAACTCGGTCCGTTCGCTGCCATCGTCGAAGGGATCGGCCGAGTAGCGGTCGCGGGCACGCGTCAGCCGCTCGAGATTGGCTTCCATGCGGTTGACGTTGGCAACGATGCGTCCGCAATTGCCGCCGCGTCGGAACTGGCCGAACAGGCCGCCGAGGCAGCCGGCCCGCCTTGCGTCGTCGCTGGCCTGGTCGAGTTCCCGGCGCTGCCGGCGGACGGCGCGGTCGGCCTCACGGTGCTTTTCGGCCTCGCCGCCGCTGCCGGGATTGCTGTCGAGCGCCGTCAACTGCGCCTCGAGGCGCGCGCAGATGTCGGACTGCGCCAACGCGGCGCCGGCGACGCCCGTCAGGCCGGCCGCCAGCCCGACAGAAATCAAGACAACTCGCAGACGACCCATCGCAGGTCCCGACCTTCGGCGGCAACGCCGCGCTACGCTTCGGACCCCCATGCGGCCAACGGCTAACCGTCAGCGCTCATTCCCCTAGCTGCGAGTATGGGGAGTCGTCATTTGCCGGTCAAACGGCGACGTAGGGCTGGCGGTTCATGACGGCAACTCTGGCTAAGGCTCGATGAAGAAGGTCGGGATCGGGCGGCCGCCGCGCACGCAATCGAGCACTGTAGAAGCCGCGGCCAAGGCTTCGGTGATGGCGACGTCCATGTCGATATAGCGATAGGTGCCGAGCCGGCCGATGAAGGACACGCCTTCGGTCGCACGCGCGGTCGCGACGTAGGCGTCGAGCAGGCTGCGGTCCTTGGTGAGGCGCAGCGGATAATAGGGCGCGTCGTCGGGTCCCCAGTCGCTTGAATATTCATAGCTGACAAGCGTCGCCTCGGGTTTCTCCCAGGGCGAGAAGAATTTGTGCTCGGTGACGCGGGTGAAGGACGTGGTCTCGTCGCAGTAATTGATCACCGCGCAGCCCTGGCGCACGCCGACGGAACGCTCATCCTCGAAGCGCAAAGTGCGATAGGGCAGGCGGCCGTGACGCCAGTCGAAGTAGCTGTCGAGCGGGCCGGAAAAGAAGACATGGGCGTGTCCGGCGCCATCGTCGCGAGGCGAGAAGGCCCGGCCGAGATGCAGCCGGATATTCTCATGGTCGAGAATGCGCTCGACAAGTTGCGAGTAGCCGCCGACCGGCTGGCCCTGCCGGTTGTGCTTGAAGTAATTGTCGTTGTAGTCGAAGCGGATGGGGACTCGGCCGAAGACGCTCGCCGGCAGGTTCCTGGGTTCGATGCCCCACTGCTTGATCGTGTAGCCGCGATAGAAGGCGTCGTAGAGGCGACGGCCGATCAAAGCGAGCCCGGCTTCCTCGAAATTGGCCGGCGGGCCGGTCAGCGCGGCGGCGTAGGGTGCGGCCTCGCGGGCGACGAGGGCCCTGGCTTCGTCGGGACCGAGGGCCGTGCGGTAAAACTGGTTGATGGTCTGGAGGTTGATCGGCGAGACGAAGAATTCGCCGCCCGTATGGGCGCGCTTCAGATGCTTGTAGGGCCAGATGGTCGCGAAACGCTCGACGAAGGCCCAGATCGCCTCGTCGTCCGTATGGAGCGTGTGCGGGCCGTGCCGATGGACCATGATGCCGGTCTCGGCATCGCGCTTGGTGTAGCAATGGCCGCCGGCGTAGGGATGGTCCTCGTAGACGTCGCAAGGACAGCCACTTTCGGCGAGTTGCCGCGCCAGAACGGCGCCCGACAGCCCGGCGCCGACAACCAGAAATCTCGGCGGATCTCCCCCCAACGCCACCCTACGCCCCGGAATTCCGTGCCTTCTCGCTCCTGCCTATAGCGAAAGGCGCAGACCTTGTCCCCCGACTTTCGCTCGTCGAGGGGCGGCTCCTGCTCACCCTTTTCGCAAGGCCAGGACCGCCAGGTAAGCCGCGGCGGCAAGCGCCGTGATGCAGAAGCTCGTCGGCCAGTCGGTGTGGAAGGCGATGAAGATGCCGCCCCACGCCTCGGCCAGCGCGATGAGCGCGGAAAGCCCGATGCCGACGCCGATCCGTGTCGTCAGCAGCATGGCGGTCGCCGGCGGGCCAACCATCAGGGCGAAGACCAGGAGGACGCCGACGATCTGAACCGACTGGGCAACCGCGACCGCGACGATCGCCAGGAACAGAATGCCGACGAGTCGCACGCGCACGCCGCGGGCCTCGGCGAGTTCGGGCTGAAGACTGGCGAAGAGAAGCGGCCGGCCGATCGCGGCGAGGCCGGCAAGGGTTAGCGCGGCGAGACCGGCGAGGGAGACCAGTACCGATTTCGAGACGGCAAGCACATTGCCGAAGAGCAGGCTGGTGACCTGCGCGGCGTTCGAGGGGTAGAGCTTCATGAAAAGGAGGCCGAAGCCCAGCGCCAGCGCCAGCACGATGCCGATCCCGACATCGCGGCCGCTGAGGCGCTCGCCGAGAGCCCCCATGCCGATGCCGGCAAGCACGATGAAGACGAGCATGCCGCCGAGCGGAGACAGGCCGAGGAGGGCTGCCCCGGTGGCGCCGGCAAAACCGATATGGGACAGCGCATGACCGGCAAAGGTCTGGCCGCGCAGCACGAGAAAATAGCCGACGGCGCCGGCGACGATCGCGACCATGCCGCTTGCCGCGAAAGCCCGCTGCATGAAGTCGTAGGCGAAGATGTCAGTGAGCATGATCGTGATGCTGGTCGCGTTCGACGACGGCCCCGCCGGACATGACGAAGATATGCCCGTTGGCCCGGACGACGTCGATCGGGGCGCCGTAGAGGCGGGAGAGGACCGAAGGCTGGATGACCGAATCCACCGGACCGATCGCGGCCTCGCCCTGGCCGAGATAAAGGATACGGTCGACGGCGCCGATCACCTGGTTGAGCTCGTGGGCGCTGAAGAGGACGGTGAGCTTCAGGCTGCGTGACAGCTCGCGGACGAGGTCGACCACGACCTGCTGCTGGTGCGGGTCGAGATTGGCGAGCGGTTCGTCGAGAAGCAGGATTTTCGGCGCGCCGATCAGCGCCTCGGCGATCAGGAGGCGCTGCCGTTCGCCGCCGGAAAGCTCGTTCATCGGGCGTGCGGCAAGGGCACCCGCACCGACAAGGGCGAGGCAGCGGTCGATCTCGGCTTTCTTGCCGCCGGTAAGGGAAGGGATGCCCCAGCGGTGGCCGTCGATCGAGGCCGCCAGCACGTCACGCCCGCGAAGCCGCAGCGAAGCAGCCGCCGTTTTCGCCTGCGGCAGGTAGCCGATCGCCGCATTGCCGCGCGTCGCCGGCAGTCCGAAAATCCGGATCGTGCCGGCGGACAAAGGCAGCAGGCCCAGCACGGCGCGCATCAGCGTCGTCTTGCCGGCGCCGTTCGCGCCGAGCACGCCGATGAACTCGCCCTCGGCGACGGCCAGAGTCACGTCGCGAAGGACGCTTCTGCCGCCGACCGAGAGCGATGCCTTGTCGAATGCGATTGCGTTCAAGAGGACTGCCCGGCCAGGGCCTTGTCGAGGGCATCGAGCTGGTCGAGCATCCATTCCGGATAGGTCTTGCCGTCCGGCCTAGTCTCGGTGACGCCGACCACGGGAATATCGGCCTCTTTGGCTACCGTCAGCAACTGTTCGGTCATCGCGTCGGTAACCTGGGTGTTGTAGATCAGCGCCTTGACGTTGTGGTCGCGAAGGTTGCTTTCAAGCGCCGCGACATCCTTCGTCGAAGGCTCAGTCTCGTTCATGATCGCGGCCTGGAAATCGGCGTTGCCGGTGGTCAGCCCGAGCGCATCGGCCATATAGCCGAAGACCGGTTCGGTAGCGGCGATCGGCGCGCCGGCGAAGCGCTGGCGGATCGATGCCACCTTCTGCTGGATGGGGCCAAGCATCGCTAGGAAAGCTACCTTCCGCGTTTCGAAAGCGGCGGCATCCGCCGGGTCGAGCTTGGCAAGCGTCGATGCGACCGCGTCGGCGACGGCCGGAAGGGTGCGCGGATCGTACCAGACATGCGGATTGTCGCCTTCCCTGGCGCCGATCAGGCTGGCGGCTTCGATGACCGTCCGGTCCGGCCGCTCTGTCGATTCCAGGAGATTCTCCATCCAGTGATCATAGTCGGCGCCGTTGAAGAGGACGATCGTGGCATCCGAGACGGCGCGGGCGACGGACGGGCTCGGCTCGAAATCATGCGGGTCGGCGCCGGCCGGCATGGCGATGGTCTCGACGCTCACCCGGTCGCCGCCGATCGCGGTCGCTACCTCGGCGTAGAAATTCTGCGCGGCGAGGATCCTGATCGGTGTTTCGGCGAAGGCCGGTCCGGACGCGAAAGCGAAAGCGAAAGCGAAAGCGAAAGCGGCTACAGCGGCGGCAAGGATCGAGCGTTTCATTCGCGGCTCCTGTCTATGTGCAAGCGAAACGTTATAACATAACATTTCGTGGGGCAAGCCGTTCGCGTCATATCCGGCAGGATTGTTCCGTGCCGCTAGCGGACGCCGTGGCCCATCTCGGCATCGGGAAAGCAGGTGACCTTGGCGCCGGCCTTCCGCTGCCATTTGCCGACGGCGATGCGGGTCTTGAAGCCGACCAGGCCGTCGGAGCCGCCGACATCGTGGCCCTCCGCCTCGAAGCCTCGCTGCATGCGGCTGACATCGGCGCGGGTGAAGCCGCCGACCTTGCCCCATGTCGCGGCGAAGCTCCGGTTGTCGGCGAAGCGGTCGGCGAGGTGGCCGATATAGAGCGCGTAGAGATCCGAGAAATTGTAGGTCTTCAGGATGTAGAAGTTCTCGCTGACCATGAAGGCCGGACCGAAGCGGCCGGCCGGCATCAGGAGAAAGCTCTTGCGCTGGTTCCTGGCGGGCAGGGGCTTGCCGTCGATCTGCGTGACGCCGAGGCGGGCCCATTCCTCCATCGGCTTGCCCTGCTCGGGGCCTTCGAGCGTGCAGGCGACATCGGCCGGGACCTTGGCTTCCAGGCCCCAGCCGCGCTCGGGGTTCCAGCCGGCCTCGCGAAGGTAATGGGCGATCGAGGCAAGTGTGTCCGGCACCGAGTTCCAGATGTCGCGCTTGCCGTCGCCGTCGAAATCGACGGCATATTTCAGGAAATGCGAGGGCAGGAATTGCGGCTGGCCGAGTGCGCCGGCCCAGGAGCTTTTCATCCTGGCGGCGCTGGTGTCGCCATTCTGCAGGATCTGCAGGGCGGCGATCAGTTCCTTGCGGAACAGCTCCGGCCGGCGGCCGATGAAGGCATGGGTGGCGAGCGTGCGGATCGCGGCATGCGGGATCGATGCTTCGCCGAAGCTCGACTCGCGCGCCCAGATGCCGACGACGATGCCGGCCGGCACGCCATAGCGCGCCTCGATACCGTCGAGCGTGTCTTTCCATTTGGCGATGCGGGCGCGGCCCTGCGCGACCAGCCCGTCGAGCCGCTTCTCATTGAAATAATTGCCGGGGCTGCCGAACTCCGACTGATGTTCGGGGCGCGGCTTGTCGGCGGGAGCGCCGGGCGGATGAAGCTCCGGCATCTCCCAGTCGAGCGTGACGCCCTTGAAGGCGGCATCGAAGGTCTTCTTTGAAACGCCGGCGGCTTTCGCCTCCGGCCGGATGTCGTTCTCGATCCATTGGCCGAAGGCGCGTTCGAGGCCGCGCTTGTCGACAGCTGCTTCGGCGCTGCCGGCGAGAAGAGCGACTGCGAGGGCGATTGCGAGTTGGATGATTGCCGTCATGCCGGTTCCGACCGTGGAGCGTTCGTCGTGACATAGCGGGATGACGACGAAGCTCCAAGGGCAGGGGCGCTGTTTCTCAAGCCACGAATTCCGTTAGCGCAATGCCGACGAAAAGGGCGAGAAAGGTGAAAGCATAAAAACGGTTGGCCACGGCCTCAACTCCATAAGAACGCATCTGAGGAGCGTTTTACGAGTCGTCGGCTGAACCGTAGCTGAATGAAATGATTAGGGAATTGTTAGCCATAAAATTTCAGTCAGCGGCGCTGTTCGGCGAGCCCTTCGACCGCCGGCAGAAGATGCTCGGCGACGACCTTATGGCCGGATGGATTCAGGTGGTGGAAGAGGTCGAGCGGCAGGATATAGCGGCGCAGCTTTTTTCCGTCCCGCGCCACGCTGGCGAAGAAATCCGGGTAGTAGGCGGCGCCTTGCGCTTTGGCGATCTTCGAGAAGTCGTAGGGCTCGAAGCCGATCAGCAGAACCTCGATGCCGCGCTGGCGGAGGCGGGAAACGATCGTCTCGATATTGGCGTTGGTGCGGGCAACCGGGGTGTCGAAGCGCATGTCGTTGCGGCCGAGGAACACGATCGCCGCATCGGTGCCCTCGGGAAAGGCGCGATCGAAACGGGCAAGCGCCTCGGCCGTGGTGTCGCCGGAGGCGCCGGCATTGCGTATCGTCACGTCGTAGCCCTTGGCGCGGAGAAGCCTTTCGACAAGGGCCGGCCAAGCGTGGCTCTTGCCGACACCGTCGCCGGCCGTGTTGCTGTCACCGAAGGCGACCGGCCGCGCCGACGCACCCTCCGTCGCGAAGGCGACCAGCAGCATCGCCAGAAGGATGAAAATCCATCCGGATAGGCCGGGATATGCCGGTTTTCTGCCGATTTCGCCCCTCCAAACTCCGCCGCGCCCTTCTGAAATAGGGCGGGCATACGATACCGGAAGGCTTGTGCGAGGCGCCGGTTTCGGCGGCGGAAGCCAGCGAGACGCTTGACGGCGGGCGGACAAATAGGCCATGACCGCGCCATGACGGCTTCGACGCGTTCACGCGCCATTTGCATCCTCGGGATTATTACCGGCTAGCTTTTCAAGCTGGCTGAGGCCGTCCTCTTTTTGCACCGACAAAAGATTCGAGGATCGCCCCGGCCGGCGGGCAAGGGACGTTTCGTATGGGCTTGCGCCTTCACAATACGCTGACGCGGACGAAAGACGATTTCGTCGCGATCGATCCTTCGAACATACGCATGTATGTCTGCGGGCCGACGGTCTACGACTTTGCCCATATCGGCAATGCGCGGCCGCTGATCGTCTTCGACGTGCTCTTCCGCCTGCTCCGCCATCTCTATGGCGAGAGCCACGTCACCTATGTCCGCAACATCACGGACGTTGATGACAAGATCAACGCGCGGGCGGCGGAGGAATATCCGCATCTGCCGCTGAACGAGGCGATCCGCGAAGTCACGACGAAAACCGAGACGCAATTCCGCGAGGATGTCGCTGCACTCGGTTGCCTCGATCCCACCTTCCAACCGCGCGCCACGGAATATATCAGCCGGGCCGAGGCGCCGACCGACATGCTGCGGCTGATCGGGCAGTTGATCGAGCGCGGCAATGCCTATGCGGCCGAAGGCCATGTGCTCTTCGACGTGCCGTCGATGCGCGACTACGGCAAGCTCTCCAACCGGACGCTCGACGAGATGGTCGCCGGCGCCCGCGTCGATGTCGCGCCCTACAAGCGCGACCCGATGGACTTCGTCCTGTGGAAGCCGTCGAAGCCCGGCGAGCCGGCCTGGCCGTCACCCTGGGGCGCGGGGCGTCCGGGCTGGCATATCGAATGCTCGGCGATGGCCGGTGCGCTGCTCGGCGAGACATTCGACATCCATGGCGGCGGCATCGACCTCGTCTTCCCGCATCATGAGAACGAGATCGCGCAATCGCGCTGCGCCCACGGCACGGCCGTGCTGGCGAATTACTGGCTGCATAACGGCTTCCTGCAGGTCGAGGGCGAGAAGATGTCCAAGAGCCTGGGGAATTTCGTGACGATCAATCAGGTCCTGAAGGACTGGCCGGGCGAGGTGGTGCGGCTGAGCATGCTGAAGACCCATTACCGCCAGCCGATCGACTGGACGGTGAAGGCGCTGGAGGAGAGCGAACGCTCGCTGAGCCACTGGACGGAAATCGCCGCCGAAGCCGCTGAGCCGCTCGTGCCGGATGAGATCAGGCTCGCCTTGGAAGACGACCTCAATACGCCGCGGGCGATAGCCGAACTGCATGCGCTTGCCGGCAGGAAGGCCGCGGCAGAGCTTTCCGGTGCACTCGATCTTCTCGGTATTTCGGCCGCCAAGTTCCGTTCATGGCAGGAGGGGCGTACCAAGGCGGTCTCCGAGAGCGCCGGCGATGTCGCGGGGCTCGTTGCCGCGCGTGTCGCGGCTCGTAAGGCCAAGGACTTCGCCGAGGCCGACCGTATCCGCGCCGAGATTGAAGCCCTCGGCATCATCCTGATGGATGCCAAGGACCCTGAGACCGGCGAACTGGTGACGACCTGGGAGGTTCGGCGGTGATGGCGCAGGCGCGTCCTCCTTACCGGATGCGGCCGATGCTGCCGGCGGATGCGCCGCAGCTCGCGGACATCTTTCGTGCGAGCATCGAAGGGCTGACCGAGGACGACTACAGCGCCGAGCAGCAGAAGGCGTGGATGTCGTCAGCCGAGGATGTTCCGGCTTTCGCCGCAAGGCTTGCGGCGCAGCTGACGCTTGTCGCCACGCTGGCCGAGGAGCCGGTCGCCTTCGCGTCGCTCAAGGGAGGCGACCATATCGAGATGCTTTACGTTCACCCGGAAGCGGCGCGGCAGGGCGTCGCGACCATGCTGATCGACGCGCTGGAGAAGCTTGCCGGCGCGCGCGGCGGCAAGAAGCTGACGGTCGATGCCAGCGACACGGCGCGGGATTTCTTCGCCGGGCGCGGCTATCAGCCGGATCGCCGCAACTCGGTGTTGCGCGCCGGCGAATGGCTGAGCAACACGACGATGGTGAAGACGCTTGCCGCGGCGACCGGCCAGGGAGGAGCGAGCAATGACAATTGAGATCGACCACACCAGCCTCAGCGTGTCGGACTATGCGGCGGCGAAGACATTCTATGCGGCGGCGCTGAAGCCGCTCCGCGTCGCGATCATGATGGAATTTCCGGCGAGCATGACCGGCAATGTCGATGTCTGCGGCCTCGGCGCCGACGGCAAGCCGTTCCTCTGGCTCGCCGATGCCGGCAAGACGACGCCGCGCATCCACGTCGCCTTCCGCGCCGAAACGCGGGCGCAGGTCGACGAATTCTACAAGGCGGCGATTGCCGCCGGCGGCGCGGACAATGGTGGTCCCGGCCTCAGGCCGCTGCACCACCCGGACTATTACGCTGCCTTCGTGCTCGATGCCGACGGGCACAATATCGAAGTCGTCTGTCACAAGCCCGAATAGGCGGGAAGGTTGTCATGGCGGAAGCACACAATACCCTGACTGGCGGCTGCCAGTGCGGCGCCGTGCGCTTTCGTGTCGAGCGCATCGGGCGCGGCGGACTTTGCCATTGCCGCATGTGCCAGAAGCAGTTCGGCTCCTTCTACGCGCCTCTGGTGGCGGGCTTCGGGGTTGAATGGACGCGGGGCGAACCCAAGCGCTTCCGGAGTTCGAACAAGGCGAGCCGCGGCTTCTGCGCGGATTGCGGCACGCCGCTGACCTATGAAGGCGACGATGAGGCAATCGGGCTTGCCATCGGCGCGTTCGACGATCCGACGCTGGCCGCGCCGACGATCCAGGTGAATCCGGAGGACAAGCTTTCCTTCGTCGATGCGATACCGACCTTGCCCATGCGAACGCCGGAGGAAGGTGCACAGCAGGAGGCGCTGAAGCGTAGCGTCCTCAGCTACCAGCATCCCGATCACGACACCGAAAGCTGGACCGGAGGACAGCCATGACCGACCCGCATGCTCTGACCGGTGGCTGCCAGTGTGGGGCAGTCCGCTATCGCCTGCACGCGATTCCGACCGAGCCGTCCATCTGCCATTGCCGGATGTGCCAGAAGGCTTTCGGATCCTTTTTCGCGCCGCTCGCCGGTGTGCCGCTCGACAAGTTCGAGGTGACGCGCGGCAAGCTGTCGATCTTCAGAAGCTCCGACATCGTCGAGCGCGGTTTCTGCCGCGATTGCGGCACGCCGCTGTCATTCCGTTATCTCGCGAAAAATCGGATCTCCGTTTCGATCGGCTCGCTCGACGAGCCGGATCGCGTCAAGCCGCTGGGCCAGGACGGCATCGAGGGCCGAATTACTTACTTCGACGAGCTGGCTTCGCTGCCGGGCGACATCTCGACCGAAGACGATGAGCCCGAACTCGCAGCCACAGTGCGTCGAAGCAACCATCAGCACCCCGATCACGACACGGCCGAATGGCCACCGAGACTATGAGCGCGAGCCCGCGCCGGAAACGAGTTTTATGAGTAAGGAACGGCTTTACCTCTTCGACACGACATTGCGCACCCGTCCGCCCGCAGGCGCGAAACGTCGAGGACGGACAAACAAAACTCATGCCGTCGCGCGCCGCGGAGCGACGTCATGAGCAAGGAACGGCTTTATCTCTTCGACACCACGTTGCGCGACGGCGCGCAGACCAACGGCGTCGACTTCACGCTCGAGGACAAGATCTTCGTAGCCGAGATGCTCGACCGGCTGGGCGTCGACTATGTCGAGGGCGGCTATCCCGGCGCCAACCCGACCGACGACGCCTTCTTCACCAAGAAGCGGACCGAGCGCGCCGCCTTCACGGCCTTCGGCATGACGAAGCGGGCCGGCATCAGTGCCTCCAACGATCCGGGCCTCCGCGCCCTGATAGACGCCAAGTCCGACGCGATCTGCTTCGTTGCGAAAAGCTGGGACTATCAGGTGCAGGTCGCGCTCGGCGTCAGCAACGAAGAGAATCTCGACGGCATCACCCAATCGGTCAAAGCCGCAAGGGACGCCGGCAAGGAAGTCATGGTCGATTGCGAGCATTTCTTCGACGGCTACAAGAACAGCCCGGCCTACGCGCTCTCTTGCGCCAAGGCGGCTTACGATGCCGGTGCGCGCTGGGTCGTGCTCTGCGAAACCAATGGCGGCACGCTGCCGGAGGAAGTCGAGGCGATCGTCCGCGAGGTGGCGAAGGTGATCCCAGGCGATCATCTCGGCATCCACGCGCATAACGACACCGAGCAGGCAGTCGCCAATTCGCTGGCCGCGGTGCGGGGCGGCGTGCGCCATATCCAGGGCACGCTGAACGGCATCGGCGAGCGCTGCGGCAATGCCAATCTGACCTCGCTGATCCCGACGCTTCTGTTGAAGCCTGCCTACGCCGATCGCTTCGAGATCGGCGTTAGCGAGGACGGTCTTGCCGACCTGACGCGGATCTCGCGCCGCTTCGACGAGTTGGTGAACCGGGCGCCGAACCGGCAGGCGCCCTATGTCGGCGCCAGCGCCTTCGCAACCAAGGCCGGCATCCATGCCTCGGCGATCGTCCGCGATCCCAAGACCTATGAGCATGTGCCGCCGGAGAAGGTCGGCAACCGCCGCCACATCCTGGTGTCGGATCAGGCCGGCCGCGCGAATGTTCTTTCCGAGCTGCAACGGATGGGCCTGTCGGTGGCCAGGGACGATCCACGGCTCGACACGCTGCTCCGCGAGGTGAAGGAGCGCGAGGCGAGGGGCTATTCCTATGAAGGCGCGGTCGCCTCCTTCGAGCTCCTGGCGCGACGGACGCTCGGCACCGTGCCGGATTATTTCGACGTCCGGCAGTTCGACGTGAATGTCGAGCATCGGGTTAATGCGATGGGCGAGCGGATCACCGTAAGCCTGGCCGTGGTCAAGCTGATCATTGCCGGCGAAGAGCTGATCTCGGCGGCAGAGGGCAACGGTCCGGTCAACGCGCTCGACCGGGCGCTCCGCAAGGATCTCGGCGTCTATCGGGAGACGATCGCCGACCTCGACCTCGTCGACTACAAGGTCCGTATCCTCAATGGCGGCACGTCGGCGGTGACGCGCGTCCTGATCGAGAGCTCGGACGCATCGGGCGACAGCTGGTTCACGGTCGGCGTATCGGAGAATATCGTCGACGCGTCGTTCGAGGCGCTGACGGATTCGATCGTCTACAAGCTGGTCAAGGCGGGCGTCGGGGCCGCGTAGCGGCCCGCGCCTACACGCCCGCCGGCGGCGCCGCTTCGAGCGCCGGGCGGGGGACGCCGGCGACGGCCTTCTTCAGGGTCGGGACGATCGCCTCGACCGTGTCGCAGAAATGCACCGGCAGGTCGACATGATTGCCGAGGAAGGCCTTGTGCAGGAAGCCGTCATCGGTCATCCGCTGGAACAGCGCGATGAGCGTGTCCCAGAAGCCGTTGATGTTGGCGATGAGGATCGGCTTCTTGTGCTGGTCGAGCTGCGCCCAGGTCATCATCTCGACGACCTCTTCCAGCGTGCCGATGCCGCCGGGGAGCGCAACGAAGGCGTCCGACTGCTCGAACATGGAGCGCTTGCGCTCATGCATGTCGGCGGTGACCTGAAGCTCGGTGACCTCCCTCAGCATGACCTCGCGGTCCTTGAGGAATTGCGGGATGATGCCCGTCACCTTGCCGCCATTGGCCATGACCGTGCGGGCGATGATGCCCATCAGCCCGACGGCGCCGCCGCCATAGACGAGGCGGATATCGGCAGCCGCCATCGCGCGTCCGAGCTTTTCGGCGGCGTCGCGATATTCGGAGTCGGTTCCGGCGTTGGAGCCGCAATAGACGCAGATGCTTTTGAGTTCAGCCATGGGGCCGGTGTTGCATCGTCGGCGGCCGGGCGTCAAGCGAGGGAGGCGGCAAAAGCGTCGCCTTGTCGCGCGGTTCAAAGCCCGTGTAAGACTAAGCTTGTGCGGTGCCACATTTTTGAGGATCGAACTCCATGAGGCGTCTTATCGGCCTGATCGTGCTTGCCGCCCTGATCTTCGGCGCATGGTGGCTGGTGCAGAACGGCTACGACATGGTCCGCATCGCCAGCGACATCACGACGGCGGAAGACGCCTCGACACCGGCCGAAAGCGAGCAAGCCGCTGAAACGCCTGCGGAATCCGCCGAAGCGCCGGTGGCCGCCGAGGGCGCCGGCACCGGCGCGGGCGAGACCGCCGCGGCACCGGATGTAACGGCTCCGGCTGGAGAAACCGCTGGATCGAGCGCAACGGCGCCGGACGCCGCCGGCAGCGATGCAACGACATCCTCCGCCGAATCGGCGGCCGAAACGCCTTCAGGCAAAACGGCAGCACCTGCGGCCGGCGACGTGCCGACCTTCGATATCGTCCGCGTCGAGCCGTCGGGCGAGACGGTGATCGCCGGCCTCGCCGCGCCAAACACCAAGGTCGAGGTCCTCGACGGACCGGAAGCGGTGGCGACCGCGGAAGCCAATGAACGCGGCGAGTGGGCGCTGGTTCTCGAGAAGCCGCTGCCGCCGGGCTCGCATGACCTCGCCATCCGCACCACCTCGCCAGACAAATCGACGGTGACGCTGTCCGACCAGCGCGTCGCGGTCGCAGTGCCGGAAGACAAAAAGGAACAGCCGCTGGTCGTGCTCAGCACGCCGGACGCGCCGAGTGCGGTGATGCAGGCGCCGGGAAGCGCCGATGTCGCGTTGGCGCCCGAGGCTTCGCCCGAGCCCGGCGCAACGCCTTCGACACCCGAGACCGCCGCCACGCCCGACGGTTCTGCCGCGCCGGCGGAAATCGAGACAGCCGTCGCGCCGTCGACCGCACCTTCGGCGCCGTCAAGGGCGGAAGCACCGGCGGGAACGGGATCAAGCGAAACACCTTCGGCCGGATCGACGCCGGAAAGCGAAATCGCCACGGCCGAGCCGCCGGTTGTCGGCGGAGAAAGCTCCGGCGGCGCGCCTGCAGCCGCCCCGCCGGGCAGCGGGCCGGCCGCGCCGGAAACCGCAGCCGAGGCGCCGGCGACACCGCCGGCTGCAGAGACAGCTCCTGCAAAACCGGCGCCACAGGTCGGCGTCGCGGCGGTCGAGGCCGAGACCGATGGCGCGCTCTTCGTCGCGGGCACCGCGACGACCAAGGATCCGGTGCGTGTCTATCTCGACGACGAACTGATCGGCGAGGCTGAGCCGAATGACGGCGGCACCTGGCTGCTCGAGACCAAGCGCGAGGTGGCGCCCGGCGACTATACGATCCGGGCCGACCAAGTCGAGGCGGGCAGCGGCGCGGTGATCGTCCGGGCCGAGGTGCCCTTCGAGCGCGAGATCGAGGTTGCCGCGCTGAAGCAATCGAGTGAGAGCGGCGATGATGGGTCGGCGGAAGTGTCGGGCAGCGTTGCCGGGCCGATGACCGTGATCATCAAGCGCGGCGACAATCTCTGGCGGATTTCGCGCGAGCTCTACGGCAAGGGCATCCGCTATTCGACCATCTATCAGGCCAACCGCGACCAGATCCGCAATCCCGACCGGATCTATCCCGGTCAGGTCATGGTGCTGCCGGCCGGCGACACGAGCTGGCAGAACTAGGAGTCGGCGCTCTTCGTTGGGAGAGCGGCGCCGGTAGCTCTAGGTGCCTGCGTCCTCCGGGGCTTCGGCCTTCTTGCCGTGCATCCGGTTGAGCGCCCAGCCGGCGACCAGCACGAAGGCCGCGAAGGCGGCGGCGACGACAATTTCCGGGATTTCGACCGGCACATAGGACATCACGGCTTCGTCGGCGGCGAGCATCTCGCCGGCGATCCAGCCGAGGAAGCCGGCGCCGATTCAGATCAGGATCGGCAGGCGGTTCAGGATAGTGACGATCAGCGTCGAGCTCATCACGACGATCGGCACCGAGATGGCGAGGCCGATGACGATCAGCAACGTCGAGCCGTGGGCGGCGGCGGCGATCGCCAGGACATTGTCGAGGCTCATGACGACGTCGGCGACGACCACGGTCCAGACGGCCTTCCAGAGGGAGTTGGGCGCGGCGACCGAGTCGTCGCCGCCTTCCTCGCCGAGGAGGAGCTTCACGGCGATCCAGAGGAGGAGGACGGCGCCGCCGGCACGCAGGAACGGAAAGCGCAGGATGAACGTCACGCCGGCCGTGAAGACGATGCGCAGGAGCACCGCGGCTCCGGCGCCGAAGATGATGCCGAGCCTTCTCTGGCGGCCTTCCAACCGGCGGCAGGCAAGCGCGATGACCAGGGCATTGTCGCCGGACAGGAGCACGTTCAGCCAGGTGATCTCGACCAGCGACATGCCGAAAGACATCGGTTCCATCGTCTTTTTCTCCCTGGAGACCTTGCCGGATTTGCCGTTTCACCGGCCCTCGATGCGCCGTTTTCACGACAATCGCTGCCTGCTTTCACCAGGCAGGAAGGTTGAAATCACTCCACGAACGGCCATATGGCAGTAGCCGCAACCACAAAGACGCCAATGCCCTCTCCAGACAACGAAATCCAGGCGGCCGCGCCTCCGGCGCGCTCCATCCCGGCTTTTTGCCGGGTCGATGAGCGGCGTGGGGAGACGGCGGGCTTCCCATACGAGATATGGCTCCATCCGGCCGCGCTCAAGGCAGCTTGCGCGGGCGCGACGCCGTGACCAGCAGCAGCGACGCACAGGCCGCGGATCGCAAGCCGGAGTCGATGTTCAAGACGCTGGCGAGCCTGTGGCCCTATATGTGGCCGGCGGGTCGCCCCGACCTCAAGCAGCGCGTCGTCGTGTCGCTTGCGATCCTGGTGGCGGCGAAGGTCATCACGGTCCTCGTCCCCTACACCTACAAATGGGCGACCGACGCGCTGACCGCCCCCGGCGTCGACGGCAGGGCCGATGCCGTCAGCCTCGGCCTGACGATCGCGCTCACCGTGCCGATCATGCTGGTGGTCGCCAACGGCGTCGGCCGCATCCTGATGAACTCCTTCAACAACCTCCGCGACGGGTTGTTCGCCAAGGTCGGGCAGCATGCCGTGCGGCAGCTCGCCTACAAGACCTTCGTGCACATGCACGCCCTGTCGCTCCGCTACCACCTGCAGCGGCGGACAGGCGGGCTGACCCGGATCATCGAACGCGGCGTCGCCGGCATCGAAACGATCGTCCGCTTCACGGTCTTGAACAGCCTGCCGACGGTCCTCGAATTCATCCTGGCGGCCGGCGTCATCACCTACCAGTTCGACTGGGTGTATCTGGTCGTCATTGCCGTCACCGTCTGGCTCTATGTCTGGTTCACGGTGAAGGCTTCGGACTGGCGGATCAAGATCCGCCGGACGATGAACGATTCCGACACCGACGCGAATTCGAAGGCGATCGACTCCCTCCTCAATTTCGAGACCGTCAAATATTTCGGCAACGAGAAGATGGAGGCCGGCCGCTTCGATCGCTCCATGGAGCGCTATGAAGGCGCCGCCATCCGCATCTGGACGTCGCTGTCCTGGCTGAATATCGGGCAGACGATCATCTTCACGGTCGGCATGACGATCTGCATGATGATGTCGGGTGCGGCGGTCATGCGCGGCGAGCAGACGATCGGCGATTTCGTGCTGATCAATGCGCTGCTCATGCAGCTTTCGATCCCGCTCAATTTCATCGGCTTCGTCTATCGCGAGATCAAGCAGGGGCTGATCGACATCGAATCCATGTTCGATCTTCTCGGCGTGAAGCCGGAAATCGTCGACCGTCCGAACGCCAAGGAGCTGGTGATTGCCGGCGCCGGCATCCGCTTCGATCACGTCGATTTCCACTACGATCCGGAGCGGTCGATCCTGAAGGACATCAGCTTCGAGATCCCGTCGGGCAAGACGCTGGCGATCGTCGGGCCGTCGGGGGCAGGTAAGTCGACGATCTCGCGGCTCCTGTTCCGGTTCTATGAGGTGACCGGGGGAGCGATCCTGATCGACGGCCAGGACATCCGCGACGTGACCCAGGAATCGCTCCGCACGGCGATCGGCATGGTCCCGCAGGATACCGTCCTCTTCAACGATACCATCGCCTACAATATCCGCTATGGACGCCCGGATGCGAGCGACGACGAGGTCAGGCAGGCCGCCGCGACGGCCCAGATCGGCGAGTTCATCGAGATCCTGCCCGACAAATACGAGACGCAGGTCGGCGAACGCGGGCTGAAGCTTTCCGGCGGCGAGAAGCAGCGCGTCGCGATTGCCCGCACCGTGCTCAAGGCGCCGCCGATCCTGATCCTCGACGAGGCGACGTCGGCGCTCGACATCCACACCGAGCGCGAGATCCAGGCGGCGCTGGAGCGGGTGTCGTCGGGCCGGACGACGCTGATCATCGCGCATCGGCTGTCGACCGTCATCCATGCCGACGAGATCATCGTCCTCGACGGCGGCAGGATCGTCGAGCGCGGCACGCATGACGACCTCATCCGTCTGGGCGCGCTCTATGCCTCGATGTGGAACCGGCAGCGGCAGGCGGCGCAGGCGGCTGAGGTGCTGCGCGAAGTCGAGGAAGACGACCGGCGCCTGGCCGGCCGGCAGGGCCGCGAAGAAGCGGTGCCGGCCGAATAGATGGCCGCGCCACCGCCGCCTTCACTTGCCGGCCGATCCATGCTTTTTACCGGCCGGAGCGGGCAGGCGGCCGCCGGCTCCACGATTCGACTTGCCGCCGGGTGAAGTGAATGGCGTCAATCCTCGACTCGATGCGCTCGATGCTCGTGCCGATCCGCCCCGAAGGTTACCCCTTCATCGCGATCTTCGCCTTCGTGACGCTGTTTTTCGGCTGGTTCTGGGCGCCGATCTTCTGGATCGGCCTGATCCTGACGATCTGGTGCGTCTGTTTCTTCCGCGATCCGCCGCGCGTCACGCCTCTGGCGCCGGGGCTCGTGGTGAGCCCCGCCGACGGCCGCGTCATCGCGGTGGCGGTCGGCATGGCGCCGCGCGAGCTCGGCCTCGGCGAGCAGACCCGCCGCCGCGTGTCGATCTTCATGAGCGTCTTCGACTGCCATGTGAACCGTTCACCGCTGGCCGGCCGGGTTACAAAAATCGTCTATACGCCCGGCAAGTTCTTCAATGCCGACCTCGACAAGGCGAGCGAGGACAATGAGCGCAACGGCCTCGTCGTCGAGAGCGCGCATGGCCCCATCGGCGTCGTGCAGATCGCCGGGCTGGTTGCCCGGCGCATCCTCTGTTTCGTCCGCGAGAATGACAGCCTGTCGCCGGGGCAGCGCTTCGGCCTGATCCGCTTCGGGTCGCGGGTCGATGTTTATTTACCGCTCAGCGCGCAGATTCTGGTTTCCGAAGGCCAGACGGCGATTGCCGGCGAAACGGTGCTGGCCAGCTTCGACCAGGAGCCGTCCGAGCGGCGTGTCCGGATAGACTGATCCATGACCAATATCTTCCCGCCCTTCGATCCCGACGATTCACCGCGCCGCCGTCGCGTCAACCAGCTGCGCTCGATTCCCGTCCGGTCGATCGTTCCCAATCTCGTCACGCTGCTGGCCCTCTGCGCCGGCCTGACCTCGATCCGCATGAGCATCGAACTACGCTTCGACGCGGCTTTTGCGGCGATCTTCATCGCGGCCTTCCTCGACGGCATCGACGGGCGGGTAGCGCGTTTCCTGAAGTCGACCTCGCGCTTCGGGGCTGAACTCGACTCGCTGACCGACTTCCTCAATTTCGGCGTGGCGCCGGCTATCCTGATCTATGTCTGGGCGCTCGACGAGATTCGCTCGCTCGGCTGGATCGCGGCGATGATTTTCGCGATCTGCGGCGCCCTGCGCCTGGCCCGCTTCAACGTGGCGCTGGATGATCCCAACCGGCCGGAATGGCAGGCGAATTATTTCGTCGGCATTCCCGCCCCGGCTGGTGCGATGACGGTGCTCTTGCCCTTCTATCTGGAACAGGTCGGCGTGCCGCACGGGCTGCTGACGGCGCCGCTGGTGCTTTTCTATACGCTGACGATCGGCGTGCTGATGATCAGCAAGTTTCCGACCTGGTCGGGCAAGCTCGTCGGCCGGCGCATCCCGCGCGAGAGCGTGCTGCCGTTCTTCGTGCTGGTCGTGGTCTATGTCGCGCTGCTGCTGAGCTTCCCCTTCGAGACGCTGGCGATCTGCACGCTGATCTATCTCGGATTGCTGCCGGTCTCGTGGTCGACCTATCACCGGCGCCTGGCCGCCACGCCGCCGGCCACGAGCCCCGAGGCGGCGCCTCACAAGGAGCCATAGGCCGCGGCCCACACAGGCTGATTGCCGACTATCGCGATTTCCGGTGAGTGGAAGGGGAGTGAATGACGCGGCTGTTAGTGGCGCCGCACCGAGAGAGCCTGCACGCGCTGGGCTAGCGAAGCCTCGGGAAAGGTATCCCGCAGCGTCTTCAAAGCGACAGACGCGCTCACCGGAGCCATCCGGTCGAGAAGGTCATGCATCGCTTCGATCCGGTGTTCCAGGATCTGGTCGAAGCAGGGACCTTCGTAAAGGTCCTCGCTGACCGCGTCGCTTTCCAGTCGATCCGCCATCGGAGTCTCCCAATCGCCGAACCTATAGAATCACCAGCCTCCCCAAAGGTTCCGCCCGTAAGGTTAACAGTTCCTTGACGGACGCGACTGTCTCGTTTCGACCAAGCGGGCTTGCAATGCGGTTGGTGCGCTGCAAACTTCGCGGGAAGTCAGAAGGGCGCCTTGATGGACGACACTTATCCGCGCGACATGATCGGCTACGGCCGCAATCCTCCCGATCCGAAATGGCCGGGCGACGCCCGTGTCGCCGTGCAATTCGTGATCAATTACGAGGAGGGCGGCGAGAACAATATCCTGCATGGCGACGCCGCGTCGGAAGCCTTCCTGTCGGAGATTCCGGGTGCGCAACCCTGGCCGGGCATGCGCCACATGAACATGGAATCGATCTACGAATATGGCTCGCGCGCCGGCTTCTGGCGCCTGTGGCGGCTGTTCACCGACCGCGCCGTGCCGGTGACCGTTTTTGCGATTGCGATGGCGCTGCAACGCAATGCCGAGATCGTCGCGGCGATGAAGGAGGCCGACTGGGAGATCGCCAGCCATGGTCTCAAATGGATCGACTATCGCGACGTGCCGAAGGAAGAGGAGCGCCGCCATATCAGGGAAGCGATACGGCTCCACACCGAACTGACCGGCTCGCGTCCGCTCGGCATGTATCAGGGCAGGACGTCGCTGAACTCCGTCGACCTGGCGGTGGAGGAGGGCGGCTTCCTTTATTCGTCCGACGCCTATGCCGACGATTTGCCCTATTGGATCGGCGGCGCCAAGGATCCGTTCCTGGTCGTTCCCTACACGCTCGACGCCAACGATATGCGCTTCGCGACGCCGTCCGGCTTCAGCGCCGGCGACCAGTTCTTCAATTATCTCAAGGACGGCTTCGACTATCTCTATGCCGAGGGCGGCAAGGGCAACCCGAAGATGATGTCGATCGGCCTACACTGCCGGCTCGCCGGCCGGCCGAACCGGACGCAGGCGCTTGCCCGCTTCCTCGATTATGTCGCGAGCCACGACAAGGTCTGGCTGCCGCGGCGGGTGGATATCGCCTGGCACTGGCACGCCCACCACAAGCCGGCGTGACGCGGGCAAGGATGGCCTTCGCCGCATTGGCGGCGAAGGCCCGATTCCGGTCGGGCGTCAGGCCGCGACGGATTCCTGCAGCTTCCTGATCGCCGGGTCGGCGAGGAGTTCGGCGGTCGGCTTCTCGGCGAGCGAGACGAGCGGCGGCCGGACATTGTTCCAGGCCTTGTCGTTGTAGCGGTCGGCGAGGATCGCCTTGCAACCCGGAATGTTGCCGCGTGCTTCGACCGCCTTGCGGACGAGGTTCAACTCTTCCTGCAGCGCGTCGGCCTCCGGGCTCTGCCACTTCTTGAGGAGGTTGCTGATGCCGGCGGCGTTGACGTTGGCCGTCGCCGAGATGCAGCCGCGGCCGCCGGCCTTCATGGCGCGGACGAGATAGAGCTCGGCGCCGGGGAAGACTGCGAATTTCGGGAAAGCCTTGATCACGGCAAGCGTGTTCTCGGCATCGCCGGAGGAGTCCTTCATGCCGAGGATGATCTCGGGATAGGCTTCCGTCAGCCGGCCGATCAACTCGAGCGAGAAGCCGACCGCCGCCATCGGCGGGATGTGATAGAGCATGATCGGCGGCGCCTTGGCGCCGAGCTTGTCGATGACGCGCGCGTAGAAGGTGTAGACGCCGTCGTCCGGAACCTTCTTGTAATAGAAGGGCGGCAGCATGAGGACGCCCGAGGCGCCGATCTCGTAGGCATGCTTCGACAGCGCGACGACGTCGTCGACGGCGCAGGCGCCGGTGCCGGGCATCAGGCGGTCGGCTTCGATGCCGCCTTCGAGATGGGCGTCGATGAGCTTGCGGCGCTCGTCGAGGGAGAGCGAGTTGGCCTCGCTGGTCGTGCCGAGAATGGCAAGACCTTCGGCCCCGTCGGCAAGGAGCGCCTTGCTGTGGCGAACGGTACGTTTGTTATCGACGGACCCGTCGTCAGCGAAAGCAGTACAAACGGGGGGCCAAAGTCCGGCAAATGCGCGCGCCATCTATCTCTCCAGGGATCATGGGTCCGCGAGCGTTCGCGGAGCGTCAAAAATCGGTTACCCAGGAGGAATAGCAGATTTGTCGGCGTGCAAACACAGCCGGGCAGCGATGAAATGCCGCCCTCAGTAACCTTGGTCGCGGCGCTTGATGGCGCGTTTCGGAGCTTCGGTCTGCTGGTGCATGATGGGCGGACCGGTGAAGGCGACGCCCATCTTGGGGCCGGCGCGCCAGGCAATCCGGCAGGGCCGGCCGTCCCGTTCGGGGTTGATGTAGAGGATGAATTCCGACGGGATTCCGAGGATATCGTCGGTCTCCAGCATCGCGCCGCTTTCCGACTGGTTCTTGACCGTGCAATTGGCGACCGCATAGCCGCCATTGTAGACGATCCGTCCGCCCTTCAGCGTCCGGACGCGTCGATCGACACGTCGATTTTCCCAGTTTTCTTCCATTGCGCCCCCGATATGAGCGCCCATTTCGAGTTGCCCGAGTGTCCTCCGGTTTCGTAAACAAGCCCTGAATTTCCGGCGCGAATTGATTGATTATTCAAAGTAATTGTGAGGAAAGCGTAGGCCACCGGACTTGCCGCTATCGAGCGGCTGACGCGAACCCGAGACAGATATGTCACCGGCAACGGAAAGCTTCCGGGGGCTCGCTCGGCCAACGCTGACGCCCGCCATCCGCCGATACCGGTTCGCGGCCGTGAGGTCGGCGTCGCTTTTGTTTGCCGGCTATTGAGCAGTCGCAGGGGAGTGGCGGCCCCCAGAAAACCAGTTCATCCTGTAACGAGTGCTGTAGCCGGCGAGGCGCAAAAATGTCACAACTAGAGTGACATGGAACCTTCGCAAAGGCGCGATATCGACAACACCACGTCCTGCCGTCCTGACATTTTCGTTGACAGCTTCAGCTTCCACTCAAGGGAAAACGAACATGAAAGCCACCTGGTTATGCACGGTGTCGATTACTGCCCTGGCACTTACCGCTTCGAACGGCGTCGCGTTCAGCCAATCGGCTGAGCTGATCGCCGCCGCCAAGACGGAAGGCCAGCTCACCACGATTGCCTTGCCGCACAACTGGTGCGGCTACGGGGACGTCATCGCCGGCTTCAAAGCCAAATATCCCGAGATCACGATCAACGAGCTCAACCCCGACGCCGGATCGGCCGACGAGATCGAAGCCATCAAGGCGAACAAGGACAACAAGGGCCCGCAGGCGCCGGACGTCATCGACGTCGGCCTGTCCTTCGGTCCGACGGCCAAGGCCGAAGGGCTCATCGCGCCCTATAAGGTGGCGACCTGGAACTCGATCCCGGACAGCGCCAAGGATGCCGACGGCTTCTGGTACGGCGACTATTACGGGGTTCTGTCTTTCGTCGTGAACACCGACATCGTCACGGAAGTGCCCAAGGACTGGGCCGACCTCCTGAAGCCGGAACTTGCCAATTCGGTCGCGCTTGCCGGCGATCCGCGCACGTCCAACCAGGGGATCCAGGCGGTCTATGCCGCCGGTCTCGCAGCCGGCGCTACGGACGCGGCGACCGCGGGCGCGAAGGGCCTCGAATTCTTCAAGGAGCTGAACGCGAAAGGCAACTTCGTGCCGATCACCGCCAAGGCGGCGCCGATCGCGCAGGGCGCCACACCGGTCGCGATCGCCTGGGACTATAACGGTCTCTCCTGGCGCGACGGTTTCCTCGATAATCCGAAGGCCGAAGTCATCGTCCCGGCCTCGGGCGTCGTGGCCGGCGTCTATGTCCAGGCGATCAGCGCTTTCGCGCCGCATCCGAACGCCGCCAAGCTGTGGATGGAATATCTCTATTCCGACGAAGGCCAGCTTCTCTGGCTGAAGGGATATTGCCACCCGATCCGCTTCAACGATCTCGCGGCCAAGAAGGCGATCCCGCAGGATCTGCTCGACAAGCTGCCGCCGGCAGCGTCGTACGAGAAGGCGGTGTTCCCGTCGCTCGACGAGCAGGCCGCTTTCAAGGATGTGATCACCAAGCAATGGGACAGCGTCGTCGGTGCGAGCATCCAGTAATTGACGAAAAACCGGGCGGCGTCCGCGCCGCCCGGCCTCTTACCGCGTGGGGCAAATGACCGAGATCAGCCTAGCCGACGGTTCGGCGATGCAGGACGCGCCGCCGGCGCCAGTGCGCCGCTACCGGCTGCCGCTCGATTGGCTTGGTGTCGTCCCGTTCCTGATCTTCGCGCTGATGTTTCTGATCCTGCCGACGACCTATCTCGTCGTCGGCGCCTTCCAGAACGATCAGGGCGAGATAACCTTCGACAATATCCTGGCGCTGTCGGCGCCATCGATCGTCAGCGCCTATTGGATTTCGATCCGCATCAGCCTTGCTTCGGCGGTCCTCGGCGGTGTGGTCGGATTGGCCATGGCAGTAGCGATCTCGCGCGGCGGCCTGCCGCCCTGGCTGAGGTCGGCGACCGTGACATTCTCCGGCGTCGCCTCGAATTTTGCCGGCGTGCCGCTCGCCTTCGCCTTCATCGCGACACTCGGCCGGCTGGGGCTGCTGACCGTGCTCCTCAACAACTGGCTCGGGGTGAATATCTATTCCCTCGGCTTCAACCTCCTGTCCTTCTGGGGGCTGACGCTGACCTATCTCTATTTCCAGATTCCGCTGATGCTGGTGATCATCACGCCGGCCGTCGACGGCCTGAAGAAGGAGTGGGGAGAGGCCGCCGCCATGCTTGGCGCCACGACCTGGCAATACTGGCGGATGGTGGTCATTCCGGTTCTCTGGCCGAGCTTCCTCGGCACGGTTCTCCTCCTCTTCGCCAATGCCTTCGGCGCGATCGCCACCGCCTACGCGCTGACCGGCTCGCAGCTCAATATCGTGCCGATCCTCCTCTACGCGCAAATCCGCGGCGACGTGCTGCACAACCCGCATCTCGGTTATGCGCTGGCCTTCGGGATGATCTTCATCACCGGCGTCGCCAACATCTTCTACATCTGGTTCCGGGCGCGCAGTGATCGGTGGCTGAAATGAAGACAAGCCGGCTCTGGGCTTGGATCACTTTCGGCGTCGGCGCGGCTTATTTCCTGTTGCCGCTGATCGCGACTTTCGAATTTTCGCTGCGCATGCGGCGCGGCGTGTATTCCTTCGACGCCTATCGATCGGTGCTGGGCGACCCCTATTTCCAGGCGACGTTCTTCTACTCGGTGCTCGTCGCCGTCTTTACGATCCTGCTCGGTGTGCTCCTCGTGGTGCCCACGGCCTACTGGATCCGGCTTCGTATGCCGCGCTTCCGGCCGGTCGTCGAGTTCATCACGCTTCTGCCGCTGGTCATTCCGGCGATCGTGATCGTCTTCGGCTATATCAGGATGTTCGGCTCGTCCTCGCCGCTGCCGTTCCTTGCGAGCACGCGCGGCGCCGATGCGCTTTTGGTCATCGGCTATGCGACGCTGGCACTGCCCTATATGTACCGCGCCGTCGATACGGGGCTGGCGACGATCGATGTCCGGACGCTCACCGAAGCCGCGCAGATTCTTGGCGCTGGATGGACACGGATCGTCATCCGCGTGATCCTGCCGAATGTGCTCATCGCCGTCCTGTCGGGCGCGTTTCTGACCTTTGCCATCGTCATCGGCGAATTCACGATGGCGAGCCTGCTCAACCGTCCGGCCTTTGGTCCCTATCTGCAGAATATTGGTGCTAATCGCGCCTATGAACCCTCGGCGCTGGCCATCATCGCCTTCGCAATAACGTGGGGGTGCATGTCGATCATCCAAATCCTGTCGCGCTTCGCCCCCAAATCCGCAAATCAGCCCCGTTGAGCGAAACCCAAGCCATGGCCGAAACTTTTCTTTCGATACGGGGCGTCCAGAAATCCTACGGCCCGAATGTCGTGGTGCAGGATTTCAATCTCGACATCGGGCGCGGGGAATTTGTTTCCTTCCTCGGGCCCTCGGGTTGCGGCAAGACGACGGTGCTCCGCATCGTCGCCGGCTTCGAGGAGCCGACTTCGGGAACGATCTCGATCGGCGACCGGGACGTTACCAATCTGCGGCCGAACCAGCGCAATATCGGCATGGTGTTCCAGGCCTATGCGCTGTTCCCAAACCTGACGGTTGCACAGAATATCGGCTTCGGGCTGAAGGTCGCCGGCATGGCGAAGGCCGAGGCGGCAAGACGCGTTGCCGAGATGCTGGAACTGATCAAGCTGCAGAAATTCGGCGACCGCTATCCCTACCAGCTCTCCGGCGGCCAGCAGCAGCGCGTGGCGCTGGCGCGCGCTCTCGCACCGAAGCCGCGGGTGCTGCTCCTCGACGAGCCGCTCTCGGCGCTCGACGCAAAAGTGCGCGTGTCGCTGCGCGACGAGATCCGTTCCATCCAGAAAGAGCTCGGCATCACGACGATCTTCGTGACGCATGACCAGGAGGAGGCGCTGTCGATTTCCGACCGCGTCGTGGTGATGAGCCAGGGCCGCATGGAGCAGGTCGGGGCACCCTTCGAGATCTACAATTTTCCGAAGACGCGCTTCGTCGCCTCATTCGTCGGGACGCTCAATGTCCTCAACGGCAAGGTCGCCGATCCGGCAAAGGGGACGATCGCCATCGACGGCCAGGACATTGTCGCCTCGCGCGGTCTCGGTGCGACAAAGGCCGGGGACAGCATGTCGGTGGCGCTGCGGCCGGAATCGGCGATGCTGGTCGATCTCGGCGGCGGCCGGAACCGGATGCGGGGCACGATCGAGGATGTCAGTTTCCTCGGCTCGGTGGTGCGGCTCCGCGTGCGCTTCACCGACAACACGATCCTGATGGACACCTTCAACAGCCCGAATTTTCCTCCGCCGGCGCGTGGCCAGACGGTCACCGTCATCTTCGCGCCCGAGGATGTGCTCGTGCTGGACGGCCTGGAGGCGGCCTAGCTCGAGCCGCCCTTCTTGCCGGCCTCGTCTACGGGCATTGCGTTCGTGTAGCTCCGCGGGCCGCGTTTGCCGCGTAGCGCCAGCAAACCAACGATGCCGAGCCCGATGAACGCGACAGCGCCGAAGAGCACCTCGAATTCGCCGGTGTTGATCGCTGCGGCCGCGCCCATGAGGCCAGCGACGAGACACAGCAGAAGGGCTATGCGCCAAGCGATGAAGATGCCGCGCCGCGTGCCGGCGGTGTAACGAACTGCATCGCCGCGCGGCGCAAGCGCAGTGTGCAGTGTCTCGATAACTTTCACGAATTCGTCGGTCTTGTGCTCAAAGTCGCTGGCGCCGCGGACATAGACGCTGTCGATCTGGATCGGGCCGGCATTGTGGACGCCGAGATTGATCAGCCAGCGCGGCGTGTCGTCATCGCCGGCAACAGCCGGCTCGATATGCATGGACTCGATCTCGTCGAAGCCGACACGGCGCTCGTCGCCGTCACCCTCGCGCAGCATCAGGCCGCGCTCATCGACGACAAGGGTGCGCTCCTTGTGGAAGAGGCTTGGGCGGAAGACGTAGCGGATGGTGGTCATGGTACCGGCGATCCGATCATGACGACCGCCTGTCGCGCAAGCCGATGACGGTAATTGTCACTCGCATGGCCGACCGCTTTGCGTCAGCGGATGAGGACGGGTGGGCACGGCCTTCGGCCTTTGCCCACCCTAACGGCCCCGACCGGTCAGTTGCTGCTGATCGGCATGGGTGTCGGCGTCACTACCGCCGGTGCGCTGGGGATCATGCGGTCCTTGCCGGCCGTGTCGGCGCCGGCCATGCTTCTGAGCGCACCTGCGAAGGTGCTGTCGCTGCGGAGCGCTTCGGCGCCGCCAGCGATGGCGAGGTCGACCTGGTCGGTCGGCAGCTTCAGGCGGGTCGCAATGCTCTGCAGGCGGCCGCGCTTCACCGGTTCGACATCGGCGAAGCTGACGTCGCCGACGAAGAATTTCAGGTCGCGGCAGTTCCAGCCCGAGACGGTACCGCGCAGGCGCTTGACCTCGCTTTGCTTCAACGAGCAGCGATAGTCGATCAGGTCCTTCTGCCAGCGCTCCATGGTCAGCCGGAAGGCGTCATAGCCGTCGCGCACCGAGGCCGAGATCGCGGTATCCGTGACCGCCGAAATGAGCTCGACGACGCCCGGTCCCTGGACGGTGGCACCCCATTCGGCATCCGGCGCGCGGCCGGCGTCGGCGACCAGGTAGATGATGCGCTTCAGCTTGACCGCCTCGCGCGGCGTCAGCGGGCCATAGGGGGTCTGCGACTGGGCACGGGCGAGCGTCAGCGCCGTCACGCCGAAATTGTCGGTGATGCCGCCGTCGACGAGCTTCACATATTTGAGCTTGGTCGCGTCGCGATAGAATTGCAGCGCGCCGGCAAAGGCGCGGAGCGACGACGGCGAGGCGGGGTTCTGCTGCGCCGTCTGGAGCCAGCCGGGCTCGTGATAGGTGCAGCGCTTGCCGTAGGCTTCGAGCACGATCGGCGCGAAGACCACGGGCACGGCGGCGGAGGCCGCGACGGCTTCCGAGATCGGCAGCTTGTCGAGATCGCTGCAGAGCGCCGAGAAGGTCTCGTCGTTGAAAATGAACGGCGTGCGGTTGTAGAGGTCGGAGGCGTTGATCCAGACGACCGGCGTGCCCGGGCGATTGAGATCGGAGAAGCGGGCGCCATTGAAGACATTCTTGTCGAGCCAGCTTCCGAAGGAGCTCTTGTCGTTCACGCCGCCGCCGATGGCGCGCAGGATGTTGGTCGGGCCGACGCGGGTGCGCATATCGACTTCCGCGTCGCGGATCAGGAACTTCTCACGGAAGTCGTGATAGCCGCCTTTGCCCTTGAGGCCGTAATAGGCGGCGGTGACCGAGCCGCCCGAAACGCCGGAGATGAAGCGGACGGCGTCGAGCATGCTGCGGCCGTTCGGATCGCCGGGCATCGGCGTCGCCTCGAGCTCTCGCAACAAGCCGTATGAAAAGGCCGCGGCCCGGGTTCCGCCGCCCGAAAAGCCTAGCCCGATGACCGTTATGTCCTCGGAATCGGTGCTCTCCGGCAGCGTCTCGACCAGATTCGTCTGGGAGACCGAGAGTTCGTTGATCGGGTCGTTGGTCACCGTCACGCAGGCGGCAAGGCTCAGCGCGGCGGCGATCGGGACCAGACGGCGATAAGAGAAAAACGGCACGATTTCCAACGATTCCAGCATTTCAGGGTGATGAAGGTCGATCTTGCGTCATGGCAAAAGGCAAGTCCATCAAAGGCGCTTTCCGGGGCTGCCAATGACGATAATTGTCACGCACGATGCGGCCGGCTCTTGTCATAATGGCGAAAGCCGGCGGCATTGCGGATGAGGGGAGAAGATTACGGAATATAGGCGTTCGACGGTAAAGAGTGCCGAACGCGGCATTTGGCGCCGTCCGCAACGGGCCGCCGGGCTGTTGGCCGGGCTCGCGATTGCCGCCTCCCTACTGGCCGGGCCGGCAGCCGCCAGGACCGAAGCGCTGCTCGTCGGCGTCTCGAACTATCCGGCCGCGAGCGTCGGCAACCTGCAGCTCATCGGGCCCAAGAACGACGTCGCCCTGATGATCGAGACGCTGCGCACCATGGGGCTTCCGGACGAGCAGATGACGGTGCTCGCCGACGGCCTCTCCGAGACCTGGATCGACCGCGCCGCCGACGGTGAGCCGACGAAGCAGGCGATCATGGATGCGCTCGCCAGGCTCGCCGGCGACCTTGGCGACGGCGATACGGCGATCGTCTACATGTCCGGCCATGGCTCGCAGTCACCCGAGAGCCATAGCGAGGCGAAGGCGGCGCCGGAGGTCGACGGGCTCGACGAGATTTTCCTGCCGCTCGACATCGGCAAATGGTCGGACACGGTCGGGGCGGTAGAGAACTCGCTGGTCGACGACGAGCTCGGCGAGGCGGTGCGCGCGATCCGGGCGCGCGGCGCGACGGTCTGGCTGATCGTCGATGCCTGCCATTCCGGCACGTTGACGCGGAGCGCATCCGGGCTCGGAGAAGACGGCGACCAGGTGCGCAAGGTCGAACCGGGGGCGCTCGGCATTCCCGCCGAAGCGATCGCGGCGGCCGAGGCGAAGGCGCCGAAGCTCCGCTCGGGCGGCGCTCCGTCCAAGCCGCAGACCGCCGTCGAGGGCGCCGGCACGCCCGGCGAAGGCGAGGGTGGCTATGTCGCTTTCTATGCGGCCCATCCCGACCAGCTTGCGCTCCAGCGTAACCTGCCGAAATCCTTCTCCAAGACGGTCGAGAAGCGCGCCCACGGCATTCTCACATTCGCGCTAGCCGAGGCGATCCGCTCGGGTCGCTCGTCGACCTATCGCGATCTCGCCTTCGCAGTGCTCAGCGGCTACCAGAGCTGGGGCGCCCAGGCGCCGGTGCCGCTTTTCGAGGGCGACCTCGCCGGGCCGGTGCTCGGGGTGGAATCGACCGGACCGCGCCGCTACGCGGTCGACGTCACGGGCGACAAGCCGGCGATCGAAGGCGGCGTCGTCGACGGCATCGCGGTCGGCGCGGTCTATGCTTTGGCGCGGGCCGACGACAAGAAGGGCGAGATCCAGGGCTATGCCCGGGTAACCGATGTCGGCACCGCCGCCTCGACGATCGAGGCGGTGGCGCGTGACGGGGTCGAGGCGCCGGACATTGCCAAGCTCGGCCGCTCGCGGCTGATCGTGGCGACGCTGGTCGAGCCCGCGGTCGCCTTCACCTTCACCGTGGCGAAGCCCGATCCGGCGACTGCCACCGACCGCGGCGCCAGGAATATCCTCGAAGTCCTCGACAAGCTGGTGGACGGGCCCGGCGATACCGGCATTGCCTTCGACCTCGTCGATGCCGGGACGGAAGCCGATCTCGGCCTCTTCGTTTCGGACGGCCGGCTGTGGCTGGCGCCCGGCGGCGATCCGCCGGTGACCGAGGGACGCGACCGGACGCCTTCGGTGCCGTTATCGGCCTTCGCCGATCCGTCCAAGGCGGAGCCGCGCGTCAAGCAGGTGCTGACCTCGCTTGCCAAGGCGCGTAACCTCATCCGCATCGCCGACACGATCGACGACAAGGCGGTGCGCGAGGCGCTGACGGTCGATGCCTATCTCTACCGGCCGGAACTCGGGACGACACCGGCGGCCGCGAAAGCGCCGGACGATATCGACTGCCCGGATTATCCGAAGGACAAGATCGCTGACGGCGCGATTTCTTTCACCGAGATCGCGGCAAGCGGCCTCGACGCTCCCGACCTCGGCCATTGCGACGTCGTCTATTTCAAGCTCGGCAACAAAGGCGAGAACCCGATCGACGTAACGCCGCTCTATGTCGATGGCGCCGGCGGCATTGCCTATATGGGGCCCGGCGAGGGGCTGCGTCTGCTGCCCGGCGACCAGCCGCGCATCGTGCCGGTGCGTATCGTCACCTGGAGCCGCAAGTCGAAGGCGCCGCTGCCGATCGGTTTCGAGCGGCTTCTGTTCTTCGCCGTCGTTCAGCAGGGACGTGACGCGGTGCCGGCCGATTTCCGCTATCTCGCCCAGGCCGATGCCACCAAGGTGGCAAGCCGCAGCCTCGGCGACTCGGCTCTGGGGGCGCTTCTCAACGGCGCTGCCTTCGGCATGGGAGCCAAGCGCTCGGCGAGCGTCGGCGGCATCGGCGAGGCTGGCGTCGTCCAGTTCCGCTGGCGGGTCAGGGCACCCGGCGAGGCTGAGTGATGCATCGCCGCCGGTCGCTCCATTCGACGCTTCTGGCCGTCTCGGTCGTCCTGATCGCGATCATCGCCGTCGCGGCCTCGATTCCCCGGCTCTCCGCCCAGGAGATGACCAAGGAACAGGAAGCGGCGATGACCGAGATATTCACGCAGGGCCAGCAAGGCGGCGCGCTCTTTGCCGCTGGCCGCTTCATCGAGGCGGAAGCGGTCTTTCGCGGCGTGCTGGCCAGGACCGAGCAGTATTTTCCCGGCGAGGCCCTGATGCGCGCCGCCTCGCTGCACAATCTCGCCGCCGCATTGTCCGAACTTGGCCGCCTCAAGGAGGCCGTCGCCATGGCGGAAGAGGCGCTGCAACTCCGCCAGCAGGGTGGCGCCGGGCAATTCGCTCTCGGTAGCTCGCAGGCGCTGCTCGCCTCCATCCACCGCGACCTCGGCCGCCGTGCCGAGGCGAGCGGCCTGATGCGCGAGGCGGTGCTCGCCATGGCGAGCGATCCGAACACACCGCCGGGCAACGTCACCAAGGGCTTCTCGCAATTCCTTGGCATGCTGGCCGAGGACGGCAATCTCGAAGAGGCACAGCGCGTGACCGACCAGTTGCTGTCGCTGGTCGACCAGCTCGGCGAATCCGATCGCGTCGATGTCTTCTGGGCGGTCGGGCGCTTCCGGTCGGCCGAGGGTAATCTGCCAGACGCGGATCGCTTCTACCGTCTAGCTTATGCGGCGCTCAGCAACACCGCGCCCGACGACCTGACGCGTCGCGCCATCCTGATTTCCAACATGGCCTCGGTGCTTCGCCAGCAATTCCGCTATCGCGATGCCGAGCAGCTCTTCCGCCGTGCCGCGGGCGACCTCGAAAAGCTCTACCCCGACGGCCACCCGGTGCTGGCGAGCGCGCTTGACGGGTTGGCGCTGTCGATTTCCGAGCAGGGCCGTTCGGCGGAAGCCTGGCCGATCGGACGGCGGGCGCTCGACATGCGGTTGGCGCTCCTGCCGGCCGATCATCCGCTGATCGCGACCTCGCTGGTCAATCTCGGCCTGGCGCTGATGCAGGACAACCAGATCGAACCGGCGCGCGATGCTTTCCAGAGCGCCATCGACCGTCGGCAGAAGTCGGGCGACGAGGTTGGCGCGGCGCGGGCGGCGGTCAATCTGGCGCTCGCCCAGCATGCGCTGGGCGATACCGGTGGCGGGGTCAATTCGCTCGACAATGCCCGCGAGGTCTTCCTGCAGGCATTGCCGCCGGGCCATCCGGTCGCTACCACTGCGGCGATCGACCAGGCGTGGCTGCTGCTCGCTTTGGGCCAGCCGGACCGGGCGCTGGCGGTGGCCCGCGAGGCGGCGGAAAGCCTGATCGCGGCGCGGGCGATGGCCGAGGACGAAGCGACGCCGGTCGACGGCGACAAGCGGCGGATCGTGGTCAAGGTCGCCGCCGCGTGGGAGGTTGCTGCGGAATGACGGGGTTCGGGGGTTCTGTGGGGATGCGCCGGTTTCTGTGTGTCGCGGCAGCTTTTGCCGTTCTCGTCACCGCGGCGCCGGGCCGTGCCGCCGAAGACCCGGCGGCGCTCCGCGACGAAGCCTTTCAGGCGGCGCAATGGGCGCTGACCACCTCGGCCGGCCAGGCGCTGGCGCAGATGGGGGCGCGTTTCGCGGCCGGTAATGATGGTCTTGCGACGCTGGTCCGCAACCGGCAGGACCTCGTCGAATCCTGGCGCAACAAGGACAAGCAGCTTCTCGATGCGCTCGGCCGAAGCGATGCCGAAGCCCAGCAGCTCTCCGCCAATCTCCGCCAGGAGCTTTCCGATATTGCCGCGCAGATTTCCGGGCTGGATGCCGATCTCGAAACCCAGTTTCCGGAATATGCGGAGCTTTCTAATCCGAAGCCGCTGACCATCGCCGACGTGCAGCAACTCCTGAAGCCGCAGGAGGCGATGATCCTGTTCCTCGTCACCGTCGAGGAGAGCTATGTCTAGGCGATCGGCGCGGACAAAGCGGCGTGGACGCGCGTCGCGGTCGGCGCAGATGCGCTGACCGAGTCCGTCAAGAAGCTCCGCGCGACGCTCGACCCGACCGGTTCGTTGCGCGGCGCCGAGGGCGCTTTCGGCGACGAGTTCGCGGAGGGTGGCACACCTTTCGACCGCACCACCGCGCATGACCTTTACACGCAATTTCTGGCGCCGCTCGCCGAGGTGACCGAAGGCAAGGAAAGCCTGCTGATCATTCCGGATGGGGCCTTCACCAGCCTGCCGCTGTCGGTTCTGGTCACGGCCCCACCGGAAGGCTCCGACGCCGATCCGGAGGCGCTCCGTACCACTTCCTGGCTGATGAATTCCTACGCGCTGACGACGCTGCCCGCTGTCTCCAGCCTCAAGGCGCTGCGGCTCTTCCAGAAGCGGGCCGAGGGCAGCGAGCCGTTCCGCGGCTTCGGCAGCCCGACGCTGCTCGGCCGCGCCGGGGCTGAAGCGGCGGAAGGCGTCGAGGTCGCGAGCCGTGGCGTCCGTTCCGCCAACGCCTATTTCCGTGGCCGCTACGCCGATGTCGATGCCGTCCGCGAACTCGAGCCGCTGCCGCAGACCGAGAATGAGCTCCGCCACATGGCCGAGGCGCTCGGCGCCGATCCGGGCGCGGCGCTGACCATCGGCGATGCGGCGACCGAGGCCGCCGTGAAGGATGCTTCGCTCTCCAATGCGCGCATCCTGGCCTTCGCGACGCATGGCCTCGTCACCGGCGAGCTGATGGGCCTGGCCGAGCCGGCGCTGGTCTTTACGCCGCCGGCCGAGGCGAGCGACAAGGATGACGGATTGCTCACCGCCTCCGAGGCGGCGCAGCTCAACCTTGCCGCCGACTGGGTCGTCCTTTCGGCCTGCAACACGGCGGCCGGCGACGGCACGCCGGGAGCCGAGGGCCTTTCGGGCCTTGCCCGTGCCTTTCTCTATGCCGGCGCCCGCGCCATCCTCGTGTCGCACTGGCCGGTGCGCGACGATGCGGCGGCGGCGCTCACCACTCACGCCTTCGCCAACCTCGTGCAGGATCCGACTATGGGCCGCGCCGAGGCGCTGCGGCGCGCCATGCTCTCGGTCATGGAAGACAGCAACGACCCGACGCTCGCCCATCCTTCGGCCTGGGCGCCTTTCGTCGTGGTCGGTGAGGGAGGCTAGGCGTTCATCGCCGGGCCGGTGAAGACGATGCGCAATCCCGGTGCGGCGTCCTCTAGGCTGATCCTGATGCCGTGGCGGATGGCGATCGCTCGCACCAGCGACAGGCCGAGGCCATGACCCGGAATCTGCGCCGTCGCCGCGCCGCGGGCGAAACGCTCGAAGGCGCGCTCGCGGATATCGTCCGACAGGCCGGGGCCTTCGTCGCTGACGGTCAGGATGTGGCTGTTGCCCTTCGTGGCGATGTCGATCGTGACCTTGCCGCCGGCCGGCGAGAATTTGATGGCATTGTCGACGACATTCGCCAGCATCCGTACGAGCAGGCCATGATCGCCGAGCAGCTTCGCCGGCAAATCGTGGACTTCGAGGCCGATCTCGCGCTCCTCGGCGACCGCGTCGTAAAGGTCGACGACGCTCTCGACGACCTCGGCGAGATCGACCGTTTTCAGGTGGCTGTTGTCGCCGGCTTCGGCCTCGGTGGTGGCGATATCGAGCAGCGCATCGAACATCGCGACGGTCGTCGTGATCTCGCCGCTCATCTCATGCAGGAGGCGTTCGGCCTCGCCTGAGCCGGCCGGCGCGTCCTCGATCTTGAGGATCTGCGAGCGGAGGCGGGTGAGGGGCGTGCGCAGCTCATGGGCGACGCGGTCGGAGACCTCGCGCATGCCTTTGACGAGCCGCTCGATACGGTCGAGCATGACGTTGAAATTGCCGGCCAGCTCGCCGAATTCGTCGGGTTGCTCGGCGCCGGGGGCGCGGGCGCCAAGATCGCCGTCGCGAACCTTGGCGGCGGCTTCGTTGACCGAGATGATGCGGCGCACCAGCCAGCGGCTGAGCAGGGCGGCGCCGGCGAGGCCGATTACCAGCGTGGCGAGGCCGGCAGCGGCGAGCATCGAGAGCAGCCGGTTGAGGACGATGCGATTGTCGGTGGTGGCGTGGCCGACGGCAAGCCGGAAGCCGCCGGGCAAGGTCACGCCGGAGCCGACGAATTCGGCCTCCTTCTCGCCATTCGGCGTGGCGCGGAAGGTCTGCCAGTTGCCGTCCGGCAGGAGCGCCGCGGGCCAGCTTGGAACGTTGCCGACCAGTGTCTTTCCGTCGCGGTCGAGGAGGAGATAGACGGCGTCGAGGATGTCGTCGCGGGCGAGCCGGGTCTCGATCGCTTCGCGGAGCGCCGGCAGGCGCCGCTGGGCATAGAGATCGGCAAGGCCGGTGAGGTCGGACGCGACGAGGGTCCGCATGCGCTCGTCGAGATGCGATGCGATGAGACTATAGACGATCGCCAGGATGGCGAGGGTCGACAGGAAGAAGGCCAGTCCCAGTCCAGCGGTGAGCCGGAGGAATGCCGAGCGCCGCCGCATCAGGTCGCCGGACGGAAGATGTAGCCGGTGCCGCGCGCCGTATGGATCACTTGCGACTGGCCGTTCACCTCGAGCTTGCGACGCAGCCGTCCAACATGCACGTCGACGACATTGGTTTGCGGATCGAAGTGCAGGTTCCAGACCATTTCGAGGAGCATCGTCCGCGTCAGCACCTCGCCGACATGGTCGGCGAAGGTCTTCATCAGCTTGAATTCCTTAGGCGACAAAGCGATGTGCTTGCCGCCGCGATGTACGGTGCGCGCCTTGGCGTGAATCTCGATGTCGCCGAAGGATAGAATTTCCGGAGAGGGTGCCGCGGCGAGACGGCGGATCACGGCGCGGGCACGGGCGATCAGCTCGTCGGCCTCGAATGGCTTTGCCAGATAATCGTCGGCGCCGCGATCCAGGCCCTCGACGCGGTTGGTCGTGCGGCCGAGCGCCGAGAGGACGAGGACGCCAGTGCGCTTGCCGTTGGCGCGGATGCGCTCGATGACGTCGAGACCGTCGCCGCCGGGCAGCATCCGGTCGAGCAGCACGAGGTGGTAGTTGCCCTCGGTTGCCCGGGCGATGCCGCTGTCCAGCGTGGCGGCGTGGTCGCTGGCGAAGCCTGCGCCGTCGAGTACGCGGCCGATCTCGGCCGCGGTGGCGTGGTCGTCTTCTATGATGAGGACGTTCATCGGCTGGTCTCCCATCTCTCCCCCGGTCAATAGGACACGCTGCGCGGGTTGCGCATGTTACCGCCGAGCCCGTCGCCGTCGAGGCCCCCGGCATATGGATCGACAACGACATAGCGGGTGCCGCCGTTGGCGTCTGCAAGCAATAGCGCGAAGGGCCGGGCGACGGCCGGCCCGATCAAACTTTTAGCCTCGGCGGCGCTGGCAATCTGCGTCCGGCCGACCGCAAGGACGATGTCGCCGGCGGCCAGGCCGGCGGCTGCGGCCGGTGTGCCCTTGATGATGCTTATGATCTCGGCCTTGTCGCCACTGGCCATGACGATGCCGAGTTCAGATACCGGGACCGGTGCCCGGCCGCCGAGTAAGGTCTTCTTGGGCTTGGGACGGGCGTCGGCGGTCGCGACCGGCGCCGGCGCTGGCGGCAGTTGTAGCGTGACCGTCTCTTTACCGCGCAGGACCGCGATGGCGAGTGGCGCCGTCGTGTCGGCCTGGGCGATGCCGATCGCGACGTCGCGAAGCTCGGTGACCTTGTGCGTGCCGACGCCGACGATGATGTCGGAGGCGATGATGCCGGCCGTGTCGGCGGGCGAGCGGGCCTGGACCGATTCGACCAATGCGCCGGCGCCGGAATCGACGCCGATCGCATCGGCGAGGCGTGGCGTCAGCGCCCTGAGCGTTACCCCGATCCGCCGTTCCGCGGTGGCGAGGCCGGCGGCGAGGCGCGTGATGGTGCGCTGGGCGACATCGGCCGGAATCGCGTAGGCGATACCGACGTCGCGGCGGAAGCCGTCGGGCATCGCGACATTGATGCCGATGACCTTGCCCGCGGCATCGATCACGGGGCCGCCCGACGAGCCGGGATTGAGCGCCGCGTCGTGCTGGATCATGCCGAAGGGCGTCGTCGCGTCGATGGCGCGGTCGAGCGCCGAGACGATGCCGCGGGTCACGGTCTGGCCGAGGCCGAAGGGTGTGCCGACCGCGTGGACGGTTTCGCCGACCTGGACCGGTGTTTCGGAGAAAACGAGGCCGGGCAGCCCGTCGAGATCGGCCTCGATCAGGGCGATGTCGGCAACCGCGTCGCGAGCGGTGACATGCGCCGTAAGGATGCGGCCGTCGGCAAGCCCGATGTGCAAGGTCTCCAGGTCGCCGACGACATGCGCGTTGGTGACGATCTTGCCGGTCGCCTGATGGATGAAGCCGGCGCCGACGGCTTCTTCCTCGCCGTCGACGCCGGGAATGCGGATCGTCACGGTGGCGCGGCGGGCGGCCTCGACCGCGCAAAGGTCGGTGCAGGCGGGCTCCATCGGTGCAATCCCCGCCAGCGACTGAGCCGGCAAAAGAAACGTCGCCAGAGCGATGGCTGCGACGCGACGGAAACTTCTGGTCATCACTGGTTGCCTTGGCGCGAATTGCGCTCAGCAGGAGATAGGAAAAGCCGGAAATGAATGCCCGTGACAAATCCCGTCATTGAGACGAGTTCGGCAAAATTGTGTTATGCTATTGATAAGAATGATAATATCGTCCCGCCTGACCTCCTGTCAGGAGTCGCACTTAACCGCGTTGATGAATAAGCGCGTCATGAACGCCCCTGTCATCGCGGTGCTGTTGCGGCTCTCATGGAGGCGGGACTAGATTTCGCGCAGCCGGCGGAAGCCTGCCGAGCGGACGAGATGAAACACTCAAGAGGTTTTCAATGACACTCCGGATAAAGACTATAGTCGCCGCTGCGGGGCTTGCTGGCGTCATGGCAATCGGCGGCCACATGGCCGCGATCGCCCAGGAGCAGGGCAACAATGTCAGCGAAGAAGCTGCCAAGGCCGATGAGCCGGCGACCGCCAAGCTCTACTCGATGGCGCGCGATCTCGTCGACTAAGGCCGCAAGAACAACGATCCGCTCTCGCTGATCGTTGCCGCGAACATCCGCCAGCAGATCTCGCTGACGGAAGTCGACCGCAAGCCTTCGAGCGTCGAAGGTGCAGGCGCCGCCGCCGCCGCGGAAGACAAGACCCCCGAGCTCACCGTCGATGCGATCCTCGACGAAGCCAAGTCGATGTCGGGCGACGACGAAGCCATCGTTGCGCTCGCCGACGACATCAAGGCCTCGGCGACCAAGGGAAGGACCGCCGGCCCCGGCTACAATGTCGTGACGCTGCCCGGCAACACGACCGACAACTACGACAATGTCAGCTTCAATGGCGGCGAGTATGCCGAGGTCTATGCCGAAGGCAGCGGCGCCAGCAATCTCGACCTCTATGTCTATGACGAGAACGGCAACCTGATCTGCTCCGACACCGATTATTCGGACATCGCCTATTGCGGCTTTACGCCGAAGTGGACCGGCGGCTTCACCGTCAAGGTCATCAACCAGGGCGGCGCGACCAATCGCTACGCCCTGATCACCAACTAAACTTCGATCCTACCAATCAGTTGAACAGGGCGCCTGCGGGCGCCCTGTTTTTTGCGACTGCCTCTTTGGTGCTGCCGGCGCTTGCGCACCGATTCTAGCTTGATCCGTGCTCTTCGTTGCCACGCGCCGTTTCCGCGGACAGCCGTCGCGAACGCGTGTTACCAATTCGTGGGGCGCGCCACGATCGCGCCCGGCCTTGAAGAAAATAAAATGAGGAAACGCGCATGGACACGGGCATTTGGGCGACCTGGTACGATGTCGATCCGGCGCAGCGGCACGAGCTGCATGACTGGCTGCATTCGACCTACTTCCCCTTTCTGAAGCAGATTCCCGGCATCGCCTGGGTCGCGCATTACGAAGATATGGGCGGCGGACCCGGCATGAAGACGGTCGGGGGCAGGGTGCAGCGGGCGAGCGGGGATATCGGCAGCGCCACCCAATTCGCCGTGCTGGTCGGGGCGTCGACGCCGCAAGTGTTCTTCAATCCGCTGATCTACGACGTCGAGAAGCGCAGCGAATTCCAGCCGCAGCTTGCCAAGCGGAAGGGATTGCGCAGCGTCATCCTGTCCGAGCAGACGCGGGTCAACGGACCTTCGGCGCATCTCCGCACGCCCGGCACGACACCCGGGCCGGCGATCCAGATGGGCGCATTCACCATGGGCACGCTGGAGCAGGAGATCGATCTCGGCTGCTGGTATGCCCAGTACCGTTTGCCCTTCATGGCGCATGTGCCGTCCTGCATCGCGGCGCGCAAGATGGTCAGCGTCGTCGGATGGGCCAAGCACTCCATCCTCTATGAGTTCACGTCGCTGGAAGGGCGGATGAACGATTTCGAGCATGGCCACGAAGAACTGGCGCTCGATCCGAAAGAGTGGACGGGAAGGATCGTGCAGGGGACGATTCACGCCCCCGGTTCGCCGACCGTCGGGCGCCGTATCTGGCCGCCGGTCGAGTAGAAAGCCAACCAGGAAACCGGAGCGAAACGCTGCGGACGACAGCGGCCCCGGTCTCCTGTGGCCCGTCCCCCACAAATCGCGGGCGACGTTTCCGAGTCCGGCAACGGGTCAGGACTGTTGATTGTGTTGTCGGACGGGGAATTCGGGGCAGGGAAGAACTATCGCTTCATCCTGGGCGGCAGGTCGGTCGCAGTCAATCCGCCAGGGTAGCTATTTCATTTCGGCAAAAACAAAAGAAGTTTATTCTGAAATTATTCTGTTACTTAGCGCGGAAGTTGCGCCGTCAACCAGTCCTTGACCGTCGATAGCTTGTTAGCGAGGTGGGCCTTCAGAATCTTGGAGAGCTTGGCGCCGTCGCGCTGGTCGAGGGCTTTCAGGATTGCCTCGTGCTCTTCGACGGCCTTCGCCCAACGTTCAGGCGACATGTTGGCTATGTAACGGGCAGACAGGATTCGTCCGGACAGGCTGCGGTAGATCGACTTCAGCGAATCATTGCGGGTTGCTTCGAGGATCGCTTCGTGGATCTTCTGGTTCAACCGGAAGTAGGGCTGTAGTTCGCCTTTTTTCCAATGGCCGACCATCGTCTCGTGAAGCTTGTGGATGGCGTGGACCTCGCGGTCGGTGATGTGCTGGCAGGCGATTTCGCCTGAAAGCGCTTCGAGCGCCCCCATCACCGGGAAGACCTCTTCAAGCTCCTTCACGGTCAGCGCCGTGACGGTGGCGCCGCGGTTGGGCCGCAGCGTGATGATGCCTTCGGAGGCAAGGACCTTCAGGGCTTCGCGAAGCGGCGTGCGCGACACACCGAACTGGAGGCAGAGCTCCTTTTCGGGGACCTTTTCGCCCGGCGCGAGGTCGCCGCGCGTGATCAGAGCGCGCAGGCGGTCGGTCAACTCGTCATGCAACGACCGGCGCTGGATCGAGTCCGAGGTCAGAAGATTTACGTTCATGCCCGTGTCGAAGCCTCATGCTCAGGCGGCAGCGCCAGTGCCAGCACTCTGGCAACATGTAGCGCGGAACGGCCGGTTCCATGCTCAATCTGATGGCGACAGGATGTCCCATCGGCCACGATGATCGAATCGGGCTCCGCCTTACGGACCGCCGGAAGCAGCGACAATTCACCCATTTTCATTGAAACGTCAAAGGTTTCCGCCTGGTAGCCAAAGGCGCCGGCCATGCCGCAGCAGGACGAGGCGATCGTTTTCACGGTCATGCCGGGGACGAGGCGGAGGACTTTCTCGACCGCCCCCATCGCCCCGAATGCCTTCTGGTGGCAGTGGCCGTGCAGATAGGCCTTGTCCGCGACAGGCCGGAGATCCGGCGTCCAGTTGCCGCTCTTCACCTCGGCGGCAAGGAACTCCTCGAACAGCACCGCCCGCGAGGCGACTGCCGCGGCCTCGGCGCCCGGCAGCATGGCCGGCAGCTCGTCGCGGAGCGTCAGCAGGCAGCTCGGCTCGAGCCCGACGATCGCCACGCCGCGAGCCGCAAAAGGCCCGAGCGCGGCGAGCATCCGGCGTGCCTCTGTCCTTGCCTCTTCGACAAGCCCGGCAGCCAGGAAGGTGCGGCCGCAGCAGAGCGGTCTTTTCCCGCCGGTGACTGGCGCCGCGACATGCACGCTATAGCCGGCGGCGCTCAACACGGTCTCGGCGGCGCGCAGATTCTCCGGCTCGAAATAAGTGTTGAAGGTATCGGCGAGGAGAACCACTTCCTTGCCGGTGGCGGCGCCCGTCGCGGCGGCCGGCCGGAAGATGTCCCGCCGCCAGACGGGCAGGGGGCGGCTCTTCGCGAAGCCGAGACATCGTTCCGAGAGCGCCGCGAGAAGGGGAATGCGGTCGCGCAAATTCACGATGCCGTGCAGACGCGCCGCCCAAGGCGCGAAGCGCGGCAGATAGGCGACCAACCTGTCGCGGACCGACAGGCCGTGCTTGGCGACGCGGGCGGCGAGCACCTCGATCTTCATGCGGGCCATGTCGACGCCGGTCGGGCATTCGCGCCGGCAGGCCTTGCAGGAGACGCAGAGTTTCATCGTCTCCATCATCTCGTCCGACGCAAACGCATCCGGGCCGAGCTGGCCCGATAAAGCGAGGCGCAGCGTGTTGGCGCGGCCGCGGGTCACGTCGCGCTCGTTTTCCGTTGCCCGGTAGGACGGACACATGACGCCGCCCTCGCGGGCGCGGCAGGCGCCGTTGTTGTTGCACATCTCGACGGCGCCCTGCAGCCCGCCGGCGCCGCCCGGCCATGCCGACCAGTCGAGGGCCGGCTTCAGCGCCGGCACCCCGTAGTCCGGCCCGTAGCGGAAGAGCCGGCGGTCATCCATGGCGGGCGCGTGGACGATTTTTCCCGGATTGAGAACGCCCTCGGGATCGAAGCGGTCCTTGACCGTCTCGAAGGCTTTCACGATCCGGCGGCCGAACATCTTCTTGTGGAATTCCGAGCGCACGATGCCGTCGCCATGCTCGCCGGAATGCGAGCCCTTGTAGGCGCGGACCATGTCGAAGGCTTCCTCGGCGATTGCCCGCATCGCCTTGACGTCCTTGTCGAGCTTCAGGTTGAGGACCGGCCGGACATGCAGGCAGCCGACCGAGGCATGCGCATACCAGGTGCCGCGGGTTCCATGCTTCTCGAAGATCTGCGTCAGCCCGTCGGTGAAATCGGCGAGATGCTCCAGCGGCACCGCGCAATCCTCGACGAAGGAAACCGGCTTTCCTGCCGCCTTCATCGACATCATGATATTGAGGCCGGCCTGGCGGACATCGGTGATCGCCGCTTGCAAGCCGGCGTCCTCGATGCGGACGACGCCGCCCCAATGGCGGCCGTCGCGACGGAAATCGTAGCCGAGATCGCCCATCATCTCTTCCAGCTGCGCCAGCCGCCGGAGATTCTCGGCCTGGTCGGTCTCGCCGAATTCGACGAGCAGTACGGCGTCGGGCTCGCCCGTGACGAAGCGTTCGACGGTTGGGCGGAAGATGTCGATATCGCGGGCAAGCTCGATCATCGTCCGGTCGACCAGTTCGACGGCGGTCGGTCCGAGGGTGACGAGATGGCGGGCGGCATCCATCGCGTCGTAGAAACGAGCGAAGTGGCAGGCGCCGACGGCCTTGGCGCCAAGCACCGGCGAGAGCTTCAGCTCGATGCGGGTCGACAGCGCGAGAGTGCCTTCCGAGCCGACCAGCAGATGGGCGAGGTTGTTCGTCGCGCCGTTCGGGGTGAGCGCGTCGATGTTGTAGCCGCCGACGCGACGGAGGACCTTCGGGAAGCGCGCCTCGATTTCCGCCGCTTCCCGCTCGCCGAGGCCCAGCATGTCGCGGAAGAGGCCGCGGTCGGGCGCGTCGGGATTGACGGACGCGGCGGCACGGTCGACCGGGCCGAAATGCAGCGGCGTCCCGTCCGGGAGCAGTGCATCGATCGACAGGACGTTGTCGCGCATGATGCCGTAGCGGATCGAGCGCGTGCCGCAGGAATTGTTGCCGGTCATGCCGCCGATGGTCGCCCGCGAGGCCGTCGATACGTCGACCGGGAACCAGAGGCCGTGCGGCTTGAGGGCCCGGTTGAGATCGTCGAGGACGATACCCGGTTCGACAACGCAGCGGCGGGCGGCGATGTCGATCTCGATGATGCGGTTGAAGCCGCGCGTCGTGTCGAGGACGAGCGCGTCATTGACGGTCTGGCCGCTCTGCGAGGTGCCGCCGCCGCGGGCCAGCACCTTGACGCCTTCCGCGCGCGCGATGGCGAGGGCTGCCGCCATCTCCGCGGCATTCTGGGGTGCCGCGATGCCGGCGGGAATAACTTGATAGAAGGAGGCATCTGTCGCGTAGCGCCCACGGGAAAACCGGTCGAAGCGGACTTCGCCCGTGATCGCCTGCCGAAGCTTTGCGGCTATCGGCGGCTCCTTGAGCCGGCTGTGCATATGTTCTTTCCGGATTGCCATTGCGGCTCTACAGGAATAATGAATGCATAATTCATTCAGAAGCGCCAGCCGTCTCCGGCAGGCGACGGGGACAGATTCACATGCGCCAGGCCGGCCGTCACTTCCTTCAAATTCCGGGCCCGACCAACGTTCCTGACCGTATCCTGCGGGCGATGGACATGCCGACCATGGACCATCGCAGCCCGGCCTTCGGCCTGCTCGGAAAACGCGTGCTCGACGGCGCGAAGTCGATCTTCAAATGCGCCGGCCCGGTCTTCATCTATCCGGCCTCCGGCACGGGCGCGTGGGAAGCGGCGCTGGTCAATACACTCTCGCCCGGCGATCACGTGCTGATGTACGAAACCGGGCATTTCGCCTCGCTGTGGAAGGCGATGGCGGTGCGCCTCGGCCTCGATCCGGAATTTGTCCAGGGCGACTGGCGGGCCGGCCTCGATGCGGCGGCGATCGAAGCGCGGCTGCGCGACGACAAGGCCCATTCGATCAAGGCGGTCTGCGTCGTCCACAACGAGACCTCGACCGGCTGCACGTCGCGCATCGACGAAATCCGCAAGGCGATCGATGCCGCGGGTCATCCCGCGCTCCTGATGGTCGACACGATCTCGTCGCTCGGCTCGATCGATTTTCGCCATGACGAATGGGGCGTCGACGTCACCGTCGGCGGCTCGCAGAAGGGCCTGATGCTGCCGCCCGGCCTCTCCTTCAACGCGGTCAGCGAGAAGGCGCTGCGCGCCTCGAAGAATGCCAAGCTGACGCGCTCCTTCTGGTCGTGGGACGAGATGGCGACTGCGAACGAGAAGGGCTACTTCCCCTATACGCCGGCGACCAATCTGCTTTACGGCCTCGCCGAGGCGATCGACATGATGCACGAGGAAGGGCTCGACAATGTCTTCGCGCGGCATGCCCGTCACAGCGAGGCGACGCGGCGTGCGGTCCATGCCTGGAACCTCGAAGTCTTCTGCAAGAACCCGCGGCAGTTTTCCAATTCGCTGACCGCCGTGCTGATGCCCGAGGGGCAGAGCGCCGATGGCTTCCGTCGCGTGGTTGCGGAGACCTTCGACATGTCGCTCGGCAACGGCCTCTCGAAGATCGCCGACAAGGTTTTCCGCATCGGCCATCTCGGCGACTTCAACGATCTGATGCTGGCCGGCACGTTGTCGGGGGTCGAGATGGGGCTCGACGTGGCGGGCATTCCGCATAAAAAAGGCGGCGCTGCCGCCGCCCTTTCCTATCTCGCCGAAGATGCCTCGGAAAAACGCAACCGTCGTTCCGAGGCCGCCTGAGCGTCGCTTACTTCTCGTCTTCAATCGGATTGCGAAGGGTGCCGAGGCCGTCGATCTCGACTTCGACGACGTCGCCGGCCTTCATCCAGATCGGCGGCTCGCGAAAGGCGCCGACGCCGTCCGGGGTGCCGGTGACGATCACGTCGCCCGGGACCAACTCGGTGAAGGTCGAGGCGTAGGCGATCTGGGCCGGGATATCGAACATCAGATCGTTGATCTCGGTGTGCTGCATCTCGGTGCCGTTGAGGCGCGTGCGCAGCGTCGCGTTGAGGATGTTCGGCACCTCGTCGGTCGTGACGAGGTAAGGACCGAAGGCTCCGGTGCCGACGAAATTCTTGCCGGGCAGCCACTGGATGGTGTGGCGCTGCCAGTCGCGAACCGAAGCGTCATTGTAGATCGAGTAGCCGGCGATCACCGAATAGGCGTCGGCTTCCTTGACGTGCCGGCAGCGCTTGCCGATGACCAACGCCATCTCGCCTTCGAAGTCGAAACGCTCGGAGACCTTCGGGCGGATGAGCGGCGCGTTCTGGCCGACCTGGGTGTTGTTGAAGCGGCTGAAGAAGGTCGGATAGGCGGGCTTCTCGCGGCCGGTTTCCTTGAGATGGCCGGCATAGTTGAGGCCGAGGCAGAGGATCTTGTCCGGGTCGGGAATGACCGGATCGAGGGTCACATCCTTCAGCGCGACATCGACGGCTTCGCTCTCGTATTTCTTCAGCGCCGCGGTGTCTTCGAGCACGTAGCGGAGCGAGGCTTTGCCGGTGCGCTTCTTGAGGTCGACGATGCCGTCGCCCTTTACCAGTCCGAAGGAGGCTGTGTTCTTGTGGGTGTAACTGACGAGCTTCATTTTTGAGTTCCTGTGGAAGGACGGGCGAGGCTTCGGCGGCATCGGCTGAAAGGCGGATCGGCCCACCATTGTCAGTCGCCGGCAAGGTCTTATGCTGGCTTCAACAAGGCGGCAAGCCTGTGGTCTGCCGGGATCGGCAGGCCGGCAAAAAATGAGGGGGAGCGGTCATGGACTATCCCAAGGTCTGGGACGAAGTCTCGTTCTATTCCAACGGTTTGAAGATTGCCGCCTGGCTGTATCGGCCAAAGGACTGGAAGCCGGGCGATGCGCCGCGGCCGGGGGTCGTCGTCCTGCACGGCTATACCGGCATGAAGACCGTCTATGGCATGGACGTGCCGCAATGGCTCTGGGAGGCGGGCTATTTCGTGCTGTCGCATGACTATCCGGGCTTCGGCGACAGCGAGGGCGAACGGGGCCGGCACCGGCCGCTCGAGCAGGCGCAGAGCGTCTATGACGCCGTCACCTATCTCCAGACCGTCGACGGGGTCGACCCCGAGCGCATCGCCTATTACGGCTCCAGCTATGGCGGCAGCCATGCGATCTGGTGCGGCGCGTTCGACGAGCGCGTCAAGGTCATCGTCTCCGCCGTGATGGTCTCCGACGGAGAGCGCTGGATGCGCTCGGTCCGTCGCCCGCATGAATGGGCGGCCTTCAAGAAGCGCATCGAAGAGGCCGAGACGAAGCGCGTGCTGACCGGCGAGAAGACTATGATCCCGTTGCCCGAGGTGATGCTCACCGATCCGCATACGCAATCGGTCATCGATGGCTTCCACGCCAGGAGCGGCCTCTACAATCCGCTCTACGACGGCGAAAGTGCGGCGGCCAACATGCGCTACAAGCCGGAATGGGTGGCGCACCGCATCTCGCCGCGGCCGGTGCTGATGGTCTATGCGGAGGACGACATGCTGGTGCCGTTCGAGGAGCAGCGTTCGGTCTATGAGGCGCTCGGCGAACCGAAGAAACTCGTCAGGCTGCCGAAGTCGCAGCACTACGAATCCTATGCTTTCTGCAGGCCCGACATCCACGAGATCCAGAAGCGCGAGGCGCTGGCGTGGTACCGGAAATATCTCTGAGGAAAACCGATCGTCGCCTATCGTTTGAGGCTGAACAGATGGGCAAAATTCTCGGTGAGGGAACCTTTGATGTAGACGATCTCGTCGGGGAGCAGGTCCCCAGTCAAGAACGCCACCGCCTCCTGGCGGTTCTCGATCAGCACGAGACGATCCTGAAATTCCGTCTTGAGCCGCCTTGGCCGCATGGCGTTCGGGCCGGTGAAAACGACACGGTCAGCGACTGCCAGCGCCAGTCTCGCCACTCTCTCGTAGTGCGGCCGGTCCGAGCCCGGATGGTCGGAAATCGTGCCCAGCAGAACCGAGCGCCGCGGCGCCTTGGCATCCTTCAGGAAGCTCAGGCAGGCCTCCATCCCATAGTAGGATAATTTGGCGCCATCGAGCACGTACCACGCGCCCTGCGGCGTGGCATGAACCGACATCTTGTTGAAAAGGGGCTCGTATGCCTCGATGACCGCGAGGCAGGCATCAAGGGGAATCCCCAGTTCCAACGCCGTCAGAAGAGCTGCCAGAACGGAGACCTGCCATTGTTCGCCGACGAGGTGCGTCTTCACGGTGAAGCTCTTGCCGCGATAGGCCGCCTCCAGCGTCAAACGGTTCGGCCAGACGGACATTGCGTCCAGCAGGCGCAGATCGGCGTTTTCCTGGCGGCCATAGAAGACGACCCGGCAGCTGCAGTCCTTGGCCATCGCCGCGACCAATGGGTCGTCGGCATTGAGCACGGCCAATCCATCCGGCTGCAGAAAACGGACGAGCTTGGATTTCTCGGCGGCGGTTTCCGCGAAAGTGCGAAACATCTGGCGATGGTCTCCGCCGATCGCCGTGATGATGCCGACATGCGGTTGAAGGGCCTTGAAGGCCTTGTCGATATTTTTCGGGGGGGAGCCGCTTATCTCCTGGACGCAATAGCGATCCCTACGCGAGACTTTCGTCAGCATCGTTTTAGCGGCGCTTCTTGAGGCGTTTTTCTCGAGGCCGATCGTGGTCGGGGCGTGGGCAGTCAGAATTGCCCCGAGTAACGCGGTTGCCGTCGATTTGCCGTGGCTTCCGGTTATGCCGATGAAGGTGGTTTCAGTGTTTCGCCGACGCCGAGCGGCGGCGAGAGAGATGCGCGCGCTCCGCTTGGCCTCGTAGATCGGGTCGAGAAGCTTGTGAAGGGCGCCTGCGAAGCCCTCGCGCTTCTTTGCGTTTGGCATTGGCAACTCTCACGAAGGACCAGAAGTGCTTATAGGGTCGACAAGGGCGCCGTCACAACGCCTGGGCGGCGACGCGCCTCATCCAGTCTTCCCGTGATGCGGCGAAGCCGGCTTCGAGGCGTTCGACGAAACGGGTCGCAGCCACCGACAGGGCGCGCCTTGCGGGATAGATCAGATAGTAGCCGAGTTCGACGGGCGGATCGGTCATGCGGACAGAAATCTCGCCGCGTTCGAGCTCGTTGACGATGCCGGTCACGGACAGGAGCGTCACCCAATCGCTGCGACGCACGAATTCGATCATGCCGTGCAGGCTGTCGAGCTCGACAGTGCGGGCGACCGGCAGCCTGGCCTGGTGAATGTAGCCGTCGATGACGCTGCGCAGGCCGTTGCGGGGCGAGGGCAGGACGATCTTGTACGGCTCTCCCGCCGGCTGGACGTGGCCGAGGGCCGAAACGAGCACGATCGGCTCCGAGGCGATGCGACGCGTCACGAGCCGGCGGTCGACCGGCGGCACGGCGACCACGGCGAAATCGACCTGGCCGGAAAGAGTCCATTCCGTCAGCGGCCCGGAGAAGGCTTCGGCGATCTGCAGTTCGACGTCGGGATGCTCCTCGAGATAGCTGCCGAGGAAACTTGGCATCAATCCCTTCGCGGCGGTCGGCGCCAGTCCGACATTGACCGGGCCGCCGATCCGGTCGGGGCTGCCGGTGACCGCTTTGCGGGCCGCATCGACCTCGGCCAGCACGCGCTGGCAGTGGCGATAGAAGACATCGCCGGCCGGCGTCGGCTTGGTGCCCCGCGCCTGGCGTTCGAAAAGCGCGGTGGCGAGTTCGGCTTCGAGATTGCGGATGACGCCGCTGACGCTCGGCTGGGCGATGCCGAGCCGCTGGGCCGCCCGGTTGATGCTGCCGGATTCGTAGACGGCGATGAAGGCCGTCATCTGGCGGATATCCATGCCTATATCCATAACCTATAGCTGACATCTTTACTTATAGGGTTCTATAAGTGCTGGGAATCCATATTCTTGGCCGGAGATGAAAACCGGCCGGTGGAGGCCGCCAATGCTGGGCACCAGTGACGAAGACCTTTTCCTGGGGCTGACCTTCGCGAGAGCGGAAACGGCCGGGCCGCATATCGACCCGCGCGCCTTCCGCGATGCGCTCGGCCAGTTTCCGACCGGCGTCACGGTCGTCACGGCGCGCGGCAAGGACGGCCGGCCCTTTGGCGTCACGGTCAATTCCTTCAGCTCGCTGTCGCTCGATCCGCCGCTGGTGCTGTGGAGCCTTGCCAATCACTCCGGCACCTATTCGTCCTTCATGGAGGCCGGCCATTTCGCCATTCATGTACTGGCCGAAGGGCAGGAGCATCTCTGCCGGCAATTCGCGCGGTCGGGGATCGACCGCTTCGGCGACGTGAAGCTCGAGGAGGGCCTGGGCGGCGTGCCACTGCTGCCGGACGTCGCAGCGCTGTTCGAATGCCGCAGCCTCTACCGCCACTGGGGCGGGGATCACGTGATCTTCGTCGGACGCGTCGATCGCTGCCGGAAATGGCCCGATCGCAAACCGCTGGTCTTCCATCAAGGCCAGATGAAGAAAATCGAAGACTGAGCGCGACGCCGATCGCGCCATTTCAAATTGGGAGAGAACCGCTCATGGCGCGGCCGAAAGTCATCCTGCAACTCTATCCGATGTTCCCGAGCGACGGCTTCGAGGACCGCAAGCGCCGGCGGCCGATGGGCGTCGACCGCGACATGTATCACCGCATCGTCCATGAATGGACCGACATCATCCTCGCCGCCGAGAAGATGGGCGTCTGGGGCGCTTCAACCATCGAGCATCACTTCCATTCGGAAGGCTACGAGGTCGGCCCCAATCCCGGCATCCTCAACGCCTACTGGGCGGCAAAGACGACGACCATCCATATCGGCGCAATCGGCTATGTGATGGCGACGCAGGATCCGATCCGGGTCGCCGAGGAGACCGCGATCCTCGACCATCTCACCAACGGCCGCTACTGGGTCGGCGTGGCGCGCGGCTACCAGTCGCGCTGGGCGAATGTGCTCGGCCAGTATGCCGGCACGGTGGCAAGCTCGTCGGACGGCAGCGCCTCGGACCAGAAGAACCGCGACATCTTCGAGGAGCGAGTCGAGCAGCTCGTCGCGGCCTGGACAGAAGAGTCCGTCGTCTTCGACGGCGCCACCTACAAGGCGCCGTTCCCGCTGAAGGGTATCGAGGGCTATCCGGCCGCCCATACGGCGAAGGCGGCGGGCGCCATGGGCGAGGTCGACGATGACGGCCGCATCGCCCGCATCTGCGTCGTGCCAAAACCCTATCAGCGCCCGCATCCGCCGCTTTTCGTGGCGACCACCAAGAGCAAGGAAAGCGTCGAGTTCTGCGCGAAGAACGGCTACTCGCCGACCTATTTTTCGCCGACAAAGTCCGTCGCCGAGAGCATCCGCCATTACCAGAACGTCGCCAACCAGAACGGCTTTGCCTTCGGCCTAGGCGAGAAGCAGAACCTGGTGCGCTATCCGCATATCGGCACGAGCCGCGAGGATTTTGACGATCGGCTCCGCAAATACGATCTCGACATCTACAAGAATTTCTACGGGCCGTTCTTCCCGCAACTGCCGCAGGGCGACGACGCTTCGCTGGTCGACGGCATGAAGAAGAGCGACCTCTTCGTCGGCGGGACGCTGCAGGATACCAAGGATGTCTGGCGCGACATTTTCGATCGCGCGCCGTGCGAATACGTCACCCTGATCTTCCATTGGGCGCAGGTGCCGACAGAGGTCATGCTGGAAGAGCTCGACCTCTTCATGCGCGAGGTCCTGCCGCTCCTCGACGTGCCGGAATATCGGGCGGCTGCGGAATAGCTACCCTCTCCCATAGGGAGAGGGCTTTGAGCCTTAGCGAGCGAAGTGAGCTTAGGCGAGAAGGGTGAGGGGCTGGAGCAGATATTTGGTGCTCAATCATCAGCCTCGTACCCCTCACCATCTTTCTCTAAGTCGCGGCGTCGCCGCTCCTAAGAGAAAGAGTCCTCTCCCCATGGAGAGGGAGTCCGAGTTGGGGGAGAAGCGAAATGTCCAAGAAAATCGCGGTGCTCGGCACCGGCGCCAATGGCTCCAGCACGGCGGCCGATCTGACTAATGCCGGGCTCGACGCCGTGCTCATCGACCAGTGGCCGGCCCATGTCGAGGCGATGCGGGCGGACGGGTTGACCATCGAGATGCCCAACGAGACGGTGCGCACCAAGGTGCGTGCCTATCATCTCTGCGACGTCTGCACGCTCAACGAAAAATACGACATCGTCTTCCTGATGACCAAGGCCTACGACACGCGCTGGCCGGCCGAGTTCATCAAGCCCTATCTCCAGGATGACGGGATGCTGGTCGGCATCCAGAACGCGATGACGGTCGCGGATATTTCCGAGATCGTCGGGTCGTCGCGGACGCTCGGTTGCGTCATCGAGCTCTCTTCGGAAATCTTCACGCCCGGCCTCGTCCAGCGCAACACGACGCGCGACAAGACCTGGTTCGGCCTGGGCAGCGTCGATCCCTCGACGGAAGGCCGGCTCGAGGAAATCGCGGCGCTGCTCCGCAATGTCGGCAATGTGACGATCCAGCCGAACATCCTCGCCGCCAAATGGATGAAGCTCGTCGTCAACACGATGTGCCTCGGGCCGTTCGCGGCGATGGGCCTGAAGCTTTCCGAGCAGGCCGAGCTTCAGGGCATGCGCGAGCTGGCGCTCGCCGCCGGCACCGAGGCGCTCGAACTCGGCCAGCATCTTGGCTACTCGCTGGAGCCGATCTTCGGGCTGACGCAAGACGACATCAAAGGCTCGAACCAGCTCCTCGAAAAACTCCTCGACAAGCTCAACCACGATATCGGCCCGAAGGCGCGCGACTGTGTGCTGCAGGATCATCTCAAGGGCCGCTACAGCGAAGTCGACATCATCAACGGCCTCGTCGTCGAGGAGAACCGCAAGCGCGGCAAGGCGTCGCCGGCCAATGCCGCGATCGTCGAGATCTCGCGGCGCATCCAGGCCGGCGAACTGAAGCCCGAGCCGGGGAATATGGAGATCGCGAAAGCGATGATGCCGGTGAAGTGGCGACCCTCTCCTACAGGGAGAGGGCTTCGAGCCTTATGACCCCCGGACCTGATCCGGGGGAATTAGGCGAGAAGGGTGAGGGGATGTTGAGGTAGCTCTTGGCACGTCTCTCGCACCATCGGCTCTATACGCCCTCACCATCTTTCTCTAAGTCGCGGCTCTGCTGCTCCTAAGAGAAAGAGTCCTCTCCCCACGGGAGAGGGAGGACAGAGTTTGCCGCGCCGACATGACGATGCGGCCTTCGTGTGCCTTCACTTCCTGAACATGAAATTCGCGGCCTTCAGGAACAGCGTGCGGTTGACGCCGTCGGAGTGAAGGAAGGCAGCCGCGTCGCGGACGAGCTTCTCGACGCCGAATTCCTTCATGTAGCCGTGTCCGCCATGGATCTCCATCGTCCAGGTGGCGATCTTCCAGGCTGCCTGCGAGGCCATCGCCTTGGGCAGGACGCCGAGCGTCTTGTCCCAGCCGTGATGCTGGTTGTCGGCGAGGTAGCAGGCGCGGTGGATGTAGGAGCGCGACGCGTCGATCAGCATCTGCATCTCGGCGAGCTGGGCGCGGATGCCGTCATGCTCGATGAGCGGCTTGCCGCCCTGGACGCGGACGCTCGCCCAGTCGATCGCCTTCTTGTGCAGCGCGCCGGCGACGCCGATGATCGAGGCGCCAGCATAGGCGTTCGATTGCGGGAAGAAATTGCCGAGGACCTCGAAACCCTTGCCGACCTCGCCGACGACGTTCTCGTCGGGGATGAAGCAATCCTGGAAAACCAGCTCGGCATTGTTGGCGAGACGCTCGCCCATCTTGTCGTGGACGCGGCCGATGGTGAAACCGGGCCGGCCGCGCTCGAGCAGGAAGCAGGTGGCGCCTTCGGCCATCGGCTTGCCCTTCTCGGTCTGGACGAAGAGCAGATAGAAGGTCGAGCGGTTGCCGTTCGAGATGAAGTGCTTCATCCCGTTGACGATCCAGCCGCCTGCCGTTTTCTCGGCGCTGGTGCGGAACGGGGTCGGATACGGAATGAAATAATTCGAGGCGTTGTCCGGCTCGGTGATGCCGATGCCCAGCATGCCGCGGGGATCGGCGGCGAAGTTCGGTAGGACGCGAGATTTCTGCTCGTCGTTCAGCGCCTGCTGCATGATCTGAGCGATTTTCAGCGTCTGCGCGAAGATCACCGAGACGCCGAGATCGCCCTTGCCGAGTTCTTCGATGACCATCGAGGTCGTCAATGAATCCGTGCCGAGGCCGCCATACTCCTCCGACAGCGTCATCTGGCGGATGCCAACCTCATGGGCGCGCTCGACGATCTCCCAGGAGAAGCTCGCCTCCGGATCGGGATTGGCGTCGAGTGCCGCGGCGCGCGGCTTGACTTCCTCTTCGACGAAACGCTTGACGGTTTCGAGGATCGCGCGCTGCTCGTCATTGACGATGAAGATGTCATCCATGGAGGCGTTCCGTTCCGGCTTTTACAGTTTTCCTAAGTAAAATAAGCTGGCTAATAAATATCTCTAGCCGGCTTATTATCTGCTAGTCGATCAGCCCGTGCATGAGCTCGTCGGGGTCGATCGGCAGTTCGATTTCTTTCTTGAGCTTGGCCGAGAGATCCATCGCCATCGTCAGCATGAGATTGCGGTGACCGTCCTCGGCGGTGGCGTGCGGCGTGTCCTTGCCGAGATAGATGCGCTTGAACCAGGTCATGGTCTCCTCGCGCATCGGGCCCCATAATTCGTCACCATACATGTCGCCCGGCGGGAAGCTCGTCAGGAAGTCGACGTTGCGGGTGGTCTCGAAGCTGAGGCCCTCGGGCCGGTAGCCGGCGCCCTGGCCGAGTTCGGAAGCGAGGATGACGTCGCGATGCGTATCCTCGATGTCGATGGCGCCCTTGGTGCCGACGATGCCGATCTCGAGGCCGTACACGGCGCCCGGCCAGACCTTGGGCAGCGCCCAGCAGATATTCATGCTCCAGATGCCGCCATTGTCGAGCTGGAAGACGCCCATGGTGGCATCCTTGGTGCCGTGCACATTCATGATCTTGTCGCTCGAGCGCGCATAGACCGAGACCGGTTTGGTCTGTGCCGAGAGCATCCACATCGCCATGTCGAGGCTGTGCGTGCCGGAGACCACCATCGGCGTCAGGAAGCGCCGGTCCTGGGTGAGGCGGACTTCGCCGATTGGCGCCATCTGGTTCATGAAGGCGCGGATGACGCAGGCCGTCACCTCGCCGATCTGGCCGGAGTCGATGCGGCTCTTGACGACGAGGAAGCGGCGGCGGAAGCGCTGCGTGTAGCCGACGACGGCGTCGACCTTGGCCTTGCGGATGGCTTCCAGCACCTGGAAGGATTCGCGCGCGTCGGTGGCGAGCGGCTTCTCGATGAAGATCGGCACGCCGCGCTCGACGGCGGCGAGCGTGGGTTCAACGTGGGCCCAGGTCGAAGTGGCGATGATCACGGCGTCGACTTCGGGACGCGCGATCAATTCACGGAAATCATTCGTGTAATAGTCGGCGCCGATATCCTCTTTCAGCTTCTTGCCGACCTTCTCGTTCATGTCGGTGAGGCCGATCCAGCCGATGCCGGGATAGTCCTTGGCGAGCGTCGCGCGCATCCGTCCGACGACGCCGCAGCCGACAACGGCAAGTCCGAGTTGCTTTCGTGTGGTCACGTTCTCTCCCTGGATTTTCGTTAGCCGGTAGGCGTTGGCGGGATTGCGCCTGCCGTTTCTTGTCGAACGGTCCCGGCGCGCCGATCTTGTTTTTATGCACGCTTCCGGATGGAATGACAACTTTCAAACAGCTTGTCCATATTCCGGACAAGCGCGACTGGCGTGGTCGCCGTTCAGGTCTGCGTGGAGTCGATCACGAGACGAAGGATCCGGCCCGGATTGCTCTCATATTCCTTGAAGGCGGCGTCGGCCTGGGTCAGCGGGTAGGTGTTGGAGACGAAGCCGGCGACGTCGATCTTGCCCGAGGCGACGAGGTCGATCGAGGGCTGCATGTCCTCGGCGGTGAGGCCACGCGAGCCGATGATCGTCAGCTCCTTGTAATACATCGGGAAGGGGCTGAAACCCTGGAAGGGCTCGTGCCCGAGCGAGAAGGATGAGAAGCGGCCGCCCGGCTTCATCATGTCGATGCCGATGCGGAGAGTGTCGGCCGTGCCGGCCGTGTCGATGATGACGTCGGCGCCTTCGCCATTGGTGAATTTGAGGACGTCGTCGACGGCCGCCTCGGCATCCTTCTGGATCGCATGCTTGGCGCCCATGGCGAGGCCCATGTCGAGCTTCCACTTGGACCGCGAGATGACCATCACCGGATCGGCGCCGGAGAGCACGGCGAGCCGCACATGCAGGAGGCCGGCGGTGCCGCCGCCGAAGACGACGACGGATTCGCCGGGCTTGATCTGCGCCCGCTCCTGCGCATGACGGACGGTCGCCAGCGTCTCGATGATCGTCGCATCGGCGAGCGAGACGTTCGGCGGCAGCAGGAAGACATATTCGGCCGGCAGGCTGACATACTGATTCAGCGAACCTTCGACCTCGCGGCCGAAAAGCCCGGCATTGCGGCAGAGATTCTTGCGGCCGCGCCGGCATGAATCGCAGTGCCCGCAGGCGATGATCGGGTTGATGATGACCTTGTCGCCGGGCGCCAGGCCGGTGACGCCGGCGCCCAACTCCTCGACGGTCCCGGTCGATTCATGGCCGAGCACCAACGGATATTTGATGCCCGGGGCGTGGCCGGTATACATGCCGAGGTCGGTGTGACAGACGGCGGTCGCCGCCGTCCGGATCAGGACCTCGCCCGCTTTGACGGTGGGCTTCGGCCGCTCGACGATCTCGAAGGTCCTGGGGGCGGTCAAAAGCGCGGTCAGCATCGATTCCGGTTCCTTCCCGGGCCGGGCCCTAGCGGCTGCGGCCAAAAGAGATTTGCCCTGTTTCATTGCAGGAAATCGGGGAGGCGGCAACGGGCGAGGGCGGGAGATTTGGGCGGATTCGATGAGGTTGGCTGGGGCGCTAGGATTCGAACCTAGACTGGCGGAGTCAGAGTCCGTTTGCCCCGCTATGTCTAAGAATATGAAATATTCGTCAAATCAATGACTTAGGTTTTCAATCAGCTAAGCCATGTCGCGTCGGCTATGCGACATAATACCAAGCATTTCCGCCGATTCCCGAGGCGTCCCGGCTGCTCCATGCGACATCCTTGCGACATGAACGAGCGCCAATCTCACCGAACAGATTTCTTGCCGAAGAATTCAGAAGGGCAGCAATCCATCACCGCAGAAGTGCTCTCACACCAAGCTGACACGTAAGGGGACATACGAAGCAGAGTGACGACGCCGTGTCGCCGATATTCGTGCCCAAATCGGAATTGCCGTCAGCCCGCTCCTACGTTCGCGACCGATAGCTGCGATGACGGTCTAGCCTATGCGATTATGCGAGAAGCGACTATGCAGCCGCTGGGAACGTGGCAACTATCCCTATGGATGATCGGATAGGGAGGCGCGAGTTCTTCGCCACGGTCACCACGAAGGACGGGCTGATCGCCAAGGTAACCTGAGGAGGGCCACATGGCCGTCGTTCTGAGACTGATCGCCGGGGGGCAACCCCCGGCTTTAACGTCTGAAGAGTGGCAGCGCATCGCTGAGCTGCTCGAAAGGGCGCTTGCGGACTTCGATGACCCTGTCACAGCGTCGGCGTGGGAGAAGATCAGAGGGCTGTTCAAGACTTCCGCCAACTTTTCGATTCAACGTCGGGCACCTACAGCTACGTGCTCGCCAGCCGCAAAGGCGCCGAGGCGCTGATCATCGACCCAGTGTTGGAAAAGGTCGACCGCTACATTCAGCTGATGAACGAACTCGACCTCCGCCTAGTCAAGGCGGTCGACACGCATCTGCACGCCGATCACGTAACAGGGCTCGGCGCGCTCCGCGACCGGACGCGCTGCGTCACGGTTATGGGCGAGAACACCAAGGCCGACGTCGTGTCGATGCGACTCGCCGATGGCGACAAGCTCGAGATCGAGAATGTCAGCCTGGACGTCATCTATACGCCCGGCCATACCGACGACTCCTATTCCTTCGCTCTCAACGACCGGGTGTTCACGGGCGACACGCTGCTCATCCGCGGCACGGGCCGGACAGACTTCCAGAACGGCGATCCGCGATCGCAATATGACTCGATCTTCAATCGACTTCTGAGGCTGCCCGAGGAGACGCTGGTCTTCCCGGCGCACGACTACAAGGGCGACACCGTCAGCACCATCGGCGAGGAGAAGCGCTACAATCCGCGGCTCCAAGTAAAATCGATCGACGAGTATGTAGCCCTGATGAACAGCTTGAACCTGCCCAACCCGAAAATGATGGACGTGGCGGTGCCGGCGAACATGAAGATCGGCCTCGCGCAGGATGCGGTGGCGCAGAAAGGCTTGGCGCTCCGCGCCGAGGAGGCGATGTCGCTTCTCGGTCGGCAAGATGCTGTCTTCGTCGACCTTCGCGAGAAGGGCGAGCGCGAGCGGCATGGCGCGATTCCCGACGCGCTCAGTGAGCCCTATACGAGACTTTCCGACACTCTCGGGCCGCACGGTGCCATCAAGGCGCTCGGCGCGGGAAAACGCATCGTCTTCTACTGCGCTTACGGCGAGCGCTCGGCGATGGCCGTGCAGGCCGCACAGGAAGCGGGCGTCGTCTCCGCCTGTTACCTCCAAGGGGGGCTTGCGGCGTGGAAAGCGGCTGGGGGGGCGATCGTGAAAATCCAGGAAGGGGGAACAACATGACGAGCTTTGCTCCGGTTCCGGGTCTTGCAGGCGGGGCCCTGATCGGCCTGGCGGCAGTCCTATTGATGCTTACAATCGGGCGGATCACCGGCGTGTGCGGCATCGTCCTGAATGCCATGGTGGCGAGCGACGCCGCCGGCCGGGGGTGGCGATTAGCCTTCATCGCGGGATTGCCGCTTGGCGCGTTCCTCGTGACGGCGGCTGGCTTCAAGGACTGGAGCGACGTGAGCTTTGCGGGGAGTTTGCCCGTGATGGCGATCTCGGGCCTGATCGTCGGATTTGGAGCGACCTTCGGGTCAGGCTGCACCAGCGGTCACGCGGTTTGCGGGCTTGCGCGGTTCTCGGCGCGCTCGGTCGTCGCCACCGTGACCTTCATGACGACGGCCGCGGCAACCGTGTTCGTCGTCCGGCACCTGGTCTAGGAGCGCGGAGATGGCAATCGTCTTTGCGCTCATGGCCGGTATCATTTTCGGCGCCGGGCTTGCGATCTCCGACATGGTCAACCCGGCGCGCGTCCTCAACTTCCTTGACGTCACCGGCACTTGGGACCCGACGCTGATCTTCGTGATGGCCGGAGCTCTCGCCGTCGTGATCCCCGGCTATCGGCTAACCCTCTCCCGAAGCGCGCCCGTCGTCGGGAAGAAATTCAATATCCCGACCCTTCGCCAGATCGATCTGCCGCTTGTCGGCGGTTCGGCCCTGTTCGGTGTGGGCTGGGGGCTGGCAGGCATCTGCCCAGGCCCGGCGCTCGCCGCCCTCACAGTTCTGGAGCCCAAGGTTCTGCTTTTTGTCGGTGCAATGCTGGTCGGCATGCTGGCTGCGAACGCATGGCGGAACTGGCTCTCGGCAACCGCAAAACTACAACCGCTCAAATGAAGCTCTGCCGAGGGGCAGGCCTCTAGCAATAGTTGTTTTCTGGGATCGAATATTCGCCCCGCCGGGTCATCGTCGAGAAACGACAGCCAATGCTTCCTGCGCCGTCGCGCAGGAAGCAGCCGGCGGACTTCCGGGTCGCGATCTACTTTGGCGCCTCCGCTGTCGCCGCATTGAGCTTGCCCTCGGCGCCCATATAGACAGCCATTATGCGGACCGGGGTTGTACCCTTATTCGTAGCATTGTGGGCAGAGTTCATGGCCTCCATGAAACTGCCGCCCTGTTTATAGACCTTGGTTCCCTTCTCCCCGTAGTCGACCGACACCTCACCCTCGAGGATATAGACAAAGAGCGGCACCTCATGATTGTGCCAGCCGGTTTCACCGCCAGGCGGGATGGTAACGATCGCTGCTGTGATCTTCGGCGTCCCGTCGGGATACACGACCGGCTGGTCGACAGTATCGGCGCCGGTCTGGAGAAGGGGCGTGAGAAGACTCTTATAGACGCTGCTCTCTTGGGCGGGCGCCAGGGGGACGGCCAGGAAGACGGCGGCGAAAGTGGACAGGAGTGCGATTTTAAAGGATTTCATTTTGGATTCTCCAAAGGCGAATGAAAAGTGGACCACCATCGCGAGGGTATTCGTCTTTCTCCCGATCTGGTACATGTTCATGACGATAAGTTAAAGCCATCCGCGCTCGCCGAACACCGTAAGATCGAGACCAGGCGGAGCATACCATCCGGCCGAGCCATAGCGAGCGCCAAGGCGAAGGGCCACATCCTTATTGCCATAGGGGATCCGCAGTGGCGTAACCGTGAGCGCGTTTTTCTGAGCGGCAGCTGCGGGAGCAATAACTGCATCGGCTTGATGTTTTCCCGATCGCTTCCGTGTTCCCGCCGATCCGGACGCCGCCGGTTTACGGGGCTTGCTGCCCGACTTCGGCTCGCGCTTGCGGCGCTTGGTGCCGAGGTTCGTTTCAATCCGTTCGGAGATAGTGGGAGAATTGGCCGCGGCCTCTTCAGGAATGCCAGCACCCTGTTCCTGCGCAACGTCCTCCGCTGGCAAGATGTTCGTTGGCAAAACTGATTTGGACCCACGCTTCCCGGCGTCTTTTGCCGCGGCTTTCCCGGGCGCGTGCTGATTGAGAAATTCCCGGCAGACCGACATCGAGGTCCTGTAGCCGGGTGGTGGCTTGATGCGCTTCTGGCGGGCGAGACTGTCGGCATAGCGCGTCATCGCCGGCGTTGGCGGGGGTCCTCCGCCATCTTTGCCAACCGCGCCTCCAAGCAAGTGTGGTCCTCCAGCGCCGTCGGTGAGCTTGCCGATGATCCGCTGGGCAACATCGCAGACGGCATCGATGGCGCCGATCATCTCCTGCTTGCCGACCACGACATCGTCGAGCAGGCATTCGAGCTGCGCCGTTACGCCCGGGTCGACCAGTGCCGGATCAGCCTGTCTGAGAACGCCGAACAGCGACAGGCCGGTCTCGGTCGGCACGATGTTCTTGCGCTCGATAATCAGAAAGCCCTGCTTCTTCAGACCGCCGATGATCTCGGCCCGGGTTGCCGGCGTGCCAATGCCCTTGGCTTCCCTCAGGCGTTCCCGCAGAACCTCGTCATCAACAAAGCGCCAGGCATTCTGCATCGCCTCGATCAACGTGCCTTCGTTGTAGCGCGGCGGAGGACGGGTCTCCTTGTCCTCGATGGTCGGGTCCTGCAGTTTTGCGGTCTCGCCGTCGCGAAGCGGCGGGAGCAATTGCGCATCGGCTCCCTTTTCGTCGGCCGGCTGCCATTCCGGGAATGCGGCGCGCCAGCCGAGATCGATCGGCTGGCGCCCGGTTGCCTTGAACGGAAAGCCTTTTACGTCGAGCGTCGCGGTTGTCTGCCGGTAACGGAAGTCGGGCATGACGGCGGCGAGATAGGCCCGCGCGATGACGTCGAACAGTTTTTTCTCGTCGGCCGACAGGCGCGGCCAGACCTCACGAAGCTTGTCGACCGTGTTGACGTTGGGAATGACCGCATGATGGCTTGCACCCTCGAGCCCCTTGTCGTGGAAGGAACCGCTGGCACCTTTGCGAACAACTGGCGGTACGGGCACCGGGATCGCGGCGAACGATTGTCCCACCTGCAGCCCGGCCACGATCTTCGGCACATCCGGTATCAGGCTCTGCGGGAGATAGCGTACCTCGGCGCGGGGATAAGTGATGATCTTCTTGCCCTGGCCGTCATAGAGTTCCTGCGCCACTTCCAGCGTCTTGCTGGCCGGCCAGCCGAATCGCGAACTGCACAACTTCTGCAGCGACGGCAAATCGTGCAGTTTGGGCGGCCCTTGCTTCTTGTCCTCGACGCGGACGCCAAGTGGCCCCTCGAAGTTCTCGGCGGCATTGACGACCGTCTCGGCAATCTCGCGTTTAAGAATTCGCTCTTGCGGTGCATGCCGCATCTGGAACTGACCGCCCGCGACTTTCGCGGTGGCGACGACCTCAAAATACGCTGTTGGCACGAAGTTGCGGATTTCCAGTTCGCGCTTGCACACGATGGCGAGCGTCGGCGTCTTCACCCGTCCGACTCCGATGACTCGTCGCGCGCCCCGACCGAGGATAACGGTCGCGGTGCGGGTCAGTGACAGGTTGTAGATCTGGTCGGCCTGCCGGCGCGCGACGGCGGCGGCGTAAAGGCGGGCATATTCCGAATTGGGTCTTGCCCGACCGAAAGCGTCATGAATGCTTTGCGGGTCCTGTGCGGTGAACAGCACCCGCATGACCTCGCCGCGATATTTGTAATGCTCGAGAATTTCCTGACCGATCAGCTGGCCTTCGCGGTCGCAGTCGGTGGCGAGCCAGACCCGCCTGGCGCTGCGCAATGCCTCGCGAATCGCCTTGAGCTTTGTCGCCTTGTTACCGCCAGCCGCCGGGCGGGTGCCATAGAGGCCGTCCGGCCTGAGAAGGATGGGTGACCAGCGCTTCCACGCCGGCACAACGTCCTCCGGCTCGAGCAAGTCGAACAAATGACCCTCGGCCGGCAGGATGTCTCCGTAGCGAGAACCCACCGCGGCGCGGACGTCTTTCGCCTGGCTGGTTTTCTCCGTGATGACAATTTGATCGGCCATGACGGCCTCGTTTTGAAGATTCGATTCGACAGCGCAACGGTGAGAACATAAAGTGAACATAAGGGAGTCGCAAGCCATCGTTTGACGTATTCACGCCAAGCCGCAATGGAGAAAGCATATGGCCTTTGGCAAATACATCCGACGCGAGCGTGAGGAGCGCGGCATGACGCTCACCGAACTGGCGCGGCGGGTCGATGTCTCCATCGCCTATCTCTCGCGCATCGAGCGCGAGCTGGAAAACCCACCGCTGGATCGTCTGGTATCGGCTCTGGCCAGCGCCCTTGGCTTGCCGGCGGACGATCTGTTCGCCGCCGCCAGACTGCTGCCCCCGGATATGCGGGCCCGCACAGAGGATGTGATCGCCGTTTACCGGCAGCAGACCGCCGGGAGGGGTTGATGGCGCTCGAGGTTGCCTACCCCTTCTATCGCACCAGCCTGGAACCGCGCCCGATGAAGGCGCAGCAAATATGGAGCGTCGCCGAGCAGGTACGCTGGCAAATTGCACGGCGCAGCCAGGTTCCCTGTCTCGATCTTGAGCGGCTGACCCGTTCGGCCGGCAACATGCTCGTCAACGGCATCGCCATCGCCGCCCACTGGGATTTCGAGCGCAGCGTCCACGACGGACAAGGTCGAGCCGCGCTGGGCGTGACGGAGGCCGATCCGGCCTTGCCGGGGATCGTGCTGATCAGCCTGAACGCCGAGCTGCTCGAGGAGCAGGACTACCTCAAGCGATCGACGCTGGCGCATGAATTTGGCCACGCGCTGTTTGATGGCCCATCGATGCTGCGCCAGACCGGCCGGCCGGCGTTCTCGATGGTGACGCCAGACGAGGGGCATCTTGAGGCCCCGGTGCGCGGTCGTGGTGGAATCGACTGGCGGGAATTTCGCGCCAACGAGTTCATGGGCGCGCTGTTGGCACCGCGCGCACTGCTGCATCGGGAGCTGGTTCGCCGGGCGATCTCTCTGAAGTTGCCGCTGGTGGATGTCGGCGAGGGTCAACCGGTGCTCCGCGCCAAGGCCGATCCGATGCGCGTCGAGGAGCTGCTTCTCGACCTGGCCGAGCGGTTTGGCGTTTTCGCCTCGTTGATCGAGTACCGCCTGCATCGTTACGAACTGGTCGGTTAGGCGCCCGAGGCCGCTGTCGCGCCGGTCGTGTTATGCATTTTGCGCTCAAGCGAAAGGAGAAGCGACATGCCGCTGCCGCAGAAGCGCTGGTATCGGATCGCCGATGTCGCCAAGCGCTGGAACCTGCCGCTGAGCGACATAGAGGACTATGCGCTCGACGAGGTACTGCAGCTTTCGGTATTCGTGGTCGATATGCCGGCGGAGACAAACGGCTGGGAGCTCGGCGACAATAACGCCCGCTCGCCGCAAGGCATGCTGTTTGTAACCGGCCCCCAGCCGTTGCAGCGGGCGAGCCTTTTGGAGATCTTCCGCGCTGGACAAGGGGAGGTTCGTTCCTTCCGGACCGAGCGACCGAACCAATACATTTATCTTAAATCAGGGGCGCCGGCGGTGATCGTGCGCCGGGAGGACCTGATCCTCACCCGCGAAGAGCGCGACCGCTTTGAACGGGCGCATGCATTGGCGACCGAGCCCGGCAAACCCACACCGAGCGACGTCTGGCATGGCGAGGATTTTGGCAGAGTTCGTGTCGCCAATGAATGGCACGATTTCGGCCCCAAACAGGCAGCCGTGCTTCGGCTGTTGAAAGCCGCAAGCGATACCGAAAATCCCTGGCTCGCCGGGAAGCAGCTGCTCGAAGAGGCCGATGCAGCAACGATGCGGCTGATCGATCTGTTCAAGCGCAAGGCCATATGGCGGCAGCTTGTGATCGCCGACGGTACCGTGCATGCGGGCAAGGAGACCTTCCAGCTCATCGTCCACGGTGACGCATGAACACGCTCACCATCGACGACCGGGACAGCTCGACCCTTCCACGGCTGGTCGAGAAGGCGGCCGCGGCGTTGGCCAATGCCCGATCGGCAGCGGAGGTTCTCGAGGCGCGAGAGATCGCGTCCCTCGCCTATGACGTCGCCAAGCGAACGGCCCGGTTGTGCAAGGCAAAGAACGCCCATGACGAACTCATCGCCGCTGCCCATCGCGCACAGGCCGATGCGCTGACCATCGAAGCCGAGGCCAAGCGGCGGCTCGCGGACGAATACGACATGGCGCAACAGCGTGGTGAGGCTTGTACTCAGGCCGACAACCAGCATGTTGCGGACCCAAACAAGCTGTCGATGGCCGATCTCGGCCTACGCCGCGAATAGATCCACGACGCCCGCATCATCCGCGATGCGGAGGCGGCCGACCCTGGCATCGTACGCCGCACCCTCGATGAGCGGCTTGAACAGGGCGAGGAGCCGACGCGGGCAGCGCTACGACGTGCAGCCGAGGCACGGCTGGAGCGGTCGATCGATCGGCTCAAGCGCACGCAGGAAAGTGTCCAGCGTCTCGAGGCGGAGAAGGCATCGCCGCTGAGCCCGGAGGAGCGTGCCCGCCAGGTCGCGGTCTTCGGCACGGTCGAGGACCGGGCGATCTGCGCCCGGATCGACGAGATCGTCGAACTCATCGGCGAACAGCCCGATGGCGCGGAAGCCGTGCGCCGCATCCCGCCCGCGTCGCGTCACGCCATCGACACCGTGCCGATCCGCCGCGCGGCGGCCTGGCTCACCGGATTCAGCAGCCTTTACGAACAGGAGACCCATCATGGGAATAATGCGTCTGAATGACGTCGTCGCCGAGATCGTCGGCGACGTGATCGCCGGCCGCGCCATCAACAAACGGCAGGCTGCCGTCGATCGCTGGGACGACATTGATCCCGATGGTCAGTATCTGGCCGGGATCGATGGGGTCGTCGGCCGGATTGATGGGCGGGCACGTGCCCTGCGCGTCAGGGCGGAAAAGGCCGCCGATGCGGCGCAGGCCCAACTGCCCTTCCATCTGCCCGCCGCGGTGGCCATGGACCTCGAAGGCGCGACGCTGGTCGCGACGCGGACATTGTCGCGCGAGGGCTTTGAACGCGCCATCGAGATCCGCCGCCAGCAGATCGCCCACGACCGGCGTGCGCTGCGGGAATGGTAGCAGGCCCTGAACCAGGCGGATCGCTTCTGGACGAGGCATGCCGAGTTCACCGTTGCCGATGGCCCGCATGCCCGGCGCAAGTTCTGGCAGAATTTCACCGTGCAGGGCGGCAAGCTCGACGAGCAGGGCCAGTCGATCGGCTGGAAGATCTCGAAATCGACATTCCGCGCGATGATCGACAGTGCGCTGGGGCTGAACCCGGAGGACATGAGCGAGGCGGCGAAGGCCAAGCGTGTACTGTGGCCCGGTTTTGAGACACTCGGCTGAGCCTATTCAAGCGGCCAACTTTAGATTGGCCGTAGCGTTCTGATCAAGTCGGGATTGATCGGCCCGCACCTGGGTCGGGGTACGATAGCCGTGCCGGGCGACGAGCCAGGTTTGGTTGTAGCGAGTGGCAAACTCGACGAGGGCGGCTCGCAGCTCTTCGATGGTGTCGAAGGCCCGCACCCACAGCAGGTTCTCCTTCAAGGTTCGGATGAAGCGCTCTGCGACG
>CAMCWB010000008.1 GCA_945882315.1 Bauldia litoralis | reverse complement strand
AAACCTGGCTCGTCGCCCGGCACGGCTATCGTACCCCGGCCCAGGTGCGGGCCGATCAATCCCGACTTGATCAGAACGCTACGGCCAATCTAAAGTTGGCCGCTTGAATAGGCTCAGCCGAGTGTCTCAAAACCGGGCCGCAGTACAGTATGAAGCTGATGGAGAATGCGACCTACCGCACCAATCTGCGCCGCACCAAGGATATCGGTGAGCCGCAGCCGGACGTCTGGGGCAAGGTCCAGGCTCCCTACATCAAGCTCGGCGAGATCAGCGGCCAGCTCGATCCGGCGACCTTCATCGACTCGTCCTTCATTGAATTCGCCAACGATTTCAAGACGGACCAGGTGAAGGCGGCGCTCGCCAAGTGGCGTGAAGCGAACAAGGACATCATCGTCCCGTAAATTGGCTTGATTGCCAGGCGCTTCCACCTCCCTGGAAGCGTTGCCCGGACGGTTGGCGCCGTCCGGGCTTTTTTATTTCAGCGACGATTTGAGGGTAGGGCGGATTAGCGAAGCGTAATCCGCCGTTCCGGTAGAGAAGGTGGCGGGTTACGGCTTCGCCTAACCCGCCCTACGGGCGGAGGCGTCCTCACACGCCGAGGAACGACTTCGCCTTCTTGTACATGGCGTAGTCGACCAGCTTGCCCTTGAAGGAAATCGCGGCGAGGCCCTGCTTTTCGGCGTCTTCGAAGGCCTGCAGCAGTTCCGTGTAATAGGCGATGTCCTTGGCGCTCGCCTCGTAGATCTCACGCGCGATCGGCACATGCTTCGGGTAGATCAACGTGCGGCCGTCATAGCCGATGCGCTTCGAGATAGTGCATTCGGCCTTCAGTCCTTCGATATCCTGGATGCCGCTCCAGGCGCCGTCGAGCACATAGGGAAGGCCGGCGGCGCGGGCTTCGACCAGCACGCGCGAGCGCGAATAGTTCATTTCCGGCCCGTCGACCGAGAAGGCGCAATGCAAATCGCGCTGCAGGTCGCCGTCCTCGGCGCTGCCGAGGATCACCGATTCGACGCGCTTCGCGGCGCTGCAGACGTCGAAGCATTTGGCGACGCCCTTGGCGGTCTCGATGAGCAGCAGAAGCTTGACCGAATCCGGCTCCAGCCCACGTTCGCGCTCGAGGCCGGTGATGATCCGGTCGGCGTTCTGCACCTGCTCGACCGACTCGGCCATGGGCAGGCCGATGCCGTAGATGTATGGCGAGACGACGGCCTTGAGATCGTCCTCGAGGAATTGCGGCTCGCTGTTGACGCGGACGAGGGCCAGCATGTTGAGGCTCGGCAGGAGCTTTGAAACATTCTCCCGCGTTTCCGCCTTCAGATGCAGCGGCACGGCGTCCTCGAAATCGATAACGATGCCATCCGGCTCGAAGCGCGCCGCCTTCTCGATAAGGTCGGGGCGGTTGCCCGGCGTGTAGAGCGTGATCAGCGGTCGCTTCTTTCTTTCCATCATGTCCTCTTCGGGTGGGAATCTAAAAGGGTCGGCGCGCCGGTCAGACGATGCCGTCCTTAATCAACTGGTCGACCGCCTGGCGCGTCATGCCGAGGCGCTTCAGGTAGATCTCGTCATTGTCGGCGCCCATCGACTTGCCGGCGTGGCGGACCTTGCCGGGCGTGCCGGTCATGCGCGGGAAGACGCCTTCCATCGGCAGCGTCGTGCCGTTCTCGTCGGGGACGTCGACGATCATCTGGCGGATCTGGGCATGCGCGTCCCTGGCGATGTCGGCGACGTTGAAGACCGGCCCGAAGGGCACGTCGGCCTGGCGCAGGATGCCGACCACGTCGGCGAGCGTATGCCGGCCCATCCATTCGTCGATATAGGCGTCGAGCTCGACGACGTTCCTGACCCGGGCCATGTTGGTCTTGAAGCGCGGATCGTCCATCAATTCCGGCTTGCCGATCATGGCGAAGAGCCGCTTCGCCGTGGTCTGGGTGGCGCCGGCGAGCGCCACGAAACGGCCGTCGCTGGTTTTGTAGGTGTTGCGCGGCGCGCTGGTCGGCGCCCGGTTGCCCATGCGGCGCGGCGGCGTCCCGGTCATCCTGTCGACGGTCGCGTTGGGGCCGAGGATCGAAAAGAGGCTCTCCCAGATCGAGACGTCGATGACCTGGCCCTTGCCGGTGCCGACCACGTCGCGGTTATAGACCGCAAACATGGTCGCCATGGTGGCGTAGAAGCCGGCGCAGGTGTCGGCGAGCGGGAATTGCGGCAGGGTCGGCGGGCCGTCGACCTCGCCGGTCATCTCGGCAAAGCCGCTCATCGCCTCGACCAGCGTGCCGAAGCCCGGCTGGCTGGCATAGGGGCCGGTCTGGCCGAAGCCGGTGACGCTGACCATGATCAGGCGGGGATTGATCTTCTGCAGGTCCTCGAAGCGGATGCCCCATTCGTCGAGCCGGCCGGTGCGGAAATTCTCGATGAAGATGTCGGCATCCTTGAGGAGGTCGAGCAGGATCTCACGCCCGGCCGCCTTGGAGATGTCGAGCGTGATCAGCTTCTTGTTGCGGGAATAATATTTCCACCAGGGATTGATGCCGTCGACGTCGAAGCCGAAATTGCGGAGATGGTCGCCCTTGCCGGGCGGCTCGACATGGATGACCTCGGCGCCGAAATCGGCCAGCATCCGCCCACAGAGCGGAGCAGCGATGACGGTGGCGCATTCGACGACTTTCAACCCGGCCAGAGCCGCCGCGCCCGCTTCAATTCCCGTCATTCGCCCTCACTCCGCCACCACCGCGCCGGACGGCATTTTTCGCCGTCTGGTCAAGCCTTTGGGAGAGCGCTATTGGACCGTCAAAAGAGAGTCAACCATTGCTCCCGGCTAATCATCGAATGGATATGAACGAAGACGTGAGCGGCCCTTCCGGCCGGCCGAATATCGTGGTTCCGGACGGCGCCTGCGATTGCCATTGCCATATTTTCGGGCCGGCCGACCGCTACCCGCCGGTCGTCACGCCGGGCTATTCGCTGCCGGTCGGGGCGCCGGAGGATTATCTGGCGATGGCCGGCCGACTCGGCTTTTCCCGGCGCGTCTTCATCCAGCCGGTGACCTATGGCGCCGACAGTTCCTGCATCCTCGATGCGATGAGGACGATCGGTCCGAGCGCGCGGGGCATCGGCGGCATTCCGGCGGGCAAGGTCGCCGATGCGGTGCTTGCCGAGTGGCACAGAGCGGGTCTTCGCGGCGTGCGGGTCAACTACACGCCCTACAAGCCCTTCGAGGCCGGCTTTGCCGAGGCGGTCCTGCCCGATATCGAGCGCGCCGCCGGGCTCGTCCGCGAGCTTGGCTGGATGCTCGACATCATGACGCCGCACTGGCTGACGCGCGAATTGCTGCCGCATCTGGCGCGGATGAACGTCACCTTCACGCTCGGCCATTTCGGAAAACTGCCGGCAGCGCTCGGTACCGATCATCCGCATTTCCGTGAGCTGGCGGCGCATTTCCGCGACAATGAAAACTTCTGGATCAAGATCGCCGCCGCCTATCAGATTTCCGATCGGGCGGACTTTGCCGACGTCGCGCCGATTGCGCGGGGGCTCTATGAGACCGCGCCGCAGCGGGTCCTCTGGGGCACCGACTGGCCGCATATACGGCACGAGGAAGAGGGCGACGCGGCAGCGCTCCTGGATCTGTTCGGGAGCTGGTTTCCGGAGGAAGCCGACCGGTGGCGCATCCTCATCGACAATCCGGCGCGGCTCTTCGGCTTCTGAGGCGGATCGCCAGACTTCGATTGACGGGCCGGGACCGAACCCCCTAGACAGGCCGCAAAGCAACAAGCTTGCGGGAGGCGACCTTGGCTCACAGCCCTATCGACACGAAAGACATCGGCCCGAACGACGTCAACCGCTATGGGCCGACGGCGGCCCGAAAGGTCGCCAGCGAGCGCATCCGGCCGAAGACGCGGACCGTCGATGCGCATGCCCATATCATGATACCGGCCGCCGACAGCTTCATGGAGCCCTTCACCAGCCAGGATTCGCGGCCGCTGATGCGCCAGGCCAATCCGGTGACCCGCGAGATCATGCATCGCCAGTTCGTCGAGCGGCGGACGGCGATGAGCGATTTCGACGACCGCATCGCAATCATGGATATGCAGGCGATCGACGTGCAGGTGCTGGCGCCGTTTCCGCCTCAGTCCTACTACCACGCGGCGCCCGAGCACACGGTGCAGTCGTCGCGCATCGTCAATGACGGCATCGCCGAATTCATCGGCCGGCAGCCGGAGCGTTTCGTCGGCCTCGGCACGGTGCCGCTCAACCAGCCCGACGAAGCGCCGAAGGAGCTCGAGCGCGCCGTCAGGTCGCTCGGCTTTCGTGGTGTCCAGATCTTCGGCAACGTCAACGGCGTCGAGATTTCGGACAAGATCTATGAGCCCTTCTGGAAGAAGGCGGCGGAACTCGGCGCGGTGGTGATGATCCATCCGGACGGCTTCAGCGCCGGCGAACGCTTCGGCAAATATTTCTTTCCGAACGTCATCGGCATCCCGCTCGATACGGCGGTGGCGCTTCACTACCTCATCTTCAGCGGCCTCCTCGAGCGCTATCCCGACCTGAAGATCTATTCGGTGCATGGCGGCGGCTATGCCGCGGCCTATTCCGGCCGCATGGACCACGCCTGGGGCGCCCGGGTCGATGCGCATGGATCGCTGCCGAAGGCGCCGACCGAGTATCTGAAGAAGGTCTATTTCGACGGGCTGGTCTTCACGCCGCAGCAGCTCGACTATCTCGTCGCGCAATACGGCGCCGACCACGTCATGATGGGCACGGACTATCCTTTCGACATGGGCGAGTATTTCCCGATCGAGCATGTCACGGCGACGCCCGGCCTTTCGGATGCCGAGCGCGCCGCCGTGATGGGCGGCACGGCGACAAGTCTCTTCAATATTCCCGGCTGATTTCAGGGGCGCCGCGCATTCGACGACTTGCGGTGCGGCCGGATAACGAAGAGACTCCGCCGCGTCGCGGGTGCAGGGCTCGCTCCTGGAGAAGCAGGAATTGGCGGTCACACTCGCCGAAATTGCCAGGCAGGTCGGGGTCCATGTCTCGCTCGTCTCGCGGGTGCTGCGCGACGATTCGAGCGCCAAGCTCTCGCCGGCGAAGCGCGCCCAGATTCTGGCGGTCGCCAAGGCGACCGGCTACCGGCCGAACCGGCTCGGCCGGTCGCTGCGCACCGGCCGCACCTCGATCATCGGCGTCATCGCGCCCGACATCACCAATCCGTTCTACTCGGTGATGTTCCGCGGCGTCGAAGCGGCCGCGGCGGCGGCCGGCTACGACACGATCCTCGTCAACACCGACAACTCGCTGGAGCGCGTCAAGGAAGTCGTCTCGATGCTCCCCGAGGGGCATGTCGATGGCGTCCTGATCGCGACCGCCAAGGCGGTCGACGAATCCCTCGACTGGCTGGCGAAGGAGCGGCTCCCCTATGTGCTGATCAACCGGCGGCGGATCGGCACCGACGACCCCTGGGTGGGCCCCGACGATTTCCAGACCGGCTATCTCGGCGCCAGCCATCTGCTCGGCCTCGGCCACCGGCGCATCGCCTTCCTGCTGCTCGATCTCGAGATCGGCAACATCCGCTCGCGGCTTGCCGGCATCCAGGCGGCGCTCAAGGAATACAAGCACGATCCGGCCGAGTGCTTCATCAAGACCGATCTGAATACGCGGCCGGGCGGCAAGAAATACGTGCGCGAGCTGCTCGCCTTGCCGCCGGACCAGAGGCCGACGGCTTTCTTCGCGCCGCAGACGATCCTCTCCGATGCGGTCGTTCATGCGATCTACGAATCCGGCTTCCGGGTTCCGCAAGAAGTCTCGATGATCGGCTACACCGCCCAGCAGGTGCCGGATTTCACGAGCATACGGGTTCCGCTCGACGAGATCGGGCGGCGGGCGACCGGGCATCTGATCGGCCTCCTCTCCGGCGACGGCGAGACCATTCCGCTTCCGAGCGCGCCGATTCCGGTCAGCCTGATCGACATGGGCTCGACCGCGCCGCCGCCGAAACGGGGCTGACCGCTTCGCCTGATCTTGTCACGAGGCGTCAGGCTGGCCGCAGGCCGGTTGACCGGGCAATCAAAACCATCTCACAATGAACATGCTGTCCGAACGAAGACAGTCTTCGTCCGGATCGGGAGACGGCAGACCAAGCACGGCAAAAGTCCGTGCACAGAGGGAGCACAACGCCCCGCATAGCAATAACGACAATCAAGCCCGTTCATCCGCCGCTGATCTGGGAGGGCAGCAAGGCTTGATCACGGCGTTCGCAGTCCAAGGGAGAAAATGAAATGAAGCTTATGCAGTCGATGCTCGCCGGGGCAGCCCTCGGTGCGCTTCTCGTCTCGATTCCGGCCAGCGCGCAGGAACTCGAGGAAGTCACGATCATGCTGCCCAACAACAACACGACGTCGATGTATCCGCAGATCGTCGCTCGCGACGCCGGCCTCTATGAAAAGGCCGGCCTGAAGGTCACCACGCTCGATTCGGACACCACCGTTCCCTACATCGCCTTCCTGTCGAATGGCGATGCGGATGTCGTCATGCTCGACGCGCCGCAGACTTTCCAGGCGGTCAATGCCAAGCAGCCGATCGTGGTTGTTTTCGAGGGCATGCAGAACGCACCGGAAGTCCTGTCCGTGATCACCGACGGGCCGATCAAGACGCTTGCCGATCTCAAGGGCAAGACGATCGGCCTTGCCAGCGATCGCGACCAGACGACCGCGCAAGTCGTGCTCGACTCGGCGGGAATCCCGATCGAAGAGGTCAAGACTGTCGTGGTCAGCGACCAGGGCCCGGTCGTGGCCAAGGCGCTGAAGGACGGCACCGTCGTCGCCTATGCCGCCGGCATCAACGACACCACCGTACTCGCCGCCTTCGGCATCAAGATGACGGACCTGACGCCGCCGGACCTCAAGGTCAATCCGGCCAACACCTTCAGCGTCTGGAAACCGACGCTGGACGAAAAGCGTGCCAAGCTCGAGAAGTTCTTCCGCGTCTGGGCGATGGCGCAGCGCGCGGTCAAGGTCGATCCCGAGACCGTGATGGCGATGTGCAAGAAGGCGACGCCGGAAGAATGGGAGAATGAGGATGCCGGCAAGGCCCTCATGGATGCGGCGATCTTCCTGAACTATCCGACGACGGAGAAGTTCGGCGACCTGCAGACTGCGGTCTGGGAGAAGGTCCAGGGCCCCTATATCAAGTTCGGCCAGATCGAAGGCAAGCTCGATCCCGCCACCTTCCTCGACAACAGCCTGATCGAGGCTGCCAACAACTTCACCGACGCAGAGGTGAAGGCGGCGCTCGACGCATGGAAGGCGGCGAACCCGAGCTAGCCCCGGAGCCGAAGGATTTCGTCCCGGGCGGCTTCGCTGCCCGGGATTTTTCATGGCCGAAAGGCCGCAAGATCGGCTATTCGAAGGGCCGACATATCATGCAAGGAAAGGCTGTCAGCGATGAAGAAGGCATATTGGGTGGCGCGGGCGAAGGTCCTCGATCCGGTCAAGTACAAGCGCTACACCGACCTGGTGCCGGGCATCATCGGCAAGTTCGGCGGCAAGGTGCTGGCCCGCGGCGGCAAGTTCCAGGTGCTCGAGGGCACCGATAAATATCACCGCTTCGTCGTGATCGAATTCCCGTCCTTCCAGCATGCGGCTGACTGCCACAAATCGCCGGAATACCAGGCGGCGGCGAAGAACCGCTGGGACGGCGGCGGCGACAACGAACTGATCATCGTCGAAGAGGGCGACGCGACCGTCGTCTAGGGACGGGGCTACGGCGGGCGCCGTCTCGCGGAGCGTAGACCGTTCCCCACCCACCGTCCTTCGGACGGTCCCCCCTCCCCGTATCGGGGAGGGATGGAGCGTGGGGCAATCTCCACGACTGATCACGAAGGTTCGGTATGCTGGCCGAACCACTGGCAACATCCCTCCCCGATACGGGGAGTGGGGACCACGCGCAGCGTGGTGGGTGGGGGCTTTCCGAACTCCAGAGCGGAGCCGAGTCTCCTCGACGGTTCATAAGAAAACCGCGCCGGCTTTCACCGGCGCGGCTCGGCCTTTGCCTGGCAGCCTGCTTTTCGCTCTTATCTTTTCGGCTTTGCCGGCAGGCCGATGATCTTGCGGGCTTCGTCGACGCTTGCCAGCGGCCGGCCGATATCCTTGGCGATCCGCACGCATTTCTCGACGAGCTCGGCATTGGTGCGGGCATATTCGCCGGGCGTGATGAAGGGATTGTCCTCCATGCCGACGCGGATATGGCCGCCGGCGGCGATCGCCGAGGCGACCACCGTCCAGCCCATTTCCGGATCCATGACGCTGGTGTTCCAGTTGAAATTCTTCGGGCAGTGGTCGGCCATGTACTGCACCGCCTTCGGCGTCGGCGGCGTCCAGCAGCCGCCCTTCCAGCCGAAGAAGAAGGTCGTGTAGACCGGCGTCGGCAGGAAGCCCTTCTCGACCATGCGCATGGCGTTCCAGACGCCGCCCATATGGAAGGATTCGACCTCGATCTTGACGCCGAGCTTGGTGGTGACCTCGCAATATTCCTGGAGCTCGTCGCGGCTGTGGAGGCCGTAGAGCTCGACCGGCTCCTTGCCGGGCTCGTAGTCGAAGCATTCGTCATGGGCGTTGAAGCAGGTCGAGATCATGTCCGGCGCAAAATCGGCCATGAGCTGCTTGCGCTGCGGGAAGCGGCCATTGGCGATGCCGTACTGGATGATGGTGTCGCGCTTGGCGAGGATCTGGTCGCGCAGACGTCCCCAGCCGGGAATGTCGAGATCGGAGAGCTTGGTGCCGTCGGGCTGGATTTCCTTGTCGACCGTGTAGGGGCCGTGGAGATGGCAGACCACCGCGCCGGCATCGATCGTGCGCACATATTCGGCGGCGACGTGGTCGACGCCTTTCGGGGTCGGATTGTAGGGATTTGACGGGAAGGACATCGTCGAATCGACGGTGGACGTGATGATCAGTTTTTCCATTCGGCTTCCTCCGGCTGGGATTGTCGTTGCGGCTTTGGCGCCAGCAATTTGCGACGGGCGAGACCTCGTTTGTCCATTTTGTGGACATGTTGTTCGTTGACCGTGAGGGTCGCATTGTCCGCGGAAATGGTCAACCGGGCGGCGTCAGGCGAGGCGATAGACGCGGGTCGCGGTGCCGGCGAGCATGGCCTCCTGATCGGCCGCCGGGTAGCCGGCAAGCGCGGCGCGGAAAGCGGCGATGAGGGGCGGGTAGTCCGTCCAGATCTTTTCGATCGGGAAGTTCGAGCCGTAGAGGCAGCGCGACGGGCCGAAGATCGCAATGCTCTCTTTGACGATGCGGGCGATGTGGTCGGGGTCGTTGCGGTGGATGAAGGTGCCGAGGCCGGAGAGCTTGTTGACGATGTTGGGCTCCGCCGCGAGACGCTGCATGCCCGCCCGCCATTCCGCCATGCCTTTGTCGGAGAGGTCTTCCGGCATGCCGCAATGCTGGAGCACGAAAGTCACCTTCGGAAAGTCATGGGCGAGCCGGGCGGCGCCTGCCATCTGCGGTGTGAAGACCTGGAGCTCGAAGGAGAGGCCATAGTCTCCGAGCGCCGCAAAATTCCGGCGGAAGGTGGCGTTGTCGGCAAGATCGGGCGTGGCGGCGAAACGGTAGAGCGGATTGTCGTGCCAGTGGATCTGCTGGCGGATGCCGCGAAGCAGCGGGAAGCGCGCCAGACGATCGAGAGCCGGGCGGACATCGGGCGCGGTGAGATCGGCATAGGCGACCAGCGCATTCGGGAAGCCGGCCTCATCATGAACGCGGGTGACGTAATCGGCCTCCTCGAGCGGGTCGGCCCAGTTGGCCTGGACATAGACGGATTGCGTCACGCCCGAGCCGGCGAGATCGGCGATGAATTCGGCGACCGGATAATCGCGGCGGATCGGCTCGTAGTCGCCGAAGATGCGCGGCAGCATCGGCCCGGCCAGCCAGGGCAGGGCGGCCTGCCGCCAGATGTGGTGATGTGCATCGACGATGGTCATGCGCGGCCTCCCGGGGATTTTTCGGGGAGTGTAGCGGGAAATGTGCGGGCCGCCTCGTCCTTCGAGGCCGCCTCCGGCGGCACCTCAGGATGAGGCGGAAGGAAGCCTCATGCTGGGGCGGACATTCTCAATCCTCATCCTGAGTTGCGAGGCCACAAGAGACCGTGGACGGCCCCCCGGGTCTCGCCGAAGGCGAGCCCGAGGACAGGCTACGGCCGGACAGGGACGGAAGGAAAATCCGAGCCTCGAAGGACGAGGATTGAGCCGGGGCGCAAGGCGGCGGATTACGCCGCCGATCAGCAGCTAATCCGCCCTACGGGCTAGGTCTTCGACCAGGGGCCGTGGAGGCCGGTGCCTTCGCGGTCGGTGCGTTCGAAGCCGTGGGCGCCGAAGAAGTCGCGTTCGGCCTGGATGAGGTTGGCGGTGGAGCGGGCCGTGCGGCCGAGGTCGAAGCGGGCGAGTGCTGCCGAGAGCGCCGGGACCGGGATACCGGCGAGCACGGCGGCCGAGACCGTGCGGCGGAGGCTGTCATGCGTCGCCTTCATCGTCTCGGCGAAGGGCGGCGCGGTGATGAGGTCGACGACCGGGCCGGCCGCGTAGGCGGCGGCGATGTCGTCGAGGAAGACGGAGCGGATGATGCAGCCGGCCCGCCAGATTTTTGCCACCGTGCCGAGCGGCGTCTCCCAGTTCCAGGTCTCCGACGCCTTCGCCATGACGGCGAAGCCCTCGGCATAGGCGACGATCTTGCCGGCAAGGAGCGCGCGTTCGAGATCGTCGATAAAGGCGTTGCGATCGGACACATCGATCTTGCGCTTTGCCGCGCCGAAGAGGGCTTCGGCGGCGACACGGCGTTCCTTCTCGGCCGACAGCGCGCGGGCGGCGACGGCGGCCTCGATGACGGTCGCCGGGACGCCGAGATCCTCGGCCTCCATCGTCGCCCAGCGGCCGGTGCCCTTCTGGCCGGCCTTGTCGAGGATGAGGTCGACGATCGGCTTACCGGTCGCCGGGTCATGGGCGTCGAGGACGGTGGCGGTGATCTCGATCAGGTAGGATTTGAGCCGCCCGCCATTCCAGGCGGCGAAGATCTCGGCCATTTCGGCCGGCGCCATGCCGAGCCCGTCGCGGAGGATGCCGTAGATCTCGGCGATCATCTCCATGTCGGCATATTCGATGCCGTTGTGGATGGTCTTGACGAAATGGCCGGCGCCTTCCGGGCCGACCCGGGCGGCGCAGGGCTCGCCTTCGAATTTCGCGGCGATGTCGTTCATGATCGGCGCGATACGCTGCCAGGATTCCGGCTGGCCGCCCGACATGATCGAGGGGCCGTTGCGGGCCCCGTCCTCGCCGCCGGAAACGCCGATGCCGAGGAAATCGATGCCCTTGGCGGCATAGACCTGCGAGCGGCGGCGGGTATCGCGGAAATTGCTGTTGCCGGCATCGATGATGATGTCGCCGGGCGAGAGGAAGGGCAGGAGCGCATCGGCGGCGGCATCGACCGCGGCGCCGGCTGGCACGAGCAGGATGACCGGCCGCGGCGCCCGGATGGCGGCGACGAAATCGCGCTGCGCGACCGCCGGCTCGAGCATCGGCGCGAGCGTCCCGGCGCTGCCGACGACGGTGCCCGCCTTCTCGTCGGCGCGGTCGAACAGGGCGACGCCATGGCCCTTCTCGGCCATGTTGAGCGCGAGATTCGCGCCCATGACGCCGAGGCCGACGACCCCGATTTCCGCCATGCTGGTTTCCTCCGCCTTCTCTTGGCGTGAGTATAGGCCGGCGATGGGGGCGGGTGTAGGCTTTCGGGCAAAGGCTGCTGCGCTTATTGGTCCCTGTCCGGCCTTTCGGCCGTCCACGGTCTCTTGGGCGGCCGTAGTTCACGGTGGGGCGCCCTCGTCCCCGGATCAGGTCCGGGGCAGGCTCTTCGAGGGTCTTGGACCATCGCATGTGGAATTGCATAAGTGGCTTCCGGCCCCTCTCCCATGGGAGAGGGCTTCGAGCCTTAATGAGCGGAGCGAATTTAGACGAGAAGGGTGAGGGGTTGGAGCATATCCGTAACGGTCGAGGCTTCATCGCGTCGAGCAAATCACGGGCGCCGGAACCCCTCACCCCGCCGCGCTAAGGCTCCTTCGTCGCCAAGCGCGGCGGCCCTCTCCCCATGGGAGAGGCTGACCGTGGGATCGATTGTCATATGCGACAGCCCTTCCCTTCAGGGCGAGGGGGCTGGCCACGGCGCTAAAAACAGAAAGCCTCGCAAAGGGGCGAAGAACACGGGGGAGAGACCGACAATGGCGAAACCGCAGGTGCTGCTGACGCGCGCGGCCTTCTACAAGCCGGGCTGGATCGAATCGCATTGGCCGACGCTGGCGGCGCGGGCCGATCTCATCCTGTCGCCGCATGACAAGGGGCAGGCGCTGCTCGACGATGCGGCCAAGGCCGACGTCATCTATGCGCGGGGCTTCACCGTCTCGCGCGAGATGATGGAGGCGGCGGGGCCGCGGCTGCGCGGCGTGGTCGCCTCGGGCGTCGGCGTCGACAAGATCGACGTCGCGGCCGCGACCGAGCTCGGCGTCCCGGTGGTCAACTCGCCCGGCAACACGATCACCATGGCGGAATCGACCATGCTGCTCGTCGCCGCCTTCGCCAAGCAGCTCTTCTTCTGGGTCGATCTCGCCCGCACCAGCCAGTATCCGAACTCGGCGCAGCAGGGGCGCGAGATGGCCGGCCAGACGATCGGCCTAATCGGCTTCGGGCGGATCGGCAAGGCGGTGGCGAAGCTCGCCAATGTCTATGGCATGAACCCGATCGCCTACGACCCCTATGTCGAGCCGTCCGACATGGCGCCGATGGTGCCGCTCGACGAGCTCCTGGCGCGTTCCGATTTCGTCTCGCTGCATCCGCTCCTGACGCCGGAGACGCGGCGGATCATCAATGCCGGGACGCTCCGCAAGATGAAGAAGACCGCCTATCTCATCAACACGGCGCGCGGCCCGCTCGTCGACGAGGCGGCGCTGATCGACGCGCTCCAGGAAGGCGTCATCGCCGGCGCCGGGCTCGACGTGTTCGAGAAGGAGCCTCCCGCCGTCGACAACCCGCTCCTCCACATGAAGAACGTCATCGGCACGCCGCACGGCCTCGGCCAGGCGGCCGAAGCGCGGCGGCGCTGCGCGGTGATGGCCGAGCAGAGCATGCTGGCGCTGATCGAGGGGCGGATGCCGGAGCTGGTGGTGAACAAGGATGTGGTGTGGCGGCATTCCGGAAACGGCATCTAGCGTCGGTTCACGCCGGCCAAGAACCAGAACAATCTTCCTTCGCCCGTCACCTCCCTGACGGGCGCCCCAGGACACTTCATCGATGCGGTTCCCGGCGCTTCAGAGCCGCAGCTTCGTGCTCTACGAGAGCGGCAACGTCTTCGCGCAGAACGGCCAGTGGATCACGCGGATCGTGATCGGCTGGGTCGCCTGGGAGCTGACGCAATCGGCGACCTGGGTCGGGCTCCTCTCCTTCTTCCTGTTTGCGCCGACCATCGTGGCGAGCCCGTTCTTCGGCGTGTTGAACGACCGCGTCCCGCTCAAGCCGACCCTCATGGTCAGCCAGGGAATCGTGACGCTCTCGACGCTCGTCCTCTATCTCCTTCATCTGGCCGGCCAGCTCGGCATCCTGAGCCTCTCGGTCGTGGCGCTGGTCATCGGCGTCGCCGGCAGTTGCGAACGCGCCGCCCGCGTCGCGATCGTGCCGCGCATGGTGCCGCTTTCGGCGCTGACCAACGCCGTCGCCATCCACGCCTCCAATTTCAACATCGCCCGCATGCTCGGGCCGGTGATCGGCGGCTTCCTCATCGAGCGCTACGGCAGCGGCCCGACCATGCTCATCAACGTCCTCGTGCTCCTGCCTTTCCTCGGCCTGGTCGGCTTCCTCAAGGTCAATGAAAGGCCGAGCCGCAAGGCGGGACGGAAGAGCTTCTTCGGCGATTTCGCCGACGGCTTCCGCGCCGCCGCTGCCCATCCGATCATCCGCGAGGCGCTGCTTCTCACCTGCATCAGCTCGATCACGGTGCGCGGCGTGCAGGAGATCCTGCCGTCGATCGCCGACGGCCTCTTCGGGCGCGGCGCCGAGGGGCTCGGCCAGATGGTCGCGGCGGGCGGCGCCGGCGCGCTGGTCTCGGCGGTCGTCGTCGCCTTCCGGCATCAGCGGAAGCGACCCGGCATTCCGCTGATCGGCCTCATCGCGGTGGCGATCGGCACGCTTTCCGTGGCCGGGCTCGGTCTCGCCGACAACTGGACGCTCGCCATGATCCTGGTGACGATCAACGGCTATGCCGGCACGATGATCGGCATCAACATGCAGACCACCGTGCAGCTCACCGTCGACGATGCGGTGCGCGGCCGCGTGATGAGCCTGTGGATGGTCGCCGGCATCGGCTTCACGGCAGTCGGCGCGCTGCTCCTCGGCTTCCTCGTCGACCTCTTCGGCCTGCCGGCGACCCTGGTCGGCACCGGCCTCGCGAGCCTCGCGCTCTGCGTCGCGCTGAACGTTGCTAATGCGCCGAGCACGAAGCGGGTGCTGGCGGAGATGGAAAAGGCAGCGGGGTAGGCGTGTCTCGCAGCCGGTGGGCTCTACGTGTTCGAACTGGAGCCGCCCAATCTAACAATCCGCTCCTCAGTATGAAAAACGTTATCGGCACCCCCACGGCCTTGCCCAGGCGGGCGAAGCACGGCGGCTGGCGGTGATGGCGGGCGGAGAATGCTCTCACTGATAGACGGGCACATGCTGGAGCTGGTGGTGAACAAAGATGTGGGTTTGACGATTCATGCTTGTTCTTTTGGGAAAGAGCGGGGGGAGAAGGCGGAAAGGCCTTACGAAGCCGGAGGTTAGGAGGCGGCGGAACAAGGTCTTTTACGGGACGTTGGGAGGAAAGGTTTCGCGACGCCGGCTAACTTTATCGTGACGGAGCCAGATGAAACATTCGGGCGTCTCGAACGTATTTCTGATGCGAAACACAAACACAGGAGATTTTATCATGTTGAAGAAACTCACCCTTGCCACCGCTGTCGCTCTCTCGCTAGCCTCAACCGTGGCCTATGCCTCCGGCGATCGTGATACCCTCAGCGACCGTCAGAACGCTCCCGCGTGCGAGCGCGCCGTTGCTCCGAATATCTGCAAGTAAAATGAGCGACGAGCGAAAGCCCCGGGAGATCATCCCGGGGCTTTCTCTTTATGTGGGATAGGGGTATTGCGAGCGGGGGCGGACGAGCGGGCGAGTTTCTAGGCTTGAGGCAGTGGTGGCTTCGGAGCCAGCCAAGACCGTCATTCCGGCGAAAGCCGGAATCCATTCTTGCAAACCCTCTTGCGTCCATGACGATGGACCCCGGCGTGCGCCGGGGTGACGGGGAGAGGCTGAACTGACCCGTGAAACCGCCTTCGCGGTGGGTGTGAGGGTCTACTCCGCGGCCTCGATGCGAACGGGCTGGGGCTGGCCGAAGCGGCGCTCGACATAGTCGCTGACCATCTTGCGGAAATCGTCGGCGATGGCCGGGCCGCGCAGCGTCGCGGCCTTTTTGCCGTCGATGAAGACGGGCGCCGCCGGCGTCTCGCCGGTGCCGGGCAGCGAGATGCCGATATCGGCGTGCTTGGATTCGCCGGGGCCGTTGACGATGCAGCCCATCACCGCGACCTTCAGCGCCTCGACGCCGGGATATTTCTCGCGCCAGACCGGCATCGCCTCGCGAAGATCGCTCTCGATGCGGCTCGCCAGCTCCTGGAAGACGGTCGAGGTCGTGCGGCCGCAGCCGGGGCAGGCGGCGACGACCGGCAGGAAGGCGCGGAAGCCCATCACCTGGAGCAGCTCCTGCGCCACCGTGACCTCGCGGGTGCGGTCGCCGCCGGGCTCGGGCGTCAGCGAGATGCGGATCGTGTCGCCGATGCCCTGCTCAAGCAGCAGCCCCAGCGCGGCGGACGAGGCGACGATGCCCTTGGTGCCCATGCCGGCCTCGGTGAGGCCGAGATGGAGGGCGTGGTCGGAGCGGCGGGCGAGCTCGGCATAGACGGCGATCAGATCCTGGACCTGGCTGACCTTGGCCGACAGGATGATTTTTGTGCGCGGCAGGCCGATCTCCTCGGCCATCGCGGCGGAGAGCAGCGCCGACTGGACGATCGCCTCGCGCATGATCGCGGCGGCGGAGACCGGCGTAGCCGAGCGGGCGTTGTCGTCCATCAGGCGGGTCAGCAGTGCCTGGTCGAGCGAGCCCCAGTTGACGCCGATGCGGACCGGCTTGTCGTATTTGATGGCGAGCTCGATGAGGGTGGCGAACTGGCGGTCGCGCTTCTCGCCGAAGCCGACATTGCCGGGGTTGATCCGGTATTTGTCGAGCGCCTCGGCGCAGGCGGGATGATCGGTGAGCAGCTTGTGGCCGATATAGTGGAAGTCGCCGATGAGCGGCACGATGATGCCGCGCCTGCGCAGGCCGTCGCGGATATGCGGCACGGCGGCGGCGGCCTCGTCGCGGTCGACCGTGATGCGCACGAGCTCGGAGCCGGCGCGGGCCAGCGCCTCGGTCTGCGCGATCGTGCCGGCGATATCGGCGGTGTCGGTGTTGGTCATCGACTGCACGACGACCGGCGCATCGCCGCCGACGGGGACGCCGCCGACGATGACCGGCACGCTGCGGCGGCGGGGTTGGACGGAATCGAGATACGAGGTCACTGCATTTGTCCCGGCGTGGGCTGATGGTCACTGAGAGGCCGCAGCCCCTCACCCTTTTCGCCTAGGCTCGGCTTCGCCTCACCAAGGCTCAAAGCCCTCTCCCTATAGGAGAGGGTATCGAAGCGCTGCCGCACTGACTCCTCTCCCATGGGAGACCTTTGCACAACCTCGCAAGCCGCGGGACAGACCGGATTCGAAGAGAGAACGGATCGGAATCAACCCAAGAACATCCGCCTCGCTCTGTTAGGTTATGCAAAGGTCTCCATGGGGAGAGGGCTTCGCCGCTTAGTGAGCGGAGCGAACTTAGCCGCGAAGGGTGAGGGGTTACAGGTCAATTTTTGCTTCCCGATCCGGCCTGCGGCCGTCCTCGCCTCTTGTTTTTATCCCGGTCGCGCGGTGCGCGCTCCTCGCCTCTTGTTGTCACGCTGCCCGGCAGCGGGCGCAGAGGCCGCGGATTTCGAGGACGCGGAGGCGGGGCAGGAAGGCGCGGCGGACGGTCTCGTCGGCGACGAGCTTGCCCAGCGCCTCCGACGGGGCCTCGCCGGCGGCGCCGCAATTGTCGCAGATCAGGAACAGGGTGGCCTCCGGCGTGCATTCGGCGCCGCGGTCGCAGGCGACATAGGCGTTGCGCGATTCGATGCGGTGGGCGAAGCCGTTTTCGACAAGGAAATCCAGGGCGCGATAGACCGAGACCGGCGCCAGGCGGCGGCCATGACCGGCGAGGCGCCCGATGACGTCATAGGCGGAGGCCGGGACATGGCTCGCCAGCAGCGATTCCAGCACCTCGCGGCGCTGCGTCGTGAAGCGCAGGCCCTCGCGGCGCGACAGCTCCTCGGCATGGCCGATCGCGTTCGCCGCGCAGCGATGGTGGTCGTGCTCGCGATGTTCGAGGATCGGGCTTGCCGTCGGCATCTCAGCGGACCTTCAAGGTTGCGGTCTTCTTAGCACGGACGCGGGAATTTGTGGTACCCGGCCTTATGTGCTGCAATGCAATATATAGGACACGAAAGATGTCAAAACGAGGTGAATTCATGCTGGGCGGCAAGACGGCGCTGATCACCGGATCGACCTCGGGCATCGGGCTCGCCATCGCCAAGGCCTTTGCCGGGCAGGGGGCCAATATCGTCCTCAACGGCTTCGGCGACAAAGGCACGATCGAGACGCTGCGGGCCGAGATCGCCAACGCCAACGGCGTCGAGGTGCGCTATTCGGCCGCCGACATGACGAAGCCCGCGGAAATCGCCGCGATGGTGGCCGAGGCCGAGACGGAGTTCGGCGCGGTCGACATCCTGGTCAACAATGCCGGCATCCAGCATGTCGCGCCGGTCGACGAGTTCCCGATCGACAAATGGGACGCGATCATCGCCATCAACCTCTCCGCCGCCTTCCACGGCATCCGTGCCGCGCTGCCCGGCATGAAGCGCAAGAAATGGGGGCGGATCATCTCGACCGCCTCGGCGCATGCGCTGGTCGCCTCGCCGTTCAAGTCCGCCTATGTGACGGCTAAGCACGGCATCGCCGGGCTGACCAAGACGGTGGCGCTCGAAGTCGCGACGCAGGGCATCACGGTCAACGCGATCTGTCCCGGCTACGTCTGGACACCGCTGGTCGAGAAGCAGATTCCCGACACGATGAAGGCGCGCAACCTGACGGAAGAGCAGGTCAAGCGCGACGTCATCCTCGCCGCGCAGCCGACCAAGGAATTCGTCACGGCCGAGGAGGTCGCCTCGCTCGCGGTCTATCTCGCCAGCGACGCGGCGCGTTCGATCACCGGCTCGCTGCTCCCGATCGACGGCGGCTGGACGGCCGCATGACCGGCGGCCGGGCCGCGCCGCCTTGACCGATATTGCCATGCTCAGGATGAGGCGGAATGAGAGCCGTACATTCGGGCCTCCGAGAAGCCGAAGCTCATTCTCATCCTCCTCCTGAGGTGCGAGCGGAGCGAGCCTCGAAGGACGAGGATTGAGCCCGCACTTGACGGGGGCGCCGTCGCCCATCTATAACCAAATCGCTATATAGCAAGTTGGTTATAGACATGACCCCTTCGCAACGCCTCGATGCCACCTTCGTTGCGCTTGCCGATCCGACGCGGCGGGCGATCCTGGCGCGGCTTGCCACCGGCGAGGCGTCGGTGATGGAACTGGCCGAGCCTTTCGCGATCAGCCAGCCGGCGGTCTCGAAGCATCTCAAGATGCTGGAGCGCGCCGGGCTGATCTCGCGGGGACGCGACGCGCAGCGGCGGCCGTGCAAGATCGAGGGCGAGGCTTTCGCCGAGGCAAGCGACTGGCTGGAGCGATTCCGCGACATCTGGGAGGCGAATTTCGATCGCCTCGACTCGTTGCTTGCCGAACTGCAGGCAAAGCCGCGGACGATGAAACCGGCAAAGCCAAAGTCAGCGAAATCCACCGGCCCGAAAAGCAGGAAGCGCAAGGAGTAGCGTCATGCCGACCATCAGCCAAAAGATCAGCCCCTTCCTCTGGTTCGACGGCCAGGCCGAAGAGGCGGTCACGTTCTACGCGTCGGTCTTCAAGAACGCGAAGATCGGCAAGATCGTGCGCAACCCCGAGGGCGGTCCGGGTCCGGCGGGCAGCGCGCTGGTCGTGCCCTTCGAGATCGAGGGCATGAAGTTCACGGCACTGAATGGCGGACCGCGTTTCAAATTCACCGAAGCGGTCTCCTTCGTCGTCAATTGCGACGGCCAGGAGGAGGTCGACCACTACTGGGACGGCCTGCTCGCGGATGGCGGACAGGCGCAGGCCTGCGGCTGGCTGAAGGACAGATACGGCCTCTCCTGGCAGATCGTGCCGGTGGTCGCATTCGAGATGATGGCCGATCCCGATCCGGTCAAGGCGGGGCGCGTCATGCAGCAGCTCTGGTCGATGGTGAAACTCGACATCGCACCGCTCCGCAAAGCCTATGAGGGGAATTGAGATGGCCGTCCGAATCCCGCTCGCGGTTTCGACGCCGTCCGAGCGCGAGGTGCGTGTCATCCGCGTCTTCGACGCGCCGAAAGGGCTGGTCTTCGACGCCTTCGTCAAACCGGACCTCGTGCGGCGCTGGCTGCTCGGCCGGGAAGGCCGGTCGATGCCGGTGTGCGACATCGATTTCCGCGAAGGCGGCAGCTTCCGCTATGTCTGGCGCGAGGATGCTACGGGCACGGACTTCGGCCTGTCAGGTCACTACCGAGAAATCCTACGGCCGGACCGGATCGTCCACACCGAATTGTTCGACGACTACGCGATCTATGGAGACTCCTTGGTCACGACGCTCTTCGCCGAGAGCGCCGGAAAGACGACGGTCACGCTCAACGTCCTCTACCCGTCCAGGGAATCCCGCGACGGCACGCTCGCGAGCGGCATGACGGACGGCCTTGGCCAGAGCTACGACCGCCTAGACGCATTGCTTGTGGAAGCCGGAGAGGAAACCAGATGACGATGATGAAAGCCAAAGCGCCGGTCGAGGTCACGACGCCGTCAGACCGCGAGGTCGTGGTCGTCCGCAAATTCAACGCGCCCAAGGCGCTGGTCTTCGACGCCTTCGTCAAGCCGGAGCTGATCAAGCGCTGGCTGCTCGGCCCGGACGGCTGGTCGCTGCCGGTGTGCACGATCGACCTCAGGGTCGGCGGCAAGTTCCGCTATGTCTGGCGCGAGGATGCGACCGGCACCGAGATGGGCCTCTCCGGCGAATATCGCGCGATCGAGCCGCCGGACCGGATCGTCCATACCGAGACCTTCGACGATTATTCGCCGGAAGGCGAAGCGGTGATCACGACGCTGTTCCGCGAGAAGGACGGCAAGACGGTTGTCGAGATGAGTATGCTCTTCCCGTCCAAGACGGCGCGCGACGGTGGTATCGCCAACGGAATGACCGACGGCATGGCCATCAGCTACGACCGGCTCGACGAGGTGCTTCTGGCGATCTGATGCCTGAAGGCTTCCTGGGAATTCCCTCGGGGAGCCTTTTCCACTCGCGAAGATTTTGCCGCAGCAGCGACAGGAACGGATAGCCGGCTGAGGTGTTAGAGAGACCCGCCATCTTTTCTATAAGGAAAATCATGAAGGTCTCGAAAGCACTCGTGCTGACTCTGCTCGTGGCATTCTCCGCCGCCCCGGCTCTTGCCGCGGCGACGCCGATCGCCGAAATCCAGATGGTCGATCACAGGCCATGGCATGATGACGGTCCGCAGTGGCAGGGCAACAATGGTCCGCATTGGCAGCAAGGCCAGGGTCAAGGGCAATGGCAGCAGGGCCAGGGGAAATGGCAGAAGCAAAAGTGGTCGGATTGCCACCGCTCCCCCGACCGGCATTTCGTCAAGGGCTACGGCAAGGTGCTGCATCGCCACGTCGGCCCGAATTGCCGCGTGCAACTGGTGAAGCAGTACAAGCAGCGCCAGAACAACAACTGCATTCGCCTCGGCGATTTCTGGATCTGCCCGTAGGCGGATCTATTTGTTAGGCGAAGGGCGGTCGGTTCGGGCCGCCCTTTTTCTTTGGCCAGGCCCGGGCCGCCCTCGTCCCCGGATCAAGTCCGGGGCAGGCTCTTCGAGGCTCGGGATTTCCCATCATCTGCATCCTCGCTCTTTTGTGGCCCTCGCACCTCAGGCGGATTAGAGGCCTTGCCGAAATTGCTCTCTGGATTGAGCCGCGGTGGGCCTCAAAGCGGTGGGCGATGCACGGCTCAGATCCCGCCGCCGTCGGCCTCGTCCGGGCCGGAGGCCGCCTTGCGTTCCTGCTTCTGGGAACGAAGCGCCGGGAGCTGGGTGGGGAGCGGCAGCCAGCCCGAGAGTTCTGGCTCCGAATAGACGATGCGGGCGAAGGGGTCGGAATCATTCGCGACCCAGCCTTCCTCGCCGGAGCGGGCCGATTGCGCCCAGCGGACGGCGTCGACTTCGGCAGGTCCCTGCTCGCTGGCGTGGATGGCGACGAGCACGAGCGTGCCGTCGCGCGGCGCGGTCGACATCGGCGCGAATTTGGAGAAATCCGGAAGGGTCATGATCTCGCTTTCCTCCGGCTGGGCACGGCGAAGAGGATGATGGGGCGCGGTGCGGCGAAGGGCAAGACGCGATCGGGAAAGCAATTTCCGGCAGGCCCGGCAGAAGGAGGCGTCGATGCCGGGCGCAAGCGCTCCCCGCCGCCGTGATTTTGCGGCAGCCGCCGACGCTCGGCGCGGTTTAGGCCGGCATGCTAGATTCCGGCGGGGCGCGCGGGCCGATTCGGAGATTGAGATGATCGACCGCTACACGAAAATCGTGCTGACCGTGATCGCCGTCGCCCTTGTCGCCCTGGTGGCACAGCAGGGCATCGGCGGGGCTGAGGCGCAGTTCGGCCTGGCGCTCGGGTGCGACGGCAGCCCGAACGCGCCCTGCTTCATCCGGATCATCAACTAGCCGGCTGCCTATCCAATGCCGCGCCGCCGTCCTGGGACATGCCTGTGGACAAGGGCGGTTGCGACGGAACCAGACTCCTGTGGGACGTAATCACCACCGGGTGCCGGAATGTGTTGTCGGAGCGGGCTGAGGGGGGTATCTCATCCTTTGCCTGTCACGGTTTCGGCGGGATATGAGGGGATCACCGTGAAGGCTCGCATGGCCGCTATTGCCGCTTTTGCCCTGTTGATCCCGGCGACAGCCATCGCGGCCGAGACGCCGTGGAGCGAGCTCAAGAAGCTGTTCCACGAGCCGGTCATGGAGCTGAAGCAGCAATTCAACAGCCTGAAACAATCGGGGCAGGCCAGGGAGCCGAAGGTCGTGCCGCCGGCCGCCGTCGCCAAGGAGAAGGCCCCGGTCGAGGCGGCCACCGAAAAGGCACCGGCCGTAGCGGCCAAGAAGGCACCATTGCCGCCTGAGAAGCCTGTCGCCGCCATGCCGGCAAAGCCGGAGGCACCGGCCGCTGAAATTGCTGATGCCGAGGCGGCCCCGATCCCGCGGCCGCGGCCTGAAATCACCTTCTCCTATGCGGCCGATCCCGCCCCTGTTCCTCCGGCGAAGCCGGCTTACGCGGCCATCGGCGCGCTGACGCCGCCGGCCCGTTCGCTGATCGCGCCGTCGCCGGCGGCCCGCGGCACCTGCGGCGCGGTGCTCGCCAGCCTCGGTGTCGAGGCGTAGCCGATGGCGAAGGTCGACGAAGGCGCCTGCGGCATCGAGCAGCCGGTCGCCGTCGTCTCGCTCGGCAACGGTGCGATCGACTTCACGACCAAGGCGATCATCGAGTGCAATCTCGCGGAAACCTTCGCCAACTGGATCCAGGACGAGGTGCAGCCGGAAGCCCGCAAGATTCTGGGCGGCGAGGTCACCGGGCTGCGCATCGCGGCGTCCTACACATGCCGGCCGCGGAACAATGTCGCCGGCGCCAAGCTCAGCGAGCATGGCAAGGGCAATGCGATCGACATCGCGGCCTTCAACGTTTCAGGTCACGGCTGGATCACCGTGGGCGGCGCCCATAAGGGCGACGAGGCGCGCTTCCTCAAGCAAATGCGCGGCGCGGCCTGCGACCCCTTCACGACGGTGCTCGGACCGGGCTCTGACGCCTATCACAGCGACCATTTCCATCTCGACCTGGCGCAGCGGCGCAAGGGCGGCCCGAGCAAGGGGCTGTATTGCAAGTAGCGATCTGCGCACGGCGCTCACCCTCTCCCATGGGGAGAGGGCTTCGAGCCTTAGGAGCGAAGCGACCTAGGCGAGAAGGGTGAGGGGTTAAGGCCGCTCCGTATCGCTCGAACGCTTCTCTGTGGAGCGCACAATCAGCGTTCCAACCCCTCACCCCGCCGTTCTAGAGCTCACTGCGTTCGCTAAGAACGTCGGCCCTCTCCCCATGGGAGAGGGTAGCAAGCCGAGTCCGCGGTTGGGCCGTCAGCTCCCGTAGACAATCAGCAGATCCTTCGCATCGATCTGGCTGCCGGCGTGGATGAGGACTTCGGCAATCGTACCGTCGCGCTCGGCGTGGATGGCGGTTTCCATTTTCATCGCCTCGATCGAGAGGAGGATGTCGCCGGCCTTGACGGCCTTGCCGGCCACGACGGCGAGCGTCGAGACGACGCCCGGCATCGGGGCGGCGACATGGGCGGGGTTGCCGTCCTCGGCCTTGCGGCGCGCCACGATCGAGCCGGTGGCTGTCCGGTCCGGGACCTTGACCATGCGCGGCTGGCCGTTCAGCTCGAAGAAGACGCGGACCTGGCCGTCCTCGTCGGGGTCGCCGATCGCCTGGGTGCGGACGACCAGCGTCTTGCCCTTCTCGATCTCGACGGAAATCTCCTCGCCGACCGGCAGGCCGTAGAAGAAGACCGGCGTCGGCAGGACGCCGACAGGACCGTAGAGTTCGGCCGCCTTGGCGAAATCGACGAAGACCTTCGGATACATCAGATAGGAGGCGAGCGCTTTGTCGTCGATCGCGGTCTCGGCTTTCTCGGCGGCGGATTTCCGTTCGGCCTCGAGATCGGCCGGCGGCAGCAGCGAGCCGGGCCGGACGGTGATCGGGGCGGCGCCTTTCAGGATCTGCTTCTGGATCTCGGGCGGCCAGCCGCCGGGCGGCTGGCCGAGATCGCCATGCATCATCTGCACGACGGATTCGGGGAAGGCGATCTCCTTGGCCGGGTTCATCACATCTTCCGGCGTCAGGCCGGAGGCGACCATTAGCAGCGCCAGGTCGCCGACGACCTTCGACGACGGCGTCACCTTGACGATGTCGCCGAACATCATGTTGACGTCGGCATAGGTCTTCGCGACCTCGTGCCAGCGCGCTTCGAGGCCGAGCGAGCGGGCCTGCTCCTTGAGATTGGTGAACTGGCCGCCGGGCATCTCGTGGAGATAGACCTCGGATGCGCCCGCGCGGATATCGGATTCAAAGGCGAGATATTTGGCGCGCACGGCTTCGAAATAGAACGAGATTTTTCTGATCGCTGACGGGTCGAGGCCGGTGTCGCGGTCGGTGCCGCGCAAGGCTTCGACGATCGAGCCGAGATTGGGTTGCGAGGTCAGGCCGGAGAGCGAGTCCATCGCGGCGTCGACCGCGTCGCAGCCGGCGTCGACGGCGGCCAGCACCGAGGCGGCGGCGATGCCGGACGTGTCATGCGTGTGGAAGTGGATCGGCAGGACGGTCTCGTTGCGGAGCGTCGAGAAGAGCTTCTTCGCGGCGGCCGGCTTCATCAGGCCGGCCATGTCCTTGATGCCGATGATATGGGCGCCGGCCTTCTCGACCTCGCGGACCAGGTCGACATAATATTTGAGGCTGTATTTGGCGCGGTCGGGATCGAGGATGTCGCCGGTGTAGCAGATCGCCGCCTCGCAGAGCTTGCCGGCTTCGCCGACCGCGTCCATCGAGACGCGCATGTTCTCGACCCAGTTGAGGCAATCGAAGACGCGGAAGAGGTCCATGCCGGCGTCGGCGGCCTGGCGGACGAAATATTTGACGACATTGTCGGGATAGTTGGCGTAGCCGACCGCGTTGGAACCGCGCAGCAGCATCTGCAGGAGGATGTTGGGGGCGCGCTCGCGGATATCGGCGAGGCGTTCCCACGGATCCTCGAAGAGAAAGCGCATGGCGACGTCGAAGGTGGCGCCGCCCCAGCATTCGAGCGACAGGAGGCCGGGCAAAGCGCGCGAATAGGCGCCGGCGACGGCGACGAGGTCGTGGCTGCGCATGCGGGTGGCAAGCAGCGACTGATGCGCATCGCGCATGGTGGTGTCGGTGATGAGCACGCGCTTCTCGCCGCGCATCCAGCGGGCGAAGGCTTCCGGGCCGTCGCGGTCGAGGCGCTGCTTGGTGCCGGGCGCCGCCTCCGCCTCGAAGACCGGGGTGGGGATGGTGAGGCCGTCCTTCAGCGGCCTGGTGCGGCCGCGCGCATCGGGATGGCCGTTGACCGTGACGTCGGCGACATAGGTGAGGAGCTTGGTGGCGCGGTCGCGCCGCTTCACAAACGCGAAGAGGGCGGGGGTCTCGTCGATGAAGCGCGTCGTGTAGCTGGCATCCTGGAATTTCGGATGGCCGATGACGTTTTCGAGGAAAGTTAGGTTGGTGGCGACGCCGCGGATGCGGAATTCGCGGATGGCGCGGTCCATGCGGCGGATCGCTTCCTGCGGCGTCGGCGCCCAGGCGGTGACCTTCTCCAGCATCGGATCGTAGAAGCGGGTGATGATCGCGCCGGAATAGGCGGTGCCGCCGTCGAGACGGATGCCGAAGCCCATGGCGCCGCGATAGGCGGTGATGCGGCCGTAGTCGGGGATGAAATTCTGCTCGGGGTCTTCCGTGGTGATGCGGCACTGGAGGGCGTGGCCGTTGAGGCGGATGTCGCCCTGGCGCGGCACGCCGGACTCCGGTTCGCCGATCGCGGCGCCCTCGGCGATGTGGATCTGCGCCTTGACGATGTCGATACCGGTGACGACCTCGGTGACGGTGTGCTCGACCTGGATGCGCGGGTTGACCTCGATGAAATAGAACTGGCCGGTGTCGGCGTCCTGGAGGAACTCGACCGTGCCGGCGCCGAAATATTGCGCGGCATGCGCAATGGCGATGGCGTAGGAGGCAAGCTCCTGGCGCTGTCCGGCGTCGAGATAGGGAGCCGGGGCGCGCTCGACGACCTTCTGGTGGCGGCGCTGGACGGTGCAGTCGCGCTCGAAGAGGTGGACGATCGAGCCGTGGCGGTCGGCGAGGATCTGGACCTCGACATGGCGGGCGCGCTGGACGAGCTTCTCGAGATAGACGTCGTCCTTGCCGAAGGCGGCCTTGGCCTCGCGCTTCGCCTGGGGCAGTTCGCGCTCCAGCGTCGCGGCATCGGGGATGACGCGCATGCCGCGGCCGCCGCCGCCCCATGAGGCCTTGAGCATGACCGGATAGCCGACGCCCTCGGCGAGCTTCTTGACTTGCGCCATGTCGTCGGGGAGCGGATCGGTTGCCGGCATGACCGGGACCTTGACCGAGGTGGCGAGATTGCGGGCGGCGACCTTGTCGCCGAGCATCGTCATGGTCTCGGGCGAGGGGCCGATGAAGATGATGCCGTTCTGGGCGCAGGCGGCGGCGAATTCGGGGCTCTCGGAGAGGAAGCCGTAGCCCGGGTGGATGGCGTCGACCTTGGCCTCGCGGGCGACGCGGATGATTTCGGGGATGGAGAGATAGGCAGCGAGCGGCCCGAGGCCCTTGCCGATCTGGTAGGCCTCGTCGGCCTTGAAGCGGTGGAGGGCGAGCTTGTCTTCCTCGGCGAAGACGGCGACGGTTTTCAGCCCCAGCTCATTGGCCGCGCGGAAGACGCGGATGGCGATTTCAGACCGGTTGGCGACAAGGATATTACGGATCGGCACGGCGTCCCCTCGGCTCGTCGCCACGCAGGCAGCGGGTTACACGCCTAATTGTGCAAGGCACAATGGCATTGTGCAACTGCGAAATAGCGTTGGGTCAGGCGGGGGTGGCGGCGGGCAGCGCGGCGAGGCGCTCGCAGAGTTCGGGCGTTGCAAGCGCCGTGACCTGCTCGCGGTGATCGAGGAAGGAGAGCGCTTCCTCGACCGAGCGGGCCTCGGCGATCTTGGCGGCGGCGGTTGCCATGATCGGGTCGATATGGCCGCGCTTGCGCTCGTGATGGCGGTCGACCAGGGCAAGATGGGTGCGGCGGCGGCGTTCGTCGCGGAGCAGCCGGATGACGTCGGTGCCGGCGGCGACGATCTCGCGATAGGCGGGGCGCTGCGCGGCGGCGGTGGTCTCGATCGCCGGCGTTGTCGTCTCCTCGGGAATGGTGAGGATACCGGCGGCGCGCAGGCGCTCGCCGATCTTCGCCGAAGCCGTGAAGCCGGAGACGGGAATGGCGAGCACCAGTCCGGCGATCGCGGGCATGAGCCAGGCGAGCATGACCGGCGAGATCGCCTCGGCGGCGATCGCCAGGATAAGGCCCGCCGCGACATGCAGGCGATGGCGGTTGAAGAGCTCGAGCCAACTGTTGCGGTCGACGTCGCGGCGCTGCGCCGACCAGCCGGAATCCTTGCCGCGCAGGATGGACATGACCATGCCGGTCTGGATCAGCATCATCACCGGGGCGACGAGGGCGGTGACTAAGAGCTCGACGACGAAGCTTCCGAGCACGGCGAGGCCGCCGCCGGACGCCCGGCGGGCTTTAGCGTCGGTGAGGAGAAGGATGAGGCCCATCAGCTTCGGTCCGAAAAGGACGAGAAGCGTCACGCCGAGGAGGCGCAGCGACCGTTCCGGGTCGATCGCCGGCCAGGTCGGGAAGAGCTGGAAGCCGTCGCCGAAATATTCCGGCCGGACGAACTGCGCCTGGAGTGAGAGCGCCAGGCCGGCAAGGAGCAGGAGCAGCCAGAGCGGCGAGGCGAGATAGGACATGATGCCGTTCAGGAGATGCAGCCGGCTCATCCAGTGGAAGCCGGGCGTCGCGAGCAGCCGGCTGTGCTGGAGATTGCCCTGGCACCAGCGGCGGTCGCGGACGGCGAGGTCGATCAGCGAGGGCGGGCCCTCTTCATAGGAGCCGTGGAGATCGTCGGCGATGCGCACCGTCCAGCCGGCGCGCCGGATGAGGGCCGCCTCGACGAAATCATGGCTGAGGATATGACCGCCGAAGGGCGGCGGGCCGTCGAGATGGGGCAGGCCCGCGGCCTCGGCGAAGGCGCGGCGGCGGATGACGGCGTTGTGGCCCCAGTAATTGCCCTCGGCGCCGGCGAGCCAGCCGAGGCCGGCGGCGATCACCGGACCATAGACGCGGCCGGCGAATTGCTGGAGGCGGGCGAGCGGCGTGCGGCCGTTGACGAGCATCGGCACCGTCTGGATGAGGCCGGCATCCGGATCGGCCTCCATGCGGCGGATCATCTCGAGGATCGTCGGCGGCTCCATCAGGGAGTCGGCGTCGAGGACGATCATGTAGTCATAGGCGCCGCCCCAGCGCCGGCAGAAATCGGCGATGTTGCCGGCCTTGCGGGCTATGTTCAGGCGGCGGTGCCGGTAATAGACGAGCGGCGTCTTGCCGAGGCGGGTCCGAATGGCGACGAGCGCGGCTTCCTCGGCCAGAACGATCTTCGGGTCGGTGGTGTCGGAGAGGATGAACCAGTCGATCGCCGCTTCCGGGACGGCTTTCTCCGTATCGCGCGCCATCGCCTCGACGGCGGCGAAGACGCGCTCGGGATTCTCGTTGTAGGTCGGCATCAGCATCGCCGTCCGGCCCTGGATCGGCGCGGTCGAGAAAGCCTCGCCGCGCGAACGGCGCCGGAAAAGAACGGCAAAGCCGCCGATGGCGCCGAGGAAGGCGAGGGCAATCCAGGCGAAGTTGATCGAGAAGAAGACGAGGACGACGATCTCGACGATGGTCAGACCGCCGACTTCGAGAACGCCATACATCTCGTAGCCGGCTGCGGCGAGGAGAAGGAAAGCGCCGCCGAGAACGAAAAGCCGCGGCCAGAGGCGCGAGGTGGAGCGGACGGGATCGACAAACGAGCGACGGGTCGCGACATCGAAGGAATCGGCGGACTGCTCGGGCATCGGCACCGGCGATTCCGCCGGCATGCCCGGCGCCGGCTCGTCGAGCACGGGCGCGCCGCCACCTTCCTGTGTCAGATCCGTCAGCTTGTCCATCGATACATCCAAATTTCGGCGGCGCGGCGGTCCGGAAATTCCAGAGCGGCGCGCAGCTCGATCAATTCGGCATCTTCAGGGTCCAACTGGAACGTCAAACGCCACCCACCGGTTGCCGGATTGCGGAGCATAACGACGTGATCGAGCTTGCCGGCACTGGCCGTGACCAGGGCCTTCGGATCCGCCGCGGCCGCCATCGACTGCGCATCTGTCGCGAGATAATCGACGACAAAAAGGCGAACCGGTGACGGGCCGCCGAGGGTGGCCCGGCCGCTGCGGGTGGCGGAGACATGGACGCCGCCGGCCGGCAGCGGCGGCTCCTGGCCCCAGAACAGCCGATAGGCCAGCGAGAATTCGGCACCGGCCCGGAGCGGCTCGCGGGGCGCCCAATAGGCGACGACATTGTCGTGGATCTCCGATTCGCTCGGGATCTCGATCAGCGTCACGCTGCCCTGGCCCCAGTCGCCGACCGGCTCCACCCAAAGGGTGGTGCGCCGCTCGTAAGCCGCCTCGACATCCTGATAGGCGGCGAAATCGCGGTTGCGCTGGATGAGGCCGAAGCCGCGCGGGGCGGCATCGACGAAGGCGCTGGTCTGAAGCACGGCGGGATTGGCGAGCGGCCGCCAGAGGCGTTCGCCGCGGCCGTTGAGCATCAGGAGCCCGTCGGAATCATGAACCTCGGGGCGGTAGTCGTCGACGCCGTCGCGGCCGTTCGCATCGAAGAAGAACATGCTGGTGCCCGGCGCGAGGCCGACGCGGGCAAGCTCGACGCGCGGGAAGATGACCGCTTCGACGTCCATGACCGTCGAGGCGCCGGGCCGGATCGAAAAACGATAGGCGCCGGTGACGCTCGGGCTGTCGAGAAGCGCGTGGACCACGACGGTCTGGCTGTCGGCGAGCGGCGCCTCGACCCAGAAGCTGCGGAAAAGCGGGAATTCCTCGCCTTCCGGTGAGGCCGTGTTAAGCGCGAGGCCGCGCGCCGACAGGCCATAGGTCTGGTTGCGGCCGAGCGACCGGAAATAGCTGGCGCCCTGGAAAACGACGATCTCGTCGAATTTGTCCGGCTGGTTGATGCGGCCGAGCAGCCGGATGCCGGCAAAGCCGATGTCGCCGGTCGGCAGAGGGCGCGGCACGAGATTGCCGAAATCGAACATGTCCGGCGAATAAGCGAGATGATGCGCCTCATCATTTTCGATGATCGCAACGTCGATCTTGTTCTCGTAATAGAAGCCGCGATGGAAGAGCTGGAGCTGAAAGGGCAGCCCCTCTCTGGCCCAGATCGCCTTGGCGCGATCCGACCGGATATCGCGGTACTGGTCGTAAGTGAGCTCGGCTAAAGCCGACGGCAGCTCGGTCGGCGGAGGAACAAATTCCTTTTTCGCCAGTTCCCGAGCTATCGACACGACGGTCGACGCGTCGAAGGGGGCTTCCTGCGCCTGCGCGACCGGGATCACGCCCTTTTCGGCGAAGACATCCACGGGAAGCGCTGTGGTGGCCAGCAGGGCTCCGGCATTGCGAAGCACTGCGCGCCGTGTCGGACGAGACGGAACGGAAATCATTTCTTCTTTTGTTTCAAGTGTTTACAGAACATAGAGGGTCCCTTTTATGGTCCCTCCCGCGCGCTTCCCCAGTCGACCGGTTATTCCAGAATCATATCGCACCGCGGCATCGCTTTTACACCGGAACAACGACAACGTCTCTGCCGCGAAGTAGTTCATTACCTTGAGCATTAAAGCGGGCCCTATTTAGGCACCAGTCTCCTAAACGCCGCATAAATGGTGCGTTGCGCCATTTGCACCAAGCTTTCCAAAGCGTTTCGGTCAAAGCGTTTCGACGAATTGCCGCGACGGGGAGCTTGGGGCACAGTCGGCGCCGCCAACTGACCAAATCGGAGGGAACATGCCTGAAGTATATGTCTATGCGATTGCCGGACGCTCGGCGGCCCAGAAGAAAGCCCTGATGAAGGACATCACCGACGCGGTGGTGAAGAATTTCGAGGCAGCGCCCGACGCCGTCGTCGTCCAGATCGTCGAGGCGCCGAAGGACAGCAAGAGCAAGGCGGGAGTTCCCTTCTCCGAGCGCTGATCCCGGCATGATCACCGTCTTCGGCTCGATCAATGTCGACCTCGTGACGCGGGTGGACGCCCACCCGCGTCCGGGCGAGACGATCGCCGGCTCCGACTACCGACTGATTCCGGGCGGCAAGGGGGCCAACCAGGCGCTTGCCGCCGCCCGGGCGGGAGCCAGCGTCCGGCTGATCGGCGCGGTGGGAACGGACGCATTCGCCGCCGTGGCGCTCTCCGAACTCGGGCCGGGCGGCGTCGACCTTGCCGGCGTGGCGCGTCGAGAGACTCCGACCGGCCTCGCGCTGATCGTCGTCGACGCGACGGGAGAGAACACGATCGTCGTCGCGGCCGGCGCGAACCGCAGCGTGGTCGCTGCGGATGCGGGTGCCGTGACCTTCGGCAAGGGCGACACGCTCCTCCTGCAGCTCGAAGTCCCTTATGCCGAGGGAAGCAAGCTCGCGCTGCGGGCACGGGCCGCGGGGAGCCGGGTGATCCTGTCGGTGGCTCCCTTCCGGCCGCTGTCGGTGGAGGCCGCCGCGCCGGCTTCGATCCTCATCATGAACGAGCATGAAGCCGCCGGGCTCGCCGGCCATGTCGGGCTCACGGCCGGCAGCGCCGCGGAAAACGCCGTCGGCCTGGCCAAAATCTTCGGTAGCACGGTCATCGTGACGCTCGGCGCGGAGGGCGCCATCGCGGCGGAAGGCGGGGCGACGCTCGGCACCGAGGGCGTCATCGCCGCCGAAGCGGGGGCGGTCCGGCGCGTGCCGGCGCTTGCGGTGACGCCGGTCGACACCACCGGGGCGGGCGACACCTTTGCCGGCGTGCTTGCCGCGCGGCTCGACGCGGGCGTCACCCTCGGCGAAGCGATGGCCTATGCCGCCGCGGCGGGCTCGCTTTCGACGACCAGGGAGGGGGCCCAGCCAAGCTTTCCGATGCGGGCGGAGATCGACGCGGCGCTTGCCGCGGCCGGCGACCGGCGCCCAACAGGCGGGCGCCGGGCCTGAAACGCATTTTGGCGATTGCCGTCGACGCGGGAACTGCTATCGGAGTGGGCAACCATAGGCGAAGACGGCCGGCAAGGCCGCGGTCATTGGGCGATCTCGACAAGAGACAGCAGAGGAAGTTTGGAAAAGAGTATGACCACACCAAAGCAACTCGGACTTGCCGTCGTCGGATGCGGCGTCGTGGGCCGGATTCGCGCGAAGCTTGCCAAGGATTATCCCGGCATCGGCTGGGTCGGCCTGTCCGACGTCAATGAGCGTCTCGGCAAGCAGCTCAAGGAAGACATCGGCGCCGATTTCTACACCAACGACTTCCGCGAGCTCATCGCCCGTCCCGAGGTCGATGCGGTCATCGTCGCGACCTCGACCTGGGCGCATGTCGAGCCGACGCTCGCCGCCGTCGAGCGCGGTGTGCCGATCTTCATCGAGAAGCCGCTCGCCACCGACGCGCGCGAATCCTTCCAGGTGCTGGAAGCCATCCGCAAGGCCAAGGTCGACGCCGTGGTCGGCTATACGCAGCGCTTCCGCCGCCGCTTCCTGGTGGTCAAGGCGCGCATCGAATCCGGCCAGATCGGCGAGGTCACCTGCGCGACCGTGCGCGCCTTCCTTAACCAGATGACGCCGCTCGGCGAAGTCCGCCTCACCCAGGACCGCCGCTTCCTGACGCCGATGGTGGTCTCCGGCACGCACAGCATGGACATGTCGATGTGGCTCCTGACCGGGCAGGCCAAGCCGGTCTCGGTCTATGCCCGCTCGTCGGACAAGATCATGGGCGAGCACGGCACCAAGGACGCCACCATGGGCGTCTTCCAGCTCGACAATGGCGGCATCTACAGCATGAACATCTGCTGGGCGCTGCCGAAGGTCTGGCCGGGCGCCGTCTACGGCCTCGAGATCGGCATCGTCGGCACCAAGGGCGCCATCGACATCGAGGACACGCATCGCGACGTCATCCTGGCCTCCGAGTTCGGCCAGGGCGCCGGCTACAAGCCGGACGGCTTCAATCCCGAATCCAACCGCCATGTCGACTTCCTGACGAGCTTCCCGCCGGGCGACATCTATGGCGACGAGCTCTGGGGCCCGATGCGCGAGGAGACCATGAACTGGTTCAGCCGCATCTATCTCGGCAAGAAGACGCCGCATGCGACCGCCGAAGACGGCCATCGCAACCTGATGCTGACCATGGCGATGGATCTCTCCGCCAAGCGGAAGAAGGAAATCGAACTGCCGATCGATCCCGACGAACTGATGGCCGGGCTGATCGAGTAAGCGAAGCTTGGCCGGCCGCGGCGGAAGTCGCGGCCGGCTAACCACCCCCGCAGCAATCCAACTATCCTGCTTGCGGTTGCGTCCGGGCCGCCCCGTCCTTCGAGGCTCGGGTTTTTCTTTCCGTCCCTGTCCGGCCTTCGGCCGTTCATGCTCTCCCGTGGCCCTCGCACCTCAGGAGGAGGCGGAACTGGGGTCGTGCATTGGGGCGGGCGAACGTGGAAAAATCTATCTCTCAATCCTCATCCTGAGGTGCCCGGCAAAGCCGGGCCTCGAAGGACGAGGATTGAGCCGAGGCGTTCGCCCCAGGACGCAACGCGCCCTAATTAGACGGCGCCTTCCAACCGCTGAGAGCGGGCTCTAGTTCGCCGATCTCGTGGAATTTGCGGAGCGAGGCGAGTTCGTTGGCGCGGGCCGTGAAGGCTTCGCGCATGCAGCCTTCGACCGCCGGGCGGATCTGCTGCGGCGCTTTCAGTTGCGACATCCAGGCGGTCTCGCAGGACTGCCAGTAGGCGTCGAAACGGCCTTCCTCCTCTTCGAGCGCGGTGCCGTCGACGCGGCTCTTCAGGGCGTCGATCGCGTCGACGATGTCGATGTAGTTGCGGCCGACGGTGAGGTCGGCGCAGATCACGTCATGCGGGATGATCTCCTGGCGCCAGGCGTCGTCGTCGCAGCGCGACAGCGGCCCCGAGGCGCTCTCGAAGCGCTGGCCCGGCCGCGAGACATGGGTGATCACCTTCCAGTCGCGAAGCTCGGGATCGGTCAGCTCGTACATCTCGGCGGCGCGGACCTGCAGGCCGGCTTCGGCCATGTTGCTGACGCCGACCATGTCGCGGGTATAGGCGATGAGGATGGCGCTGATCTCCTGGATATCGTCGAGCATCTGCGCGCCGATCTTGTCGTCGCTGGTCGAGACGGCGTGGACGCCGAAATGGCCGAGGACGCGGCGGTCGACGCCGCCGAGGAAAGCGTAGGTGCAGGCCGACAGGCAGATGTTGCCGTCAGGGACGCGCGTGCGGAGGCCAAGCTCCTGGATGGCGAGGCCGAGCTGCAGGCCGGCGAAGAGGTTGCCGCCGGGCGAATTGAACTCGATCGCCGGGCTCAGCTTGAACTCCTCGGCGCGCTGGACGAGGCCCTTGATGGTCTGGTTCATTTCGGCGACGAGGTCGCGAAGCTTCTGGTCGTCGCCCTGCTCGATGTCGCCATCGGCGATGATGACGATGCCGAGGCCGCTGCCGCTGGTCGTCCATTGCATGGCGGAGGCGGCAGCCGGCAGGAAGGACAGGAAGGCGGCGGCAAGGGCGATCAGATGCGAGAATTTGGGCAAGGCGGCCTCCGTCGGGTTTTGCGCCATTCTATGCGGACGCCCGGTTAAGGGAAGGGCGGGCCCCGTGACATTCGGCCTTACGGCGCCGGATAGAGGACGCGTCGGAGTTCGTCCTGGAGGTAGCCGTTCTGGGGGCCGCAGGCGCGGATCGCGGCCGGAAGATTGGCGCGATCCCGGGCAAGGATAAAGATCTTGCTCTGGCCGAAGAGCCAGGAGCAGGCGACATAGGCGGAAATATCCGGGCCAGGCTGATCGGGCCGCCAGCCCTCGAAAAGCCAGACGAAGGGCTCCGTCCGCAGCAGCGCCGCGAGCCGTTCGCCGGCAAGGCGCGGATCGGTTTCCAGCGTCAGGTCGACGGCGAGGCCGGGAGCGGCATGACGCTCGACCATGCCCTTCTCCAGCGGGGTGTTGGCGACACCGCGGACGACGCCGTAGCTGTTCATGTCGAGGAATCGGACGGCCATCCGCCAGTCGAGGACGCGCTGGTCGACGGTGGCGTCGAGCCCCTGCAGCGCGACGCCGGCGAGGATGACCAGGGCGATCATACGTCCGGCAAGCAGCTTCGCGAGGATCGCGGCGCCGTCCGCGGCGAGCAGGAAAAAAGCCGGCAGGGCGACTATGAAATAGCGCGGGATCAGGAGGCTCTGGACCGCGCTCATGGCGAGCACGGCGAGCGGCAGCGCGAAAGCGGCGAAGGCGATCAGCCTGGCCGTGGCGCGGTGGCGATGCACGACGAGCGAGACGCAAGCGAGGCAGGCGACCGCAATGCCGACACCGATCTCGAAGCCCGCCGGCAGGAAGCGGTTGCGGTCGCCGCTGAAGAAGAAGCCGTAGGTGTTGGTGACGACAAAGCGCAGGCTTTTCAGGCTGGAAGAACTGGCCATCTCCACCCAGTAATGGCCGGTGAGCGCCTGCACGGTCGGGGCGAGCGCAATGAGATTGGGAAGGAGAGCCAGCCAGACGAGGGCGTGGACCACGAGCCACAGGCGGAGGAAGCGCCGATTTCGGCGGCAGGCCGGGAGAAAGATTATCGCTGCCGGCATCAGGGCGGCGGCGATGACGCCGAGATTCTGCGTGTAGCCGGCGCCGACGAGACCGACGGCCATCGCGGCGATGGCGATCCGCGTCGTCCTTTGCGCGGGGCCGTGGCGCGCGCCGACGCCGAAAGCGGAGACGGTGACGCGCGGCACGCGGATCGCGGTCACCGCGCCGGCCAGCGCCAATGCGAGGCAGAAATAGAGAAGCGCATAAGGCCGCGCCGTGTGGCCGTGGGTGAGGAGGGCCGGCGAGAGGCAGGCCATGACCAGGAAGGCAAAGACGGCGAAACGGCCGGATGTCTTTGCCGCTATCCAGGTAAGCAGCCCGATGCCGAGGGAATCGATGATCGCGGAGGGGATGCGCAGGGCAGCATCCGATGACTGGGCGGTCAGCCCGGCGGCTTTGAGAAGCAGGAAATAGAGGGGCGAGTGACTGGCGGCGAGTCGCTCCCGGATCAGGGCCGGGACGTCACCGGCGAGCGAGTTGAGCGTGAACCACTCGTCAACAGACAGCGGCTGCCAGACGCCGGCGGCAAGCCGCAGCGCAAGGGCCGCGAGAATTCCGCAGAGGATGATGAAAGCGGTCGGCCAACGGCGTGCAGATGGCATGTCAGCTAAGACTGCTGCAGCCCGGCCTTATGCCGTGCGCTGAACGCCGAGGATCACCTCGGCGAGCAATAGTTGTCGGATGGGCTGCACTGATCGATCGGCTCGTGCTCGAAGAAATCCTCGATGCGCTGGGTCGAGCCATCGGGGATCTCGACCTGCCAGGTCTCGGTGGGCAGGCCGGAGCCGAAGAGCGGGTAGGGGGTGGCGAATTTCACCGCGTCGAAGACGCCGTCATGCTGGTAGGGGCCGGTGACCTTGCCGTCCTTGCCGATCGACAGGGCCTGGCCCGCCTCGACGCGGTATTCCTTGCCGCCGACCGTGAGGACCGCGGCGCCTTCCTGGACGACGCAGGTGAGGGTGTTGAGCACGCAATCGACGATCGTGCCGCGGACGCCGATGGTCGCGACCGGGGTGTTGATCTTGTAGCTGAGCGGATTCTGCGAGCCCGACACGAAACGGAAGGCGCCGCGCGTCGCCGAAAGGATCACGTCGCCGGTGCCGCGCGCCGGGTCGTAGACGAAATGGTCGAGGACGACCTCCGAGCGCGGACCGACGGACAGCGAGGTCTGGTCGAGGAAGAGCAATTGCGCGATCGACTCGGCGCCGGTGCGGACGGTCTCCTGCTCGAAGACGCTCGAGCCCGGCGAGAGCGCCCGGCCGGAGCCGCCGGCAATGCCCTGCACGTCGTTCTTCACCGCCGAGGCGACGCCGACTTTCGACTGGGCTGAAGCGGGGCCGGCCATGAGCGGGGCGGCGAGGATGGCGCCGGCAAACAGCGCCGCGGAGAGCATGGAAGACTTTTCGAGAATTCTCAGCATGTCACCGCTCTCCGAACGTCGTTCGAGGCCCGTCCCTGATTCGATCCTACGACGCGAAGACGCGCTCTGCCAGTGTCGCGGCGATCAAGGCATGTTCGAAACAGCCTGCAAAGCGGTCAGAATGCCCGGTTTTCAGCCAGTCGCGGGTGTCGACGCCAAGTAATTCGGAACTGTGGCATGAATGCAATTGCACGCCCGGTTCCATCCCCGTACCTTCCCAGACGAAGCGCTTCCCGGCGGAAGCGTTGGGGCGCCTATGGCAAAGTCGCGACGCATCTTCTGCATGGCGGTGGCATTGCCCCTGGTATCGGGGTCGCTCGCATTGGGCAGTTCGCCCGCATTGGCCGACGAGCTCTTCGATGCGAATGCGCTCATCCTCGAAGATCCGACCAGCATCGAGCTCAATCTCGATTATGCGCTGATCGCCGAGGGGCAGGGCAAATACCGCCTGGCGCTCGCCGCCTATGAACGCGTCCTCCTCAACCATCCCGACAATGTCGCCGCCAAGCGCGGCCTGATCCGCGTCCGCCGCATCATCCAGCCGCCGTCGACGCAGACCTTTCTCGATTTCGGCTTCAAGGGCGAATCGAATGTCGAGCATGAGGCGGACGGCGAAGAGGGCGATTTCCTCTATTACGGACGGGCGCGGGTAAAGGACGAGCGCAATTTCAACGGGATTCGCTGGCGGACCGTCGGCTCCCTTTACGGCGAACTTCACGCTTTCGAAGACGACCTGAACTACGCCAACGCGGCGGCGACGATCGGACCGATCTTCGATCTCGGCGCCTCGACGATCAGCCTGCATCCGGCGATCGGCGGCGGCGTGGCGATGGCCGACGACCAGTTCTACTATGCCGACGTCAATGTTAGCGCGCTGTTCGAGGGCTATCTCGAAGGCGTCTATCAATGGGCGCGCTTCCGGGCCGGCTATCGCCAGTATGATGCGGACATGACCGCCGACCAGGGCTTCTATCTCGACGCGGCCGGCAAGAAGGCGTGGACGGACGTCTTCGGAGAGAATGACGCCTTCTCGATCGCGCCGATGATCCGGTGGAGCGAGATCGACGGCACCTTCAACGACAACATCAATGATTTCTCGCCGGGCAAATATGTCGTCGGCGGCGTCAAGGTCTCCTACGACCGCGTGCTCAGCGACCTGGTGACGGCGGGCGTCAGCGTCGACGTCAAGAACCGGTATTTCCTGGTCGACGAGGCCGCCAATGGCGACAATCGCCAGGATTGGACCGTGACGCCCGGCGTATCGGTCCTGCTCAAGGACGTCTTCGGCGTCCAGACCGGGCTGCGGTTCGACTACGAGTACGAATACAACGACTCGAACGACCCCGGGCACGACTACGACAATCACATTTTTGGCGTCTCGGCGACCATCAGGCGCTGACCGCCGCCCGGCCGGGATGATACCGGTCAGGCGGCGTCGACGCGGCGGAAACGGTTGAGCAGCGCGGTCGGCGCGCCGGACAGAAGTACATCGAAATAGCGGAGCCGCTGGAACGTGCCGTTCATCGACATGCGCGGCAGCGCCGTCATGTGGTCGGCATGGTCGGCGAAGAGGACGCCCGGCCTGGTCGTGACGGCCGAGCGGAAGCCAAGCTTTTCGGCGATGGCGAATTCGCGCGGTCCGGCCGAAGGCGCGTCGCCGACCGGATAGGAGAAGTGGAGCGGGCGGACGGAAAGCTCCTTCTCGATCGCGGCGGCGCCGTCGCGCATTTCCGCCTCGACGCGCTCCGGCGAGACTTTCGACAGGATCGGATGCGTCGCGGTGTGGGCGCCGAAGGTGACGAGCGCGTCCTTGCCGATCTCGCGGAGCTCATCCCAGTCCATGCACAGCTCGCGGCAGATGGCGGCGATGTCGATGCCGGCGTCGGCGGCGATCTGGCGGATGACCCGGCGGATGTCGTCATCCTGCGGCAGGCTGCGTAGCCACCAGTAGATCCGGCGCGCGGCGTCTTCCTTCCCGGCGAGGTCGTCGCATTTGAAGACGCGGCGCTGGCCGCCGGTGTCGATCTCGATGCGGGAGCTCTTGGCGACGGCGCGTTCAAGCACTACCCACCACAACTCTCCGACGCCCTCGGCGAAGCTCGACGGAACGTAGATGGTGAAGGGGGCGTCGTATTTGCGCAGGATCGGCAGCGCGTATTCGCGGTTGTCGCGATAGCCGTCGTCGAAGGTCAGCGCGATGAAGCGGCCGGAAAAATCGCCGCCCGCCAGCCGGCGGCTGGCCTCGTCGAGCGTGACGATCTCGACGCCGGCGCTGCGGATGCGGTGCAGGATGGCGTCGAGGTAGCCGGGCGTGATCTCGAGAAGGTGGTTCGGCTGGAAGGGATCGCCCGATTCCGGGCGGACGCGATGGAGGGTGAGGACGGCGCCGACGCCGGCCAGGAAAGGCCGCGCGATATGGTGTGCGCCGCTGAAATAGAGCGCCTCGAGACAGGCGCGAATGAGCGACTTGTTCACCCTCGCCATCTCGTGCTCCCAGCCCGTATCCCGGTCGACAGCTTCCCGCAGCGCCATATCCCTACCCCTTGTCCCCACAAGCGGCCGCGCCCGTCACGCGGCAGCCCTTATATTTTTGTTGGCTTCTCGAATTCAGCGTCCCTCGGAATATGCTCGGCCTTCATCCATCCCCGCAAAGCTCCGACCGGCAACCGCTCCGACCACGTGTGACGGTGGCGTGGAAGGAGGATTGTGTCCTCAGGTTGATCGATGAGGCCGGCAAGAGCGCTCATTGAGCCGGGGTCCGTTTTGACGGGAGATGATGTCGGTGGCCGCGTTGTAAACGCCGAGACAGTAACGCTTGCCGCCGTTACCTACAAAACAAAATGAAATTTGGGGTAAATTTCACTGATAAAGTCATTCATATTAAGCTTAACCCTATTCACGCGTGGGTTACTTGACGACATCGCGATGAGCACTGTCAGAGGCTGGGAATTTGTATCAGCCAGCCGGGTTTTCGTGCCGGAAACGCCCCAGAAAGGCCCGCGCCCGCACCGTCCAGCTCCAGACGCGCGGCGAATGCTTGACGACACGCTTGACGGCCGAGACGAAGGCGGCCGGCAGCGTCGCGGCGGCGCCGATCGGGGTGAGAATGGCGCGGTGGTCCTTCAACTCGACATAGCCGTCCGACCAGTTGCGCTTGTATTCCTCGTCGCCGATCGTGAAGTCGTAGACGTTGCAGCCGCGGCCGATCGCATAGGCCATGAGGTCGTGAAGATGGGCGGCGCCGGGGCCGTATTTGGAAGTCGGGCCGTCATCGTAGCTGGCCAGGATGTGGTAGTAGCGGCGGGCGTGGACGAGGCCCAAATTGGCGGCCGCGGCGGTCTCGCCGACATCGAGCCGGCTGATATGGACGAGGTCGCGATTGGCCGGGTCGGCAGCGATGCCGCGGAAGAAATCGGCATAGCCCGGCCGGCCGAAAAGGTTGCGGACGCCCATCCGGGCGAAGGCACGCGTCTTCTGCGCCATCAGCGTGGTGAGCGTCTCCTGGACCTCGGTGCCGGTCGCCGGCATCGCCATGCGGACCTCGCCCATCTTGCCCAGCCGCTTGCGCTTCGAGCGGTCGTGGCGGCGCGTCTCGGACGAACGCTTCGCCTGGTAGAATTCCTCTCAGGTGCCGAAGAGACGCGTCAGATGCGCGCCGTTTGGGCACTCGATCACCGAAAGCGCCATAAAGGGATTGGGCTGGGCGCCCACGGCCTCCGGCATCTTCTCGAGAATGACGGCGTCCGGGCTGAAGCGCGCATCGCGCCGCAGGATGGCCAGAATATCGCGCCAGATGGAGGGGAAATTTTCGCTGCCGACGCGATCGGCAAAATCCTTCGCGAGTAGCGGCGCGTTGTAGTCGGAAAGGTCGGTGGAGAGCCAGATGAGGCTGCGGCAGAGGGCCTGCTTCTCGACGGCCAGCGGCAGGATGAAAAGCAGCGCGCCGGCCGGATCGCGGCCAATCACGATCGCCGGCGTCACCATCTGGTGGGGCGCGACATATTTCATCCAGGCGGACTGCCAGGCGAAAGCCTGGAAAACGGTGCAGTCGGCCTCCTGCTCGAAAGCCTGCCATTCGTCGGCGAGCCCGGCGAGATCGTCGGCGATGGATAGGGAGACGCGGACCGGCTGGGCGATGACGCGACGTCCCGGCCGGGACGCTGCGCTCACGGTGTCACGCAGCATAGGATCGAGAAGCGCCGGAGCGGTTTGTGTTGCCGACATGGAGTGCCGCCAGTCCTGTCATAATTGTCAGTGGCCCACTATTTCGTTGCAGGCTTTCAGACCGCGATACAATGCAACTCTCTGGATATTGTTAATGTGCGGTCCACCGGGCGGCGGAGCCGCGGGAAAGCCGGCGTAATGCTTAATAAAGGAGAACGGATGTGAGGCCCGGAGAGGAAAAGGCGTTCCTGGGGTCGCTCTTCGAGGCGGCGATCGCGGCGGCCCTGCCCGGCAAGATCGTGCCCGGTTTCCTGCCGGCCGCGCCCGGCGGGCGCCTTATCGTCATCGGCGCTGGCAAGGCATCGGCGGCAATGGCAAAGGCAGTCGAGGACAACTGGGACGGACCGATCGAAGGCCTGGTCGTGACGCGCGACGGTCATGCCGTGGCCTGCCGGCAGATCGAGATCGTCGAAGCGTCGCATCCGGTGCCCGACGCACGCGGTGAAGCAGCGGCGCGGCGAATCCTGGCGATGGCGGAGAGCGCCGGCGCCGACGATCTGGTGCTCTGCCTGATATCCGGCGGCGGTTCGGCGCTGATGACGCTGCCGGCCGACGACCTGTCGCTCGAAGACAAGCAGGCGGTCAACCGGGCCCTGCTTTCCTCCGGCGCAACGATCACCGAGATGAACACGGTCCGCAAACATCTCTCGGCGATCAAGGGCGGCCGGCTTGCCGCGGCCGCGCATCCGGCAAAAGTCGTTTCGCTGCTGATCTCGGACGTTCCCGGCGACGATCCGGCGGTGATCGCTTCGGCGCCAACGGTCGCCGATCCGACGACCTTCTCACAAGCCCGGGCGATCCTCCTGCGCTACGGCATCGTTGCCCCGGCTTCCGTGACGCGTCGTCTGGCAAAATCCAGCGACGAGACGCCGAAGCCCGGCGACCACCGCCTCCGGCAGGCGACCACGACCGTCATCGCGGCGCCGAAGGCGAGCCTGGAAGCGGCGGCGGCGGCGGCCCGCCAGGCGGGCGTCGAGCCGATCATCCTCGGCGATGCGATCGAAGGCGAAGCTCGCGAGGTCGGCAGCGCGATGGCGGCCGACGCGGTGGCGCGACACCGGAACGGGTCGCCGCTCGTGGTTCTCTCCGGCGGCGAGACGACGGTTACGCTCCGGGGCAGGGGACGCGGCGGGCGCAACACGGAATTTCTCGCCGGGCTGGCGCTTGAACTGGACGGCGCCGAAGGCATCTTCGCGCTTGCCGGCGACACCGACGGGATCGACGGCAGCGAGGCCAATGCCGGAGCGATCGTGACGCCCGATACGCTGGCGCGGGCCGCCGCGAAGGGCATCGATGCGGCGGCGCTGCTGGCGGCCAATGACAGCTACAGCCTGTTCGACGCGCTGGACGACCTCGTCGTCACCGGGCCGACGCTCACCAACGTCAACGATTTCCGCGCGATTCTCATCCTCTGACGCGCCGGTCAGAAGAAGCGCGAGGCGATCTCGCCGAGTACCATGACGGCGACCATCAGGCCGACGATGGCGGCGACGATCAGGGCCGAGACGAAAACCTTCTTGAGCGGCTCGAACATGGACGCCTCGGGTGAAAACAACGCTACCGTCGAATAGGTCGGCGACAGGCTCCGGTCAACCGGCGGCTCCCGCCGCGCTAGCTGCTTCGCGATGCGATGAAACGGGCGGCGTCGGCAAGGGCGGTGGCGCGGGTGCCGAAGGGCGCCAGGGTCGCGATGGCGCCGGCGACGGTGTCGGCGAGGATGGCGCGGGCGCGTTCGACGCTGTGCAGTGCGACCAGCGTCGCCTTGCCCTGCGCAGCGTCCTTGGCGGTCGCCTTGCCGGCCGTGGCGGCGTCGCCGGTGGCGTCGATCAGATCGTCGGCAAGCTGGAAGGCCTTGCCGATGCGCTGGCCGAAATCGACCATGCGGGTCCGCTCGTCCGGGCTGGCCCCGCTGATGATGGCGCCGGCCTCGCAGCCATAGCGGAGCAGCGCGCCGGTCTTCATCGCCTGCAGGCGCAAGGTCGCGTCTTCGTCAAGGCGCTTCCCTTCGGCGTCGATGTCGAGCATCTGGCCGCCGGCCATGCCACCGATGCCGGCGGCGCGCGCCAGGCCGGCGACGAGTTCGATGCGCGTCGCGGCGTCGGCGTCGATTCCGGCGAGGATATCGAAGGCGAGGGTGAGCAGCGCATCGCCGGCCAGGATCGCCGTCGCCTCGTCGAACTGCCTGTGGACCGTCGGACGGCCGCGCCTGAGATCGTCATCGTCCATCGCCGGCAGGTCGTCATGGACGAGGCTGTAGCAATGGACGCATTCGAGCGCGGCGGCGGCTTCCAGCACCGGTTGACCCGAAGCGCCGAAGAGGCCGGCGCATTCGACGAGCAGAAAAGGACGTATTCGCTTGCCGGCGCCGAGCGCGCCATAGCGCATGGCGGCGATCAGGCGCTCCGGCCTTGCCGTCTCGCCCGGGCCCGGCCTTTCGGAGAGCAGCCGGTCGAGGGTTTTTTCGGTGTCGGTGGCGATCGCCTGCAGGCGGGCGGAGAAATCCTGGTTCATGCGCATCCGCTTGCGGCGAAAGCGTCATGCCGTCAAGCCGGTGCGATTGCGCCGGCGGCGTACCGCCTTTAAGCCGGAGCGATGGCCAAGCCGAAGCAAAAGCCGCGGGAGCGCATGGCGCCGCCGGAGCCGGAACGGGCGCGGCGCGGGATCGGCGGCCGCCTGTGGCGCGCGGCGCTGGTCGTTGCGGCGATCCCGCTGGTGCTGACGATCCTCTATATCGTCGTGCCGCCGGTCTCGACGCTGATGATCTATGAGCGCGTCGTGAGCGGGCCGATCGAGCGCCAATGGGTGCCGCTCGAGATGATGGCTCCGTCGCTCGTCGCGGGCGCCATCATGGCCGAGGATGGCCGCTATTGCAGCCATGGCGGCGTCGATTGGGCGGAACTCGACAAGGTCATGGACAATGGGGATGGTCCGCAGCGGGGCGCCTCCACGATCGCCATGCAGACGGTCAAGAACCTTTTCCTGTGGAATTCGCGGTCCTATGTCCGCAAGGCCTTCGAGATCCCGCTGGCGCTCTATGCCGACCTGGTGCTCGGCAAGCGCCGGCTGATGGAAATCTACCTGAACATCGCCGAGCTCGGACCCGGCATTTTCGGCGCGGAAGCCGCGGCGCGCCACTATTTCGGCCGGCCCGCGGCGGAACTGGGCGATCTCCAGGCCGCCCTCCTGGTGGCGGCCCTGCCCAATCCCGAGGCCCGGAATCCGGGCCAGCCCGGCCCCCGCATGATGGCCCGGGCGACCACCATCCTGGAACGGGCGCGCAAGGCCGGCGGCTATACCGATTGCCTCGCCCCGTGATGGTCGCTATAAGGCGCCCACAATTGCAAAGATTTCCGAGGAACTATCATGGCTGTCCCGAAACGTAAGACCTCGCGCATGAAGCGTGGCTTCCGCCGCTCCGCCGATGCGCTGAAGGCACCGACCTATGTCGAAGACAAGGATTCCGGCGAACTCCGGCGTCCGCACCACATCGACCTGAAGTCCGGCATGTATCGCGGCCGGCAGGTGCTGGAGCCGAAGACCGAAGGCTGAGACCGGCGTCCCGGGCTCGATGAAGGCCGGCTCTTGCCGGCCTTTTCATTTTGCGGGCTGGCGGCGGAAAAGCCCATATTGGGCTTCGGTTCGGCACGGATCTGGCGCATATTCGGCGGCTGACGGGTCAGCCTCCGACCGACCGAAGCGCCGAGAGACCGCATCATGCTGCAAGCGATCCCGCTCACCATCCTGCCGCTCATCCTCTACAATCTCGTCGGTTATACGATGTCCGGCGCCGACCCCTGGGCGACGCAGCTTTTCAGCGTCACCATGATCTCGGGGGCGGTCTGGTCGCTGAAGCTCGGCGACGTCCTCATCCTGTTCGCCATCGCCATGCTCTTCGTCGAGGTGTCGAAGGCGGCTCGCGCCAGCCAGAACACCATCTCGAACCATGTCCTCTCGACGATCGTCCTGATCGTCTATGTGGTCGAGTTCATCGTCGCCGGCGTCGCGGCCCAGTCGGTCTTCCTGATCCTGACGGCCATCGCGCTTTTCGACGTCATCGCCGGCTTCTCGATCACCATCAAGACGGCGACACGCGACATCTCCCTCGGCCATAACGTCGACGCGGTTTAAAGACTTACAGATTCCATTAACTGCCTTTTCACGACAGAGGGCCCGCCGGGGTGCATCGCGGCGGCATTTGGCGCTTCCTTAACGCCTGCCCGGCCAAGGTCCGGCCACTTCGTGCCGTCCCTTTTTCGAGAAAAGCAGGCCAGTCGCGTGAAACCTGCCGAACGGAACCGGGAACCGACCGCCCTCAAGACGGCGGGCAGCGGCGATCCGCTCCACGTCACCGGCGCGGACGACATCCTGACGGCGGTCGGCGAGGTGCTCTACGACTGGAGCGTCGGCGACGACACGATCCGCTGGGGCGCCAACGTTCTCGACATCCTGAAGGTCGGTGCGCTGGAAGAGGTCTCCACCGGACGGAGCTTCGGCGCCTATCTCGACCCGTCGAACCTGTCGAGCCGCCACGAGGCGGTGCTCAACAGCGTCGCCCAGGACGAGGGCTCGGGTGTTCCCTATCAGGTCCAGTATGCCTTCCTGCCGCACAAGCGGCCCGAAGGCGTCCTCTGGATCGAGGATATCGGGCGCTGGTATGGCGGCGCGTCCGGCCGGCCGGTGCGCGCCCATGGCGTCATCCGCGTCATCAACGAGCGCTACGAGCGCGAGCAGCGGCTCGCCTACCTGTCGCGCTATGACGAACTGACCGGCTATTTCAACCGCTCGCAGCTCCTCCTGACCCTCGGCGACGTGATCACCAATGCGCGCCGGCTGCGCGCGCCGGCCGCGTTCCTGATCGCCGCGGTCGATAATTTCCGGGCGATCAACACCGCTTATGGCTATGCCATCGCCGACCAGGTTTTTGCCGGCGTGGCGCGGCGCATCAAGGGGGCGCTCCGCGACGGCGATGCGATCGGCCGCTATTCCGGCAACAAGCTCGGCCTCGTGCTGATGAATTGCGACGAGAGCCATATGCTGGTCGCGGCTGAGCGCTTCCTGACGACGGTCAGGGAAGGCGTCATCGAGACCGACAGCGGCGCGGTCGCGGCGACGGTTTCGATCGGCGGCGTCGCGCTGCCGCGCCATGGCAACCTCGTCAGCGATGCGACGGCGCATGTGCAGGAGGCGCTGGAGCTGGCGCGCGAGCGCGGCATCGGCCGCTTCGTCGCCTATGCCAGCTCGCCGGAACGCATGGCCGCCCGCCGCGAAAACGCGGCGCGCTCGGCGGAACTGGTGACGGCGCTGAACGATCGCCGCATCAAGCTTGCCTTCGAGCCGATCATCGACGTCAAGACGAGGCGGCCGGCCTATCACGAAGCGCTTGCCCGCCTGGTGCGGCTCGACGGAACCATCGTGCCGGCGCGGGAGTTCGTGCCGCTTTCCGAACGGCTGGGCCTCATCCGGCTCCTCGACTACCGGTCACTGGAACTGGCGCTGGGCGTGCTGGTCTCCACGCCGGAAGCGAAGCTTTCCATCAACGTCTCGGTCGCGACGACCGGCGACAGCGACTGGCTGGCCCGCCTCGCCGCGACGCTGACCGCCAACCGCAGCGTCGGCGAGAGGCTGACGATCGAAATCACCGAATCCTCGGTAATCGAGAATATCGCCGAGACCGAGCATTTCATCGGCTTCGTGCACGATCTCGGCTGCCGCGTCGCGATCGACGATTTCGGCGCCGGCCACACGTCCTTCCGCAATCTCCAGACGCTCGAGATCGATACGATCAAGATCGACGGCGCTTTCGCCGAGGATCTTCCCAACAACCGCGAGAACCAGGTGTTCGTGCGCGCCCTCGTCGATCTCGCCAGCAATCTCGGCGCCGAGACGGTGGCGGAATGGGTCGGCGACGAAGCGACGGCGGAAATATTGGCCGGCTACGGCGTCACCTATATCCAGGGCACGCTTGCCGGCACGGCGGTCATGCAATGGCCGGCCGAAGCCGCGCCGTCAACGGTGTCGAACCGGAGCTGACGCTGCCATTACTCTTCAGTCGGTAGGTGGGCAAAGGCCGATGGCCGTGCCCACCGGTTGCTATCCGTTGCGCTACAGCGTGGGCACGGCGCTACGCGCCTTCGCCCACCCTACAAGATCATTCCTTCCGCGACAGCTTGTCGAGGCGCTTCTGCATCTCGTCGAGCTGGCGGCGCATCGCGTCGAAATCACCTTCGGCAGGAGCAGCGGCGGGCGCCTCGCTGCCCGGCGGGCGCGCTGCGGTGTTGTCGGGACGGCCAGGACCGAAAGGCAGGAACATGCGCATCGCCTGCTCGAACATCTCGGTGTTGCGGCGGACCTGCTCGCCGATCGCGTCGATCGGGTTGGCGCCGAAGGCGTTCTTCATCTGGCCGCGCAGCTTGTCCTGGTCGCGGACGAAGGAATCGATCGAGAAATCGAGATAGGTCGGGATGATGTTCTGGATCGAGTCGCCGTAGAAGCGGATGAGTTGGCGAAGGAAGGTGATCGGCAGCAGGTTCTGGCCCTTGTTCTCCTGCTCGAAGATGATCTGGGTCAGGACGGAGCGCGTGATCTCCTCGCCGGTCTTGGCGTCGAACACGACGAAATCCTCGCCGTTCTTGACCATCTGGGCGAGGTCTTCCAGCGTCACATAGGTCGACGTCCCGGTGTTGTAGAGACGCCGGTTTGCATATTTCTTGATCGTCGTCGTTTCTTTGTCCTTGGCCATCTCTCCCCCAAAACTCCTACTCGCTGTCCCGGCCTCATCGCCAACGCCGGTGCCCTGAAGCCTCCCGTCCGACGCTGGCAATTTTTCCCTATAAATATCCTAAGGATAGGCGTTTTTTCCTAGAGCCGCCAATATTTTGTGCGCTGCCCAAAATGATTTCGCGGCGCATCGTAAACATTGACAGCAAAATTGCTCCGGTCTGTAGTCGCGAAGCGCAAGAACCGCGCAATTCCCGAGCGCGGCCTGCTGCCTGAAAGTCCCAGAGGAGTTATCCATGCCTGCCCACGACATCGTCATCGCCGGCGCCGCCCGGACGCCGGTCGGCTCCTTCAATGGCGCTTTCGCCACGATCCCGGCCCATGATCTCGGCAAGGCGGCGATCATCGAGGCGCTGGGGCGGGCAAAGGTTTCGGCGGACGAAGTCGACGAGGTCATTTTCGGCCAGGTCCTGACGGCGGGGCAGGGACAGAACCCGGCCCGGCAGGCCTCGGTCAATGCCGGGCTGCCCAAGGAGACGACCGCCTGGGCGCTCAACCAGCTCTGCGGCTCGGGGCTCAGGAGCGTCGCGGTCGGCATGCAGCAGATCCTGACCGGCGATGCCAAGGTCATCGTCGCCGGCGGGCAGGAGTCGATGTCGATGGCCCCGCATGTCGCGCATCTCCGCCAGGGCGTGAAGATGGGCGACTATGCGATGATCGATTCGATGATCCGCGACGGCCTGTGGGACGCCTTCAACGGCTATCACATGGGCAATACGGCCGAGAATGTCGCGCGCGAATTCCAGATCACCCGCGAGGTGCAGGACAGTTTCGCCGTCGCCTCGCAGAACAAGGCCGAGGCGGCGCAGAAGGCCGGCCGCTTCAAGGACGAGATCGTTCCTGTCACGCTGAAGACGCGCAAGGGCGATATCACCGTCGACCAGGACGAATATATCCGCGCCGGCGCGACGCTCGACTCGCTCGCCAAGCTGAAGCCGGCTTTCATGAAGGACGGTACCGTGACGGCAGGCAATGCGTCGGGCATCAATGACGGCGCCGCCGCCGTGGTGCTGATGACCGCCGCCGATGCCGCCAGGCGCGGCGTGACGCCGCTCGCCCGGATCGTCTCCTGGGCGACCGCCGGCGTCGATCCGGCCGTCATGGGCACGGGGCCGATCCCGGCCTCGAAGAAGGCCCTCCAGAAAGCCGGCTGGACGATCGACGATCTCGACCTCGTCGAGGCCAACGAGGCCTTCGCGGCGCAGGCCTGCGCGGTCAACAAGGGGATGGGCTGGAACCCGGAGATCGTCAACGTCAATGGCGGCGCGATCGCCATCGGCCATCCGATCGGCGCGTCGGGCGCGCGCGTCCTCATCACGCTTCTCCACGAGATGCGGCGGCGCGACGCGAAGAAGGGTCTTGCGACGCTTTGCATCGGCGGCGGCATGGGCGTTGCCATGTGCGTGGAACGGTAATTGCTGTAACGCCTCGTCGCACAGCATTCAAATCGGGGAAGAACGCCATGGGAAGAGTCGCCATCGTCACCGGCGGGACGCGCGGTATCGGCCATGCGATCGTCAAGCGGCTGAAGGAGGCCGGCTTCGCGGTCGCGGCCGGCTATGCCGGCAACGACGCCGCCGCACAGGCGACGGCCGAGGAGCTCGGCGTGATGATCGTCAAGGGCAATGTCGGCAATTTCGACGACTGCAAGCGCGCCGTCGCCGAGGTCGAGGCGAAGCTCGGGCCGATCGATACGCTCGTCAACAATGCCGGCATCACGCGCGACGCCGTGCTGCACCGCATGACGCCGGAGCAATGGAACGAGGTCATCTACGTCAACCTCGCCTCGATCTTCAACATGAGCCGGCACGTCATCGAGGGCATGCGCGAGCGGAATTTCGGCCGCATCGTCACCATCTCCTCAATCAACGGGCAGAAGGGCCAGGTCGGCCAGACCATGGTCGGCCAGACCAATTACTCGGCGTCGAAGGCCGGCGCGATCGGCTTCACCAAGGCGCTGGCCCAGGAAAACGCCAGGAAGAACATCACGGTGAACTGCATCTGCCCCGGCTATATCGACACCGAGATGGTGCAGGCCGTGCCGCCGAAGGTGCTCGAGAGCATCATCGCCCAGATCCCGATCGGCCGGCTCGGCCAGGGATACGAGATCGCCTCGATGGTCGCCTATCTCGCCTCCGAGGAGGCGAGCTACATCACCGGCTCGGTGATGACCATCAATGGCGGGCAGTATATCGCCAACGGGTGAGGACGGCGTTCCCGCAGAGCCAAAATCAAAGAAAACATTGACAGTTACGGGCCCCGTACCTAGCTAAGCCGACCTTTGCAAAGGACCGGCTCACCCCGGCGGACGGCCATGGCAGCGACCCAAGACCCGGTATCGGTGATGGGTCCGGTGACGGACCGGGCGCGCCATGCCTTGAACCAGGCCGACAATCCGTCGAGCCCGGTGGCGCGCTTCGCGCCCGACCAGCCGCTTCTCCTCGATTCGGGCCACCGCATCGATTTCCTCCAGATCGCCTACCAGACCTACGGCACGCTGAATGCCGACAAGTCGAACGCCATCCTCATCTGCCACGCGCTGACCGGCGACCAGCATGTCGCCAACAACAACCCGGTCACCGGCAAGCCCGGCTGGTGGTCCGAGATGGTCGGCCCCGGCCTGCCGATCAACACCGACCGCTATTTCGTCATCTGCTCGAATGTCGTCGGCGGCTGCATGGGCACCACCGGCCCGGCCTCGACTAATCCGGCGACCGACCGCGTCTATGGCCTCGATTTGCCGGTCATCACCGTCCGCGACATGGTCCGCGCCCAGGCGATGCTGGTCGACCGGCTCGGCATCGACACGCTCTTCTCTGTGGTCGGCGGCTCGCTCGGCGGCATGCAGGTGCTTGCCTGGGCGACCACCTATCCGGAGCGCGTCTTCAGCGCCCTGCCGATCGCCACCGGCCCGCGCCATTCCTCGCAGAACATCGCCTTTCACGAGGTCGGCCGGCAAGCCGTCATGGCCGATCCCGACTGGCGCTTCGGCCGCTATCTCGACGCCGGCACCAGCCCGCGCAAGGGCCTCGCCGTGGCGCGCATGGCCGCGCATATCACCTATCTGTCGGACAGCGCGCTGCACCGGAAGTTCGGCCGCAACCTGCAGGATCGCGACAAGCCGACCTTCGGCTTCGACGCGGATTTCCAGATCGAATCCTATCTCCGCCACCAGGGCTCGACCTTCGTCGACCGCTTCGACGCGAACTCCTATCTCTACATGACCCGGGCGATGGACTATTTCGACATCGCCGCCGAGCATGGCGGCCGGCTCGCCAACGCCTTCGTCGGCACGAAGACGCGCTTCTGCGTCGTCTCCTTCACCTCCGACTGGCTGTTCCCGACGGTCGAATCGAAGACTGTGGTGCGCGCCCTCAATGCCGCCGCGGCCAGCGTCTCCTTCGTCGAGATCGTCACCGATCGCGGCCACGACGCCTTCCTCCTCGACGAGCCGGAGATGTATGCGACGATCAGCGGCTTCCTGTCGTCGGCGGCAACCGCGCGGGGGCTGCGATGAACATCGCCACGAACGGCCTCTCCGCAACCGCCCAGGCGCGCACGGACCATCTCGCCATCGCCGAGCTCGTCAAGCCGGGTTCGCGCGTCCTCGATGTCGGCTGCGGCGATGGCCAGCTCCTGACGCTCCTCGAATCGACGCAGAATGTCGACGGCCGCGGCATCGAGATCAGCCAGCGCGGCGTCAATGAATGCGTGGCGCGCGGCCTCTCCGTCATCCAGGGCGACGCCGACACCGACCTCGTCGACTATCCCGACGGCGCCTTCGACTATGTCATCCTCTCGCAGACGCTGCAGGCGACGCACCGGCCGCGCGACGTTCTCGAGCAGCTCCTGCGCATCGGCCGGCACGTGATCATCTCGATCCCGAATTTCGGCTACTGGCGCATCCGCGCCTATCTCTTCGCCTTCGGCCGCATGCCGGTGACCCGGAACCTGACCTATTCCTGGTACGACACGCCGAACATCCACTTCTGCACGATCCGCGATTTCGTCCTGCTCTGCGACGAGCTCGACGCGACGATCGAGAAGGCGACGGCGCTCAAGCCCGACGGCTCGCGCAACTTCAGCGCCCCCTGGTGGTTCTGGAACCTGTTCGGCCAGCAGGCGATCTTCCTTCTGCGGCGGTAGTCAGACGGTCCAGTCGATTACCGTTAGTGCATCGACCCGCTCGAACTCGCGTCGATTTGCAGTAACCACCGACGCACCGAGTCGAAGGGCATGTGCTGCAATAAGAAGGTCGAATGGCCCAATAGGCCTTCCCTTTGCTTCAAGCGTCGCGCGTAACCGTCCGGCCTCGGCGGCATCATCTGCATCGAAGGCATAAACCTCGATCGGACCGGAGAGAAAATCGTCGATCCGCTTTGAGTTCTCTTCCGGCCTTGCGCTCCGCGCCGCGCCGTATCTCAGTTCGAACAAGGTCACCACCGAAATCGAAACCTTTTCGCCAACGTCGAGGGCCTCGACGAGTCGGCGGCGAACGGATGGCGGCTTTCCATTCAGGATCGCAATGACCGCATTCGTGTCGAGAACGATCACTTGTCGAAATCGACCGCAGGCGGCGGCATGTCCGGCTGGCTCCGCCCCTCTTCCATAAATAGCTCGTCATAAGCATCAAGGGACTTAAGCCACGCCTGAACGTTAGTCTCTATCGGCTCCAGCAGCACGCCGGCGCCAACCCGGCGCACGCGCACGCTATCGCCCGCAAACCGATATTCCTTCGGTAAACGTACGGCTTGGCTTCGTCCGTGCTTAAAGATCTTTGCCGTGTCGCTCATGAGACCTCAAGAGTATCTATCAATGATAGATACCATATGCACTCATGAGCTAATTTGCAACCGGCGCCTCGATCGTGCCGATCCACGCATAGCCGCGATAGAGCGGCCGGACGCGCCAGGTGAAGCCGCGCTGCATTGCTTCCGATGCGATCGCTCGCGACAGCTCGGCGCGCGGCGTGACGTGGAATTGCCGGAGCCAGGCAAGCAGCAGGCTCCTGAACCAGCCCGGCAGATTTTCCTGCTGGCCGAAATCGACGATCGCGAGCCTGCCGCCCGGCGCGACATGGTCGAGCGCTTGGGAGAGCGCTGCCCGCCACTCCGGGATCATCGACAGCGAATAGGAAATGAAAACGCGGTCGAATTTCGCGCGCCCGAACAGTTCGCCTGCATCGAAAGCCGTCGCGTCGGCCCGCGCCAGCTTGATCCGGCCGTCGAAGCCGGCGCGGCCGACATTGGCCGCCCCGGTCGCCAGCATCTCGGCGGAGATATCGAGGCCGAAGAACGCCGCGCGTTTGTAGCGCTGCGCCGCCAGGATCAGGTTGCGGCCGGTGCCGCAACCGATCTCCAGCACGCTGCTGCCAGCCGGCGCATCGAGCGAAGCGACCAGCTCGTCGCGGCCAAGCAGGTAATATTTGCGCGTGACGTCGTAGATATGCCGCTGATGCCGGTAGATCCGGTCCATCAGCCCCGCGGACGGAGTGCTTCCGGAGCTAGCCGTTGAAGACATAGAGATGGAATCCGCCATAGATCGAAGAACGGTCGGCAGCCCCGAGCCGCCCGCTTTCCTCTGCCTCATAGGTGAAGCGCGCCAGCGTCTCGTCGACCACCCGGCCCGGCAGCAGGCTCGGCTCGGCCGCCGTCCGGAAGATGATCCGCGCGCCCGGCCGCGCCGCACGCAGGATCGCCGACCATAATTCGTTAAGCTGCGTATCGGTCATCCAGTCCTGCGCATCGAGCAGCACGAAGGCATCGATGCTGCCTTCCGGCTCGGAGCCGAGATATTCGGTAAAGGACGCCTGCAGCACCTTCACCCGTTCGGCACGGTCGCGCACCGCCTCGAAACGGTCGCGCTTCAGGTAGAGCGGCAGCGGCGCGTTCTCCTCGCGCGAATAGGAGCGGCTGAAAGCCTGCCACGCGAAATAATTCTCCGACATCGGGAAGTCGCAGGCGAGCTTGCCGAGCCGTTCGCGCAGCACCGAGGCCATGTCGTTGCCGGCGGTTGCCAGCGCATCATACTGCGCCGGCGGAATGCCGAGGCCGTAGAGCGAGACCTTCTGCGAGGTCGCCCAGCGCACCAACCGCTTGTCGAAGAGCGGCGCCATGACGGTATCGAAGAAGACGCGCTGCTCCTCCAGCGACTGCATGCCGGTCATCTTTTTCGGGTCGATGCCGTAGAGCCTGGCGATAAGATGGCCGAAGCCGACGAAATAGCCGAGGAGGCCGTGCTTGTAGATGCTGCGTGCGAACAGCGAGATGCGCTTGCGGCCGAAATGGTCGCGGCCTTCCCAGTAGCGCCGCGTCGCCGCGTCGATATGGCCGGCGAGGAAACGCTCATAGGCGGCGACATTCGACTTCTCGTCGGCATGGCCGAAGAAGCGCAGGAAGACGTCGTAGGTCGGCAGGTGGCGCGCCCCGGCGAGCTTCAGCTTGGTCAGCGCGACATGGGCACTGTTGAGGTCGACCGCGATGATCTCGCGCGGATTGGCGGTCAGGTAGGAGAGGACATTGCAGCCACCCGAGGCGATCGTGATGACCCGGCTTTCCGGCGTCAGCTTCAGCGCCTGGAGATCGACCTCCGGGTCTTCCCATATCTGGGCGTAGACGAGATGCCGGAAGGCGAAGGTGAACATCCGCTCGAGGACGCCCTGGCGGGTATTCGCTTCCGCCCTGTGGACGGCGTCTTTCAGCCGGCTCGAGCTTTTGTCGATCGCTGGTACGGACAAGAATCGCCTCCGAGCCCTTTGGGTTCGGGACGGAGGATTATGAGTTCGGCGCGACGGTTTCGTGACGATCGGGAACGGAGGCGCTGGCGCCGGGCGGGATGAGGGCCGGCTGCAGCGCGGGCTGGAGCCGCCGCACCTGCCGCCGCGCCGGAATGCCCTGATAGAGCTGCTTCGTCGCCTCGACGATGATGACGCCGGCAAAGCCCGGCCAGAGGATCGAGCCGACCTTCTCCCAGGCGCCGCCGCTTCTGAGGAACGGCCGCCGCCGGATGGGCGGCACGGCCAGCGCCTCGGTCCAGCCGAGCGGCGAGAACATCACCTCACGCAGAAGCGCGGTAAGCTGGCCGCGCCCATAGGGCCGGCCGAAGCCGAAGGGCGTCGTCTCGACCCGCGCCCAGATGCCCCGCCGGTTCGGCACGACGAAGATGACCCGCCCGCCGGGCGCCAGCACGCGCCAGATCTCGCGGAGATGGTCGGCGGGATTGGCCGACATCTCGAGGCTGTGGATGGCGATCACGCGGTCGATGGACGAAACCGGCAGCGGCAGCGAATCATCGGCCACCAGCGTTGCCGCATTCGGCCCGTCGGGAGGCCAGTTCACCACCCCCTGGGCGGCCGGCATGAAGGCCAGCACCCGTTCCGCCTCGGCCGCGAAATCGACGAGGTAGGGCGTCGCGAAACCGATGCCGAGGACACGGTCGCCGGCGACGGACGGCCAGCGGCGGCGCAACCGCTCGGCGATCAGCCTGCACGCTACGGTACCCAGACGTTCCGCGTAAAATGCCCTTAGGTCTACGACATCGAGATACATGCTCTACATTATCTCGCAGAAGCGCCCCGCGACTATTGCCAAGGCTGTTATCCGGGGTGAGTTCCAATTAGTATTGTCGCGTTATTCCAGTCATCCATAAAGACAAATTATAAGTGGGAGAGAGGTGCGCTATGGGCCTCGTCATCGACCAATTCGACTGCCGGAGCGATAATTTCGGCGTCCTGATCCACGATACCGGCTCCGGATTGACCGCGGCGATCGACGCGCCGGAAGAGGCGCCTATCCGCGCCCGGCTCGCCGAGCGGGGCTGGCGGCTCGACCATATCTTCACCACCCATCACCATATCGACCATGTCGAGGCCAACCTGCCCTTGAAGGCGTCCTTCGGCTGCACGATCACCGGCCCGGCCGGCGAATCGGAGAAGATCCCCGGCATCGACCGCGCCGTCAGCGAGGGCGATACGATCACCCTCGGCGGCACCGAGATCGAGGTGATCGAAACCCCCGGCCATACGCTCGGCCACATCACCTTCTGGATCCCGTCGGCCAAGGTCGCCTTTGTCGCCGACACGATCTTTTCGATGGGTTGCGGCCGCGTCCTCGAAGGCACGATGGAGATGATGTGGTCGTCGCTCGAGAAGCTCCTCGCGCTGCCCGACGAAACCGCAATCTATTGCGGCCATGAATACACCGTCGCCAACGCCAAATTCGCGTTGAGCGTCGAGCCCGGCAACGCCGCCCTGGTCAAGCGCGACGCAGACGTCAAACGTTTGAGGCAGGACGGCAAGCCGACCCTGCCGACGACCATGGCGCTGGAGAAGGCGACCAATCCGTTCCTGCGCGTCAACGAGCCGGAGATTCGCGCCGCGCTCGGCCTTGAGAAGGCGACGCCGGCCGAAATCTTCGGCGAGCTTCGCCGCCGCAAGGACAATTTCCGGTGACCGATGCGATCTCGTCGGCCCTGTCGCCCGACGAGATAGTCACGCTCCTCGACCTCGCGCCGCATCCAGAAGGTGGGCATTACCGCGAGACTTTCCGCGATCCCGAACCGGCCGGCGGCCGCGCCCATTCGACCGCAATCCTTTATCTGCTGACCGCCGGCGAACGATCCCACTGGCATCGCATCGACGCGGTCGAGATCTGGCATCACTATGCCGGCGTGCCGCTTTGCCTGTCGCTCTGGCAGGAGGGCGGCCGCAACGCCCACCGCCGGCTCGGCAAGGACTTGCAGCTTCGTGAGGAGCCGCAGATCGTCGTCCCGAAACTCTGCTGGCAATCGGCCGAAAGCCTCGGCGCCTGGACGCTGGTCGGCTGCACGGTGGCGCCGGGCTTCGATTTCGCCGGCTTCGAGATGGCCCCGCCGGATTTCAGCCCCGGCTAAAAAGATCTTTGGAGGCGAGCGCCGCGCCGCCGGCGATCAGAAGTGCCGCAACGCCGATCACCACCGACGCCTCGGCGAAGCCCGACAGGATGAGGACCGCCGTCGACAGGATCGGCGCGGCATAGGCGCTGGCGCCGAGCATCTGGATGTCGCCGCGCTTGACGCCATAGTCCCAGACATAGAAGGCCGCGCCGACCGGCAGCAGGCCAAGCCCGATCACCGCGCCCCACTCGCCGGCATCGGCCGGCCACACGGTCTTCTCGAGCCCGAGATGGGCGAGCCCGCTGAGGATCGCCGTGACGATGCAGAAACCGGCGACTGCGCCGGTCGGCACGTCGGCGAAGCTTCGCGATACGACGGAATAAACCGCCCAGGTCACGGCACAGACGAAGGCCGCCGCATAGCCGGGCAGATATTGCGGATCGATCGAGAAGCCACCGCCGCGCGTCACGATCAAACCGGTGCCGACGAGACCGAGCGCCGCACCCGCGATATGAAACCAGCGCACCCGCTCGCCCGGCAGAAAGGCGGAGAGAAGGACGATCAGCAGAGGCCAGAGATAGGCGATGAGGCCCGCTTCAACGGCCGGGGCGCTGCGCAGCGCCGAAAAGTAGAAAAAGTGATAGCCGAACAATCCACCGACACCGAGCAGCCAGGCCGGCCAGGGCTGGCGGAGGTCGCTCCAGCGCCGGCCCCAGGCGATCCAGGCAAGGCCGGCCAGCCCACCGATGGCGAAGGCCATGGCGATCAGTTGGAACGGCGGAACCTGCCCGGAGGCGGCGGTCAGCAGCGCCAGCAGCGACCACATCAATACCGCGCTGAACCCGATCAGCGTTGCGCTTCGTCTTGTGCCTGTCATGATCCGTCCTGAAAGTCGTGCCTGTGGATAGCCGAGGCGGCGGACGGCGAAAAGATGCCTGAATCCGATCTCATGATACGAGACAGCCGGTCCGTAGCAGGCTAGAAACAAACACCAATCCGTTCCAGAGGCGGGCGTCGCGGCCCTGCCGAGAGAAGAGGACGATGGCGGAAACGATCAAAAGTGTGCTGTTCCTCGACTATGACAGCATCCGCCGCGCGCTCGAGGAGAGCGACCGGACTGCTGCCGACCGGCTTGGCATGCGCGTTCCGGCCTGGATTGCCGCGATCGAATCGGGCGCGCTTTTCGGCGACGACGAATCGCCTGCCCGTCGCCGTATCCTCATGCGCCGCTGCTATGCCGATCCGACGCTGCTCGGCAGCGAGCGCTCTACCTTCCTGGCGAACGGATTCCAGGTCGTCGATTGCCCGCCGGCGGAAGGCCGCGACCGCAACGCCGCCGTTATCCACATGGTGCTCGACACCATCGACGCGCTCGACCATCCGGCCGGCTACGAGGAGTTTGTCCTTCTCTCCGCCGACACCGACCTCTCGCCGATCCTGATCCGGCTGCGGGCCCATAACCGCTCGACGGCGATCTACGCCAATCCCGTGACGGCCGACAGCTACATGGCGATCGCCGACGCGATGATCGACGAGGAAGACCTTCTCGCCGTCCTCCTGTCCGACGAGCGTCCGAAGGATGCCGAGGCGGCCGTGCCAGCGGCACCGCCGCCAGCCGAACGGTCCGAAATCGAATCGCTCGCCCGCAAGGTCAGCGCCGCGACGAGCGTTCCGCTCTTTGCGCCGCGCACCTATGCCGATCTCTTCCGCCAATTGGTCGAGGAGATCGCCGAGAAGGGCTACCACCACCAGGCGACCGCCGAGAATGTCGCGGCTCGCATGACCGCTGCTGGCCGCAACGTGACGCGCCGCCAGGTCGTCTTCGTGGTCAAGGGACTGGCGCTGAAGGGCCACGTCTTCTCGACCGGCGATACGCCGGAACGGCTGGCGGAAGTTTTCCGCGAGCAGGTTCTCTATCTCGGCGAGAATGCGCAGCTCAATCTCGACGACAAGGAAAAGCAGGTCCTCGCCTCCTGGATCGTCGGGCGCGTCCAGCCGGCGCCGGCTGGCACGCCGGTCGAAACCGAAATCCAGCCGGCCGCGGCGCGCAGCGAACCGGCTCCCGCGCCGGCCCCGGCCGCCGAGGCGCCGAAGCCCGCACCGCAGAAGCCACCGGCCCCAGTGGTCGACGATCGCTCCAATCGCGCCAGCCGCCGTCGGCAGCAGGCCATGGCGCCGGCCCGGCCCGAGCCGGCGGTGATCGCGGCGCCTCCGCCGAAGCCTGTCGAGGAGCCGCCGAAGCCGGCCCCCGCACCACCGCTCCGGCAGGCAGAGCCGCCGGCGCCGCCGCCTGCCCCGCCAAAGCCACCCGAAGAACCGAAGCCGATGGTGCGCACGGTCCTGTCGCCGAAGACCGGCGCCACGACGCGCCCGGTGACCACGACGAAACCGCCGCTGATACCGGCGCGACCGCCAACGCCGCCGCAGAAGCCGCTGGTCACGCCGCCACCCGCTGCATCAACAATGCGCCCGTCTTCGCCGCCGCCCGTCAGGCCGGCGCCGATCCAGATCCGCCCGGCACTGACTCAAGCCCCGGCAAGGCCGGCGCCCGCCGCCGCCCTGTCCGCGGCGGCCGAAGCCGAGAAGGACGCGGTCGAGAGTTCCATCCTCGCGGCGATCGCGCAGGCGGTCGATGTTCTCGTCGAGGATAGCGGCGCCCGGGCGAAGCCGGCGAGCACCGGGGCTGCCGCCGTCGCGGCGCCCGCCCAGGCCGCGGCACAGGCGCCGGTTGCCGAAGAGCCGCCGCCCGCACCGGATCAGCCGCAGGAAGAAGAACTTCCCGAAGGCGACGACATCGGCGACGAGATCCAGCGCATCATCGCCTCTTACAATCGCAACCGCGAACAGTAGGCCGGCGATGCGGCGGGAACGCCGTCTGGGGTGCGGCTCTGCCGGACGGAAAACCGGTTCCCACTTTTCCCGACATTGCTTTATGAATTGGCCCCCGCCCGGCGCCTTTCCGGCGGCCGGGCTCATCGAGGCGGGGCAACAGGTTCATGTCGAGTGTCCTATCCGGCCAGGGCGAAGGCGACGCGCGGAGGCTTGCCGAACTGCGCGGCAGGATCGATGCGATCGATGCGGAGGTGCACCGCCTCCTGATCGAGCGCGGCTCGGTCATCGACACCCTCATCCACGTCAAGGGAACGAGCCGCCCCGGCGCCGCCTTCCGGCCGGGCCGCGAGGCCGACATGATGCGCCGCCTGGTCGCCCGGCACGAAGGCGTGCTGCCGCTGATGACCGTGGAGCATCTCTGGCGCGAGATCATCTCGACCTTCACGCGCATGCAGGCGAGCTTCGATGTCGCCATCGACACCTCCGTCGAGCCCGAGCGGATGCGCGACCTGGCACGCTTTTATTTCGGCTTCTCGGTGAAGCTGACGGCGCTGCCCGATGCGGCGGCCGTCGTGGCGCGGGTCCGCGAGACCGGCGATCTCGGCATCGTGGCGCGCGCCGCCAAGGGCGCCTGGTGGCGTGGCCTCGGGCGGCCGAACGCGCCGCAGATCATGGCGCTGCTGCCCCATCTCGGGGCAAAGGAAAGGCCGGCGGATCTGCCGGCCTTTGTCATTTCGCCGAAGCTGTCGGACCCGACGCCACCCGAGATCCGCATCCTCGCCGTGACCGCCAAGGGGCCGCTTTCGGCGCCGAAAGGCGCGGAAATCTTGGTCAGCACCGAAGAGAACGGCCGGACCGAAGTATTGCTCGCGGTGCCGGCCGCCTATGACGTCGCCCGCTTCGGCATGGAGGCCGGCGGGCGCATCGAGGCGATCACCGAGGCCGGCGGCACGGCTGCCGGCATTGCGGTCGACGGGGAAGCGTCCTTGCTCTATCAGAAGCCGGCTCAGGCAAGGACATGACGATGACTGCACCCCCAGACCGGCCGATTCCGCGGCCCGGCATCCTCGATATTGCCGCCTATGTGCCCGGCAAATCCAAGGCGACCGGCGGCGCCAGGCTCTACAAGCTGTCGTCGAACGAGACCCCGCATGGTCCCGGGGCGGCCGCGACCGAAGCCTTCCGCGCCGCCGCCGCCAAGCTCGAAATCTATCCCGACGGCTCGGTGCGTGAATTGCGCGCGGCGATCGCCGAGGTGCATGGCCTCGATGCCGAGCGCATCGTCTGCGGCGCTGGCTCCGACGAGATCCTGACGCTCCTGGCGCGCGCCTATGTCGGGCCCGGCGAGGAAGCGATCTATTGCGAGCACGACTTCCTCATCTATCCGATCGCCATCCGGGCCTGCGGCGCGACGCCGGTCAAGGCGCGCATCAAGGACCGGACGGCGAATGTCGACAACATCCTCGCGCTAGTGAACGAGAAGACCCGGATCGTCTTCATCGCCAACCCGAACAATCCGACCGGCACCTATTTGCCCTTCGACGAGGTCCGGCGGCTGCATGAAGGCCTGCCGAAGCGGGTCATCCTGGTGCTCGACGGCGCCTATGCGGAATATGTCCGGCGCAACGACTATGAGAGCGGCATCGAACTCGCCGCCGCGCATGAGAATGTCGTCATGACGCGGACCTTCTCGAAGATCTACGGGCTGGCGGGGCTGCGCATCGGCTGGTCCTACGGGCCGGCGGCGGTGGCCGACGTGCTGAACCGCATCCGCGAGCCGTTCAGCGTTTCGTCGGCGGCGATGGCGGCCGGCATCGCCGCGGTCCGCGACCGCGCCCATTTCGACATGTCGGTGCGCCACAATGAAGTCTGGCTGCCGAAAGTGACGGCGGCGCTGCAAGGGCTCGGCCTCGAGGTGACGCCGAGCGTCGCCAATTTCGTGCTGGTGCATTTTCCCGATGCGCCGGGCCGGACGGCGGCCGATGCCGACGCGTTCCTGCTGTCGCAGGGCGTCATCCTGCGGCGCGTCACCGATTACGGTTTCCCGAATGCGCTCCGCATGACGATCGGCAGCGAGGAGGCGAACCGCGCGACGATCAACGGGCTCGCCGCATTCCTCGGCAAGGCGAAGGCGGCCTGAGACGATGGCGGAACCAATCTTCCAGAAGCTCGCTTTGATCGGCATCGGGCTGATCGGTGGTTCGATCGCGCTCGCGGCGCGCAAGCACAATCTCGCCGGCACCATCGCGGTGTCGAGCCGCACGGCCAAGACGCTGGCGCGGGCGAAGGAGCTCGGCCTCGGCGGTTCCTGGCATGCGGATGCGAAGGAAGCGGTGAAGGATGCCGATTGCGTCATCCTGTCGATCCCGGTCGGCGCGTCGGGCGCGGTCGCCGAGGAGATCGCCGCGTCGCTGAAGCCCGGCGCGATCGTCTCGGATGTCGGCTCGGTGAAGAAGTCGGTGGTGGCGCAGATGGCGCCGCATCTGCCGAAGAATGTTCATTTCGTTCCGGCCCATCCGGTTGCCGGCACGGAATTCTCCGGCCCCGACGCGGCGCTGGTCGACCTCTTCCAGAAGCGCTGGACGATCCTGACGCCGCCTTCCGGCACCGATCCCGCCGCGGTCGAGACGCTCGCAAAATTCTGGCGCGGGCTCGGCGCCAATGTCGACGTCATGGATCCGGCGCATCACGATCTGGTGCTCGCCATCACCAGCCATGTGCCGCATCTCATCGCCTACAACATCGTCGGCACCGCGGCGCATCTCGAAGAGGTGACCGAATCCGAGGTGATGAAATTCTCGGCCGGCGGCTTCCGCGACTTCACCCGCATCGCTTCCTCCGACCCGACCATGTGGCGCGACATCTTCATGCATAACCGCGAGGCGGTGCTGGAGATGCTCGGCCGCTTCTCCGAGGACCTGACCGCGCTGCAGCGCTTCATCCGTTATGGCGAGGGCGACAAGCTGTTCGAGCTCTTCACCAAGACGCGGGCGATAAGGCGCGGCATCATCGAGGCCGGCCAGGAAACCGCCGTGCCCGATTTCGGCCGGCCGCACGAGACGGACAAGAGCTAGAAGCCAAAGCTCGGAATGACGCCGATCGGGATGATGCCGAGCGAGACGACATTGTTGCGGATGCCGAGCTGCAATTCGCGGGTCGGGCCGGCCGGGGTCTCGACGGGGCGGGTGAAAGCCATGATCGCCGCCGCGACCTGGGCGACCTCGTCGCGCGAGCCGGGCTTGTAGGATTCGACGAGATCGGGGAGCGCCTCGATTCCGGCGATATTGACCTTGAGCGTCCCCGTCAGCGCGCCGCCCGGTGCCATGACGAGCGTGCCGGCGGTGCTCGTCGATCCGGCCCCGGCGGCGTGTTGCCGTCGGTCGATCCGGATCGCGCCGCCCTTCGCGATCCAGGCGCGGAAAACGGCGCCGGGATCGGTGCCGAGGGCGCCGCCGAAATCGACGGCCGCGATATCGGCGTCGAGATCGATCGCCGGCAGGTGCTGGCCTCCTTCCGATTCGGGCGACAGTGCCTTGGCAACGGCCGTCAGGCGATAGTCGTCACCGGACGCCGGCACGAAGGCGATATCGGCAAGCTCGGCGGTTGCTCCGGCGAGCGGGATCGGCCGCGCTTCGGGGCGGAGACGCAGGTTGAGGCCTTCGATGCGGGTGGCGACCGCGGCGAGGCCGCCGAAACCGGCATCGATATGCGAAGTGCTCGCCGTCCAGGTGGCGGACAAAGCGAGGCGGCTGACGGGAATGTCGAGGGCGAGCGGTCCGGCCGAGTCCCAGGTGAGACGACCCGGGAAATAGAGCGGGGCGCTGGCGGCGACGCCGTCAAGAGTTGCCGTCAGGGGGTCGGTCTCACCGGCGAGGGCGGCGCGGCTGCAGGCCAGATCGAGGCTGAGCGGAAAGCCGCCGCTCACCGCATCGGTGCATTCGACCGTGTAGCCGCGCGCGTTGGCGGCGGCCGTGACGCGGTCGAGGGCGGCTGCCGCGATCTCGCGGGCGCCCCACCAATATGCCAGCCAGAGGAGCGCCAGCGTGACCAGGAGCCAGAACAGGAAAGAGCCCAAGCTGCGGCGACGGCGGGGCGAGCGATCGGCGGGCGGCGGGGCGGCTTGGTCGGTTGCGTCTGTCATGGGGACCTGATAGGCGCTGAGCGATCACGATGCCAGCCGCGAAACGCGCTCCGGCCCTAGATCATGATCCGTTTCAGTGGAATCGGATCATGCTCCAGGTTCCTTGAATTTGCGCAATGTCGGACGGAAAACCGGTTTCCACTTTTCCTGACATTGCTCCAATGTCCTTAGGTTTTTGCGCCATGCCGGACGGAAAGACGGTTCCCGCTTCTCCTGACTTTGCTCCGGTAAAAGCCGCGACGGATATCTCCGATTTCTGGGTCTTTGGCTATGGCTCGCTGATGTGGCGGCCGGGTTTCGATCATGTCGAGGCGGCGCCGGCGCGGCTGCTTGGTGCGCACCGGGCGCTCTGCGTCTATTCCTGGGTGCATCGCGGGACGCGCGAGCGGCCGGGGCTCGTCCTCGGGCTCGATCGCGGCGGCTCGTGCCGGGGCATCGCCTTCCGGGTCGAAGGGGCCAAACGCGAATCGGTGGTCGGCTATCTCCGCGAGCGCGAGTTGGTCACCGAGGTCTATCACGAGGCGTGGCGGCCGGTCCGGCTGGAAGGGCCCACGTCCATGACAATGACGGCGCTCGCCTATCTCGTCGACCGGCGGCACGAACAATATGCCGGCGTGCTGTCGCGCGAAGAACTGCTCCGCCACGTCCGCGACGGCGTCGGGCGCTCCGGCATCAACAGCGATTACGTGATCAACACGGCGACGCATCTCGCATCGCTCGGCATCGAGGATCCGGTGCTCGCATGGCTCGCCGGAGAGCTAAGGGCATGAAGTGCTCATGCCCTTAGCCTTCTATCTTGCGCAATGTCGGACAGAAAACCGGCCTCCACTTTTCCTGACATTGCTTTAAGCCGCGAGGCTGAATTCGGCGGGCTCGGCCGGCGCGAAGAGATCGCCGAGAAGCGCGCGCTGCTCGGTCTCGGCGAGGAAATGGACGAAGGCGATCGAACCGTAGGCCTCGCCCTCCGGCCAGGAATTATCCGCGTTGAGCGTACCGGACGCATCGATCAGCGCCGCCGTCCAGGCGAGGAAGCGGCCGTCGGGGGTTGGCTCGGCGAGGATCGCCACGGCCGAACGATAGTCGGCGAGCGTGTCGAATGGGACGGCGCTGAAGAGGTAGCGCTCGCCCGACTGGCCGCGCCAATATCGGAATCGGTCGCCGAGATTCGCCCGGCGGGCTAGGCCTGGAGTGGCATCGGAGAGGATGGGGAGAAGCTCGGCGACCATGAGAACAAACATAGAACATCGAATCGGGCCGAGGCAAGCGGAATTTTGAAAAACCGCTTCAAACCGCCGGATTGGCGACGCTCCTGCCCGCTTCCGGCGGCATCGGCGGCGGCGATTTCGCGGCGGCGGTTTCGGCCAGAAGCCGGTTCGAGGCCGCCTCGATCTCGGTCGTGAGCCTCGCCATGAAAGCGCGGCTGGTGAGGCCGGGCGGGATCGGCGGCAGGAATTCGATGACGATCGTGCCGGGGAAGCGGAGCATCCGGCGGCGCGGCCAGAACAGGCCGGAATTCAGTGCGGCGGGTACGACCGGGGCGCCGGAAATCTTGTAGAGATGGGCGATGCCGCCCTTGTAGTCGGGCACGGCGCCGGGCGTGCTCCGCGTGCCTTCGGGGAAGATGATGACCTGGCGGCCGACGGCGATGGCCTTGCTGACATCGGCGGCGAGGCGGCGCAGCGCCGCGGTGCCCTGGTCGCGCTCGACCGTGATCGAGCCGGCGCGGGTCGCATACCAGCCCCACAGCGGGATGCGGGCAAGCTCGCGCTTCATCACATAGGTCGGGCGCGGCAGGCGCGGGAAGAGGGCGAAGGTCTCGAACATCGACTGATGCTTCGAGGCGATGATGGCGCCGCCCGGCGGCAGGTTTTCGAGACCGCGGACCTCGAGCCTGGTGCCGGCGAGGACGCGCAGCAGGACGATGCCGGTGCGCGCCCATGTCCGGATGACCCAGGCGCCGGCCCGCTCGTTGCCGAAGGCGAAAACGGGCAGGGAAAATATCACCATCGCCGTCGAGACGACGTAGTAGACGACATTGAAGAGAATCGACCGGAAATAGATCACGTGACCGCCCGCCGTCAGTTGGCGGCCGCGTTGGCGGCGATCACATCGGTGGGCAGGAACTGCCGCGCATTGGCGACGAGGTATTTGCCATATTCGCGGGCGAGCAGGCCGAAGGCGCCGGGATCGTGCCACCAGCCGGCGAAAGAGAGATGCGGGCTCGGCACCGGATAAGGGATCAGCGCGATATCGGGCATCGCACCCGCCAGTTCGATCATCGAGCGCGGCATGTGATAGTCGCTGGTGACGACGATCAGCGAGCCGAAGCCGCGCTCTTCGGCCCAGTTGCGCGTCTCGGCGGCGTTGCCGATCGTGTCCAGCGCTTCCTTGCCGAGGTCGACGCAGCAGGCGAGATCGTCGCGCAGGTTGCGGCTGACGACCCGCGCCAGGTCGCGCGCGGTGACGCTGGGATTGACCCCGGAGATGAGGAGGCGCCGGGCGCGCTTCTCGGCGATGAGCTCAAGCGCCCCATCGATGCGCTGGGCACCACCGGTGAGCACGACGATCGCGTCGGCATGGGCATCGGCCGGCGGCCGGGCGCGGACGATCTTCTCGGCGAAGGCGACGAAGCCGGCGACGAGAACCACTACCGGCAGCACCAGCACGAGCGGGAAAGCCGCGCGCCAGAATCGCGACGGACGGCGTCCGCGCCGGCTCGTCACGGCGCCGCCTTCCGCTCTCAGGTCTTCCTTCCGGTCTCGGGCAAGTTCGTTCATGGTCGGCATGATGCTAGCAAAAAATGGCGGGGAACGGGCGATCGTCGAAAGTATCAGTCGGTATCGGCGAGATAGCGGTAGACGGTGAGGCGCGATGTCACGGCCGTCATGACGGCGATCAGGAAGGCAATGCCGAGCGCCCCGAAATAGCCGATCGGCCCGACGGCGAAGCGGCCGAACAAGGCCGAGACCTGGTCGGTCTCGGCGGGCGCCATCGACGGCGCGATGACGAGCGACAGGAGGGCGAAGAGGATCGAGGCGCCGGCGGCGCCGGTGAGGCCGCCCTTCAGGCCGAGCAGCAGGAAATGGCGCTGGAATTCGCGGGCGATATAGCCGTCCTCGGCACCAACGAAATACAGGACCGAGACGACGTCGCGGTTCGAGGCCATGGCGCCGCGCGTCGCGAAGACGACGTTGAGGACGGTGGCGACGAAGACCAGGCTCAGGATCGAGGCGCCGATGACGACGGTGACATTCGCCATGGTCTGCAGGCGTTCGGTCCACAGGCGGTGGTCGTCGAGACCGGCGCCCTTGACCTCGGCCCGCAAGCGGTTCGACAGGTCGGCAAGATCAACGCTGGCGGGATTGGAGAGGCGAATGACAATCAGCCGCGGGATCGGCAATTCGTCCATGTCGAGCCCGGCGCCCAGCCACGGCTCGAGCAGGCGGGCATTCTCCGCGTTGTCGAGCACCTCGGCGCTGGCCACGCCGCGATAGGTTTCGGCGATCGCGGCAGCCTTGGCGGCCTCGGCGTCGGTGTCGATGCCTTCGATCGGGCGGACCTGGATGGTGATCTCGCGCAGGATGTCGACCTGCCAGTCGCGCGAGGCGTCGCGGACGAGCGTGACGGCGCCGAGCGTCAGGCAGGCGAGGAAGCTCATGATGGCGATGACGATGGTCAGCGCGTTTCCGGAGACCGTGCCCTCGGGGACGATCTGGCTCGCCCGGCGCGGCGCCAGGCGCGACTGCCGGCGATAGGCCGCCATCTGGATCTTATGGGCGCGCTCGGCGTCAGTCATAGACGGTGAGCCGCCCTTCCTCGAGGACGAGGCGCCGGGCGTTGAACTGGTTCATCAGGTTGATGTCGTGGGTGGCGATGACCACCGAGGTGCCGAGCTTGTTCAGTTCGGTGAAGAGCCGCATCAGCCGGCGGGCGAGCGGCGGATCGACATTGCCGGTCGGCTCGTCGGCGAGCAGGATCTCGGGGCGACTGATGAGGGCGCGGGCGATGGCGGCGCGCTGCTTCTCGCCGCCCGACAGGACCGGCGGCGAGGCGTGCATGCGGTCGCCGAGGCCGACCCAGCGCAACAGCTCGACGACGTCGGCGCGGTAGCTCGACTCGTCCTTGCCGAGGACGCGGAGCGGCAAAGCGACATTCTCGAATGTCGTCAGGTGATCGAGCAGGCGGAAATCCTGGAAGACGACGCCGATGCGGCGGCGCAGCGCCGGCAGCTCGTTCTTCTCCAGCGTCGCCGAATCCTTGCCGAAGACCGAGATGAGGCCGCGCGACGGCTTCAGCGACAGCGAAAAGAGTCGGATCAGCGTCGTCTTGCCGGCGCCGGACGGGCCCGTCAGGAACTGAAACGATTTCGGGGCGACGTGGAAGGACACGTCGCGAAGGATTTCGGGGCCGACACCGTAGCGCAGGCCGACATTCTCGAACCGGATCAATTCGCCTGTCCTGCCATGGAAAACGGTTCAGTCATGCGTAGTGTCGCCGCGCCACAATTAAGGCCCTGTTAACGATCTGGCCAGCCGAAGCAGTCCCGCCGGCTTTCAAGGGAACCAGCCATCGACAATTATGGTTTCCGGGACGTTAACCAATCCCCCGTAAAGTGAAGGCGATCGAAGAGGGGTCTCCATATGACGATCGCCTGTCCCCAATGTGCGGTGCCTGCGGCATATTCGGCCGAACCCGTGGCCTCCTCCGGCCGCATGATGCGCTGTGCGCGCTGCGGCACAAGCTGGCTGGCGCGGCTGCAGGGCGAGGACCCGTTCGGCAGCGACCGCCGATCGCCCCAGCTTCGCCGTGGACAGCCGCGTTTCCAGCGGATCGTCGAACATGCCGAGCCGGATTTCGGCGATACGGCCCCGCCCAAGACCTTCGGCAGGGCCGGCGCCGCCCGGCCGGATGCCAAGGCCAAGGCAGGGCTACGCCTGAAGCCGGCTCTCAGCCACGGCCTCGCGGCCTGGTCCGGCGCCGGTCTGGCGATCGTGCTGGCGGCATTGGTCACGGCGACGCTTTTCCATAGCTCCAATGTCGACGCGGCTGTTGAAACCGGCGCCGGCAAGTTCAGCGGGCTCGAGGTCCGGATGGTCGACGAGGGGCTGAAAGTGGTCAAAGACGGACGGGCGGTTGCCGTCAACGGCATGATCACCAACCGTTCCGAGGCGGTCCTCGACGTGCCCGCCGTGCGGGTCTCGCTGAAGGCCAAGGGCACCGAACTCTACACCTGGACGGTGGAGCCGACGACGACGCGCCTCGCGGCCGGCGGCAGCATCCAGTTCAAGAGCGCGCTTGCGGCACCGCCGGCAGGCATTGACGAAGTGGCTTTCCGGCTGGCAGATCGACGGGAGATCATTGTCGGAATGCGTTGATGCCAAAAGTTCGCGGCCGCTCCATTCGCGTCCTCTACGACGCGGAGACCATCGCCTCACGAAATATCGAGATCGCGCGCGACGTCGCGGCCGTCGGCTATGACAATCTCCTCGTCATCTCGATCCTGAAAGGCAGCTTCGTCTTCGCGGCGGACCTGATCCGCTCGCTGCACGAGGCCGGGCTGTCGCCCGAGGTCGAGTTCATCACGCTGTCGAGCTACCGGACCGGGACGGTTTCAGCCGGCGAAGTGACGGTGCTCCGCGACATCGACAGCGACGTCGTCGGCCGCGACATTCTGCTTATCGACGACATCCTCGAATCCGGCCGCACCATCGCCTATGCCAAGCGCAAGATGCTGGAGCGCGGCGCCCGCCGCGTCGGCGTCGCGGTGCTGCTCGACAAGCCCGGCAAGCGCGTCGTGCCGATCGAGGCCGACCATGTCGGCTTCACCTGTCCCGACCTGTTCGTGGTCGGCTACGGCATGGATGTCGCCCACGCCTTCCGCGAACTGCCCTTCGTCGGCGTGGTCGAGGACGGCTGAGGCGATAGCGGGAAGCGCGGGTACGCCTGATACCAACGGCCCGCCAATGTGACTCGACGGGATTCCCAGATTGAGGCTGGCGTGATTCAAGGTGGCGTGGAGGACCCGCGCCATGCCTAGAACCGTTGAGATCGAGCCCACCCATACGCCATGGCAGCTTCGCCGCCTTGCTGCTTCATCGAATAATGCGAACCAGAGCCGGCGATTGCTGTCGATCGCGGCGGTTCTGGACGGAATGAGCCGGTCGGAGGCGGCCAAGATCGGCGGGATGGACCGGCAGACGTTACGGGACTGGGTGCATCGCTTCAACGCACATGGCCCGGCCGGCCTTAAGGACAACCGCCGCCGTGGGAACCCGAGGCGGCTTTCGGTTGCGCAGCAGGCGGAACTCGCCCAGCTCGTTGAAACCGGCCCGGATCGGACGGCTGACGGCGTGGTGCGCTGGCGGCGCGTCGACCTCCAGCGCGTCATCGAGGAGCGCTTCGGGGTTGCCTATCACGAGCGCACCATCGGCAAGCTGCTCAAGGCCCTGGGCTTCTCGCACATCAGCGCGCGGCCGCGTCATCCCAAGCAGGATGGCGAGGTCATCCAGGCGTTCAAAAAAACTTCGCCCGCACGCTCGCTGCCCACCTCGCAGGCGTGACGCGCAAGAAGAAAATCGAGATCTGGTTCCAGGACGAGGCGAGGATCGGGCAGAAGAACGGCCTCGTCCGGCAGTGGGCGCGTCGCGGCACGCGGCCGATCCAGCCCGCCGACCAGCGCTACGAGAACGCCTACCTGTTCGGCGCCATCTGCCCGGCGCGCGGCGTGGGCGCTGCATTGGCGCTGCCCTTCGCCGACACCGACGCCATGCAGCGGCACATCGACGAGATCGCCCTGCACGTCGCCCGAGGCGCGCACGCCGTCCTGCTGCTGGATCGGGCCGGATGGCACACCACTGGCAAGCTCGTCTGGCCGAAAAACGTCACGCCGATCCTGTTGCCGTCACGCTCACCCGAGCTCAATCCGGTCGAGCAGGTCTGGCAATATCTGCGCGCCAACTACCTCTCCAACCGCGTCTTCGACACTTACGACGCCATCATCGACGCCGCCTGCGACGCATGGCGAAAACTCATCGCACAGCCACAGCAGATCACTTCAATCGGAATGCGGACCTGGGCGCATGAGGGTCACTTGTGAAGGCCGTTGGTATGAGTGTGTCGCCCCTGGGTCCCCGTTTTCGCGGGGATGAGCGGAGGAGGGGTTAGCGAACGCCAACCGCACGTCCTCTCGCGGCAAATACTAGAAACGATCCAGCAGCCGTTCGAGATAGTCGCGCTCGATCTGGGGACGGGTTGATTCGCCCAGCCGCTTGCGGATCGCGTCGAGGATCTCGCGGGCCCGCTGGGTGTCGATCTCGTCGGGCACCTTCACCTGCGTGCCGAGATCGGGGCCGGTGGTGCGTTGCGGCCGGCCGAGCGGGTCTTCATTGGGGAAATTCTCGCCGCTGCGCATGCCGCCGGGGCCGCGGCCCTGGCCTTGCTGGGCAAGCTGCTGGGCGAGGCCCTGCGCACCTTGACGGAGTGCTTCCAGCGCCTGGCCCTGATCGCCGAGGGCACTGCCGGGGCTGCCCTGGCCGAGCGAGTCGGCCGCCTCGCCCATGGACTGGCCGGCCTGGCCGAGCTTGCCGTTCGGCTCCATGCCGGCCTCGCCGAGCTGCTTCATCAGCTGGTCGAGCTGCTTCTGGAGCTCCTGCTGGCCCTGCTGGAGGTCGCGGAGCGCCTGCTGAAGCTGCTCCTCGGTCATCTCGCCCTGCTGGCCGCCCTCGGGATCAAGGCCGCGCTCGGCGCGATGGGTCTCGTCCATCAACTGCTGCTGGCGGCGGATCATGTCGCCGAGCTGGTTGAGGCCCTGCATCATCTGGTTGGACTGCGGGTTGCCCATCATCGGCCGGCCGGCCTGCAGGTTCTCGAGCATGTTCTGCAATTCGCTGAGGAGCTGGCGGGCGGCGTCGCGGGCGCCGCTCTGGGCGAGGTCCTCGATGCGGTCGAGCATCTTCTCGAGGTCCTGCGAGCGCAGCGTCCGGACGTCGGCGTCGGCGGGCAGGTCGCTCATCTGCGGATTGCGGCGGGCTTCCTCGGCGAGCGCCTGGAGGAATTTCTGCATGGCGTCGCGAAGCTGCTGGGTGAGCTTGGCGATCTCCTCCTCGGAGGCGCCGTTCTCCAGCGCCTGGCGAAGCGCTTCCTGGGCGTCGCGAAGCGCCTGCGCCGACAGCGACAGGTCGCCATCCTCGATGCCCAGCGCGATGCTCCAGAGATAGTCGGCGACGTCGCGGAGGCCATCGTCGTTGCGGGCGTCGAGGAGGCGGCGATAGGCGCTGCGGAGCGCCAGATAATTGCCGAGATCCTCGATCCGGTTCTCGGGCGCGAAGGTCAGCGCATCGAGCGCGTCGGCGACCGGACCAGCGGCATTGGCGTCGAGCGCCAGTTTGGCCCTCTGCTCGACGACGGCGCGGGCCAGCGGATTGGTGAAGCTGCGCGAGGGCAGGGTGATCTCGACCGGCTCGCTGCGGCCTTCCTGTTCGGCATCGTCGCGGGCGACGAGGGTGAGGAGGACCTTGGCGCCGGCCCACGGATGCGAGGTGAGATCGCGGAGCGTCTCGCCCTGGCCGGATTTTGCCCGCAATTGCGGCAGCGACAGGGGGAAGACCGGCGCCGGGAAGAGCGGCCGCCGGGCCGATTGCGTCGCCTCGTCGGCGAGCGGGACGAAGGTCGCCTCGGCGCCGACGACGCCGTAATCGTCCTTGATCGTATAGGCGACGCCGAGCGAACCGCTGGCGGTCGGCGCCGGCGGCCGGGCAAGCGCGATCTCCGGGGCGGCATCGTCCTCGACGGCGAAGCGCCATGTCGCGATCTCGCGGTCATCGCGGCGCACCGTGACGCCGGCTTCGCTGCCGAGCGTGACGCGATGCTCGAGCGGCGGCGTCGCCTGGCTCGGGCGGGCCGCGGTGGCGGGCTCCTCGACCCGTTCGGCCGGGACTTCGCCGGCCGGGCCGGTGCTGACGACGGTCAGGTCGCGGGTGCCGCCGGTGCGGACGGTGACGACGCTGCCCTCGGGGACCGAATGGACGCTGCCGGCGGGGCGGGCGGCGTCGCCGGTCAGGAAGATCGGGGCGCGGCCGGTGTAGGGCGGCGGCGTCACCCAGGCGTCGATCCGGGCAATCGTCGCGGCGACCGATTCGCCGCCGTGGAAGGCTTCGACGATGCGGTCGATCCGCTCGGGGCCGGCCGAGACGAAGGCGACGACCAGGATGAGGATGGCGAGGAAGCGGACGGCGAAGGGATCGCGCCGGGCAAGGTGCGGCTCGGGGATGCCGGCCTTGAGCCGGTCGAGCGCGCCGAGAAGCCGGTGGCGGTGGGCGTTCCACAGTGTGCGCGCCACCGGGTCGTCGGGCGCCGAGACCAGGCGGTCGGCATAGGCGGTGGCGGGGTGATGGTTCGAGCCGCTGGCCGCCTCGACGCGGTTCAGCGCGGTGGCGCGGTCGGGGAGTTCGACCCGGACGATGCGGAAGAGGGCGTAGAGCAGCCCGAGGCCGAAGAGAACCAGCCCGACCCAGCGGAGCCAGTCGGGCAGGACCCGCCAGACGCCGAACCAGGAGAGCGACAGGAAGGCAGCGGCGACGAACCCCAGCGGCAGCAGGCGCGGCCAGAGATTCTCCCAGAGGAGCACGAGGCGGGCACGCGATACCGCATGGTCGATGCGGGCACGAACCTGCCGCTCGACCGATTGGGGGATGTCGTGGCGCCGCCGCCGCGCGCCCTCGGTGTCAGTCATCCGGACTTAGCCTTCGCTCCTGCCCCGTATCCCGCCCGTCACGTCTCAAGCACAGAATGTGCCTAGTTGCCGGTCAAGGCAACAATGCGACCTGGAATCGAAGGGTCACGGCTTTGTGAGCCATGGCGCGAGCTTGTCCATGCCGATCAGCGCCTCGTAGGACTGGCGCTCGCGGATCACGGCCCAGTCGCCGCCGTTGACGAGGATCTCCGGCAGGAGCGGGCGCGTGTTGTAGGTCGAGGCCTGGACCGCGCCATAGGCCCCGGCGGTCATGATCGCGACGAGATCGTCCGAGGCGAGCGGCGGAAGCCGATGGTCGAGGGCGAGATAGTCGCCGGTCTCGCAGACGCCGCCGACCACGTCGGCGATCATTGTCGGCGCGTTGCCGTCCGCCTGCCGGATCGGCCGGATGTCGTGATGGGCATCGTAGAGGGTCGGCCGGATGAGGTCGTTCATGGCCGCGTCGACGATGACGAAGGACTTGGTCGAGCCGCTTTTCACATAGACGACCCGCGTCACCAGGATGCCGGCATTGCCGACGAAGACGCGGCCCGGCTCGAACAGGATGCGGGCGCCGAGATTGCCGAGGCGGCGGCGGATGATCTCGCCATAGGCAGCGGGCGCCGGCGGTGGCGGATCGTCGAGGCGGTAGGGGATGCCGAGGCCGCCGCCGGCATCGACATGCTCGATGGCATGGCCGTCCTCGCGGAGCGTCCGGACGAGGTCGGCGAGAAGCTCGTAGGCGGCGTCGAACGGGGCAAGGTCGGTGATCTGGCTGCCGATATGCATGTCGACGCCGGCGATGCGCAGGCCCGGCAGTTTCGCCGCTTCGGCATAGACCTCGCGAGCCCGTAGCGCCGGGATGCCGAACTTGTTCTCGGCCTTGCCGGTGGTGATCTTGTGATGCGTCTTGGCGTCGATGTCCGGGTTGATGCGGATCGAGACCGAGGCGAGGCGGCCCTTGGCGGTGGCGATCTCCGAGATTAGCCGCAGCTCGGGCTCCGATTCGACGTTGAAGCAGAAGATGCCGGTGTCGATGGCGAAGGCGATCTCGCGGGCCGTCTTGCCAACGCCGGCGAAGACGATGCGCTCGGGCGGACAGCCGGCGGCGAGCCCCCGGCGGAGTTCGCCTTCCGAGACGACGTCGAGGCCGGACCCCGCCTCGACGAAGGTGCGGATGATCGCCTGGTTGGAATTGGCCTTGACCGAGTAGCAGATCAGCGTGTCGAGCTCGCCGAAGGCTTCCTTGAAGACCCGGTAGTGGCGGAGCAGCGTCGCCGTCGAATAGCAGTAGAAGGGCGTGCCGACCGCTGCCGCTATTTCGGGCAGGGAGAAGTCCTCGGCGTGGAGCACGCCGTCGCGATATTCAAAGTGATTCACGGGGTTCGCCCGTTAGAGGAGACCGTCGAGGATGAAGGGCCGGTCCGGTTTCGCAGCCTGGCGGGCCTCGACCGAGTCGCTGCTCTCCGAGGCGTCGGAGGCCTTGGCGCCGGGCGGCGGCTCAAGGGCACCCCGGCGGCCGCAGGCCGACAGCGCCAGTCCGGCAATCAGCACGCCGGCGATCGCGGCGCGCGTCAGGTTCCGACGATCTTTCAGCGCCACGGCGCCACCCCCAGCAATCGGCCGACCGGAAGCGGTTCGGCACTTCGTTCCTATCATACCAATTTCGATCGGAACTGCATCCGTCAAGTTGTCCTGGCGGCAGCTTCCCGTTCGAGCCGTTTCAACCAGCGTTTGGCTTCCCTTCGGACATTCCCGGGAGCCGTGCCGCCGAGGCTGGTGCGGCTCATCACCGAGGCGTCTACATCGAGGAAGGAGCGCGCCTCGGCATTGATGCGCGGCTCGACGGATTGAAGGTCTTCCAGCGTCAGCCTTTGCAGCGAGACGCCGCGGGAAGCGGCCATGGCGACGATCGTGCCGGTGACGTGATGGGCCTCGCGGAAGGGCATGGCGAGCGAGCGCACCAGCCAGTCGGCAAGGTCGGTGGCGGTCGAATAGCCGCCGCCGGCCGCCTTGCGCATGGCGGCGGTGTTCGGCGTCAGGTCGCGAATCATGCCGGTCGCGGCGGCAATCGACAGGCCGAGCGATTCGAAGGCGTCGAAGACCTGTTCCTTGTCTTCCTGCATGTCCTTGGAATAGGCGAGCGGCAGGCCCTTCATGATCATCAGCAAAGCCGTCAGCGAGCCGGCGATGCGGCCGGTCTTGGCGCGCATCAGCTCGGCCGCGTCCGGATTGCGCTTCTGCGGCATGATCGAGGAGCCGGTCGAGAAGCGGTCGGAGAGCTTGATGAAGCCGAATTGCGCCGAGGCCCAGAGCACCAGCTCCTCGGCGAGCCGCGACAGATGCGTGGCGCACAGCGCCGCCGCCGAGACCGCCTCGATGGCGAAGTCGCGGTCGGAGACGGCGTCGAGCGAATTGGCGGCGGGCCGGTCGAAGCCGAGATCGGCGGCGGTCGCCTCGCGGTCGATCGGGAAGGAGGTGCCGGCCAGCGCCGCGGCGCCGAGCGGCGATTCGTTCAGCCGGGCGCGCGCGTCAGAGAAGCGGCCGCGGTCACGGCCGGCCATCTCGACATAGGCTAGGAGATGATGGCCGAGCGTCACCGGCTGCGCGGTCTGCAGATGGGTGAAGCCGGGCATGACCGTGCCAGCATGGTCGAGGGCCTTCTCGACCAGCGCCGCCTGGAGGTCGCGAAGCGCCTCGTCGACGCCGTCGAGGGCGTCGCGCACCCAGAGCTTGAGGTCGGTTGCGACCTGGTCGTTCCGCGAGCGGGCCGTGTGCAGGCGTCCGGCGGCCGGCCCGATCAGGGCGGTCAGCCGGCTCTCGACATTCATGTGAATGTCCTCGAGCTCGCGCGAAAAGGTGAATTGGCCCGCTTCGATTTCTCGCAGGATCGTGTCTAGACCGGCCTCGATCTTTTCGGCATCGTCCGCGCCGATGATGCCCTGCTGGGCCAGCATCCGGGCATGGGCCTTGGATCCCTGAATGTCCTGGCGGTAGAGCTTGCGGTCGAAGTCGATCGACGCATTGATCTCCGCCATGATCGAATCGGGACCTTCGGAGAAGCGTCCGCCCCACATCCTGTTTTTCATGATCGAAGGCTCCGGAGGAGAGGCGAATGTCGGCGAAGTGGTCCTGGAGAGGGCGGCCGGCGATGATCCTCGCCGTTGCCGCGGTCGCCGGCACGGTGGCCGGGGTATATGTCAGCCTCGCCCTTTATGGCAAGAATCAACCGCAAATCGCCGCCGAATGCACCGAGACGCCGGCCCTTGCCGCCAAGGCCGCGCCTTTCGCGCGCGGCGAAGTCGCGGCCTTCCGGACGGCGATCGAGCCGGAATACCTGGCCGATCTCGCCTTCAAGGCGCCTGACGGCACGGACACCAGCCTCAAGGCATTCGCCGGCAAGACCGTGCTTTTCAACCTGTGGGCCACCTGGTGCGTGCCCTGCCGGACGGAGATGCCGGCCCTCGACCGGCTCGAAACGGCGATGGGCGGCGAGGATTTCACGGTCGCGGCCGTCAATATCGATCTCAACAATCCGGAACGGGCCAAAGAATTCCTGGATGAGATCGGGGTCGGCAAGCTCGCCTTCTACTCCGACCCGAGCTCGGCGCTGTTCCTCAACCTCAAGAAACGCGGGCTCGCCTTCGGCCTGCCGGTGACGCTGCTCCTCGACAGGAACGGCTGCCGGATCGGTTCGGTCGAGGGGCCGGCGGCTTGGGATTCGGAGGAGGCCAAGGCGCTGATCGGCGCCGCGGCCGGGACGAGCTGATCCGTCAGGCGACGCGGGCCGTGGTCGGGAGATCGGCGAAGAGCGGTTCGCCGGCCGGCCGGTTGCCGTCGACCTCGACACGATCGCGGCCGAGTTGCTTGGCGCGATAAAGGGCGCGGTCGGCATCGGCGAACAGGGAATCGAGGCTGGCATTGAAGCGGGCGGTGGTGACACCGGCGCTGACCGTCGGGCTGACGCGCAACGTGCCGAGACGGCGGCAGCGCTCGGCGAAGGCGATGCGGATGCGCTCGGCGGCGACATAGGCGGTCGCGGCGCCGGCCGCCGGCATGGCGACGGCGAATTCCTCGCCGCCGGGACGGCCGACCACGTCGCCGGTCCGGATCATGTCGCGGACGCAATCGCCGAAGACTTCAAGGACGGTGTCGCCGGCCATGTGGCCATGCGTGTCGTTGATGTCCTTGAAGCGGTCGAGGTCGAAAACGATCAGCGAGAAAGGCAGCCGTTCGGCCTGGCAGGATTCGAGCAGCGTTTCGGCGGCATCGAAGAAGGCGCGACGGCTGGCGACGCCGGTCAGCTCGTCGACGCTGGCCAGGATCTTCTGGCGGAGTCCGGAGCGTTCGCGATCGATGGCGACGATGAAGATCGCCGTGCCGATGACGAAGACCAGGGCTTCGAAGAGCAGGAAGCCGAACCAGCTTGCGGTCAGGACGTTTTCAGATGCGGGCAGGTTTCCAAGCGCCGCCTGGGCGGCGCCGATCGCGAAGACGACGCCATGCGTCGAGAGAAGGACGATGAGCGGCCAGCGCGACCCGAGACGTTCGGCCCGTCCGCGCCAGAACTCGACCGCGGCGGCGAAGAGATAGGCGGCGACCACTGCGAGGTTGAGAAATGTCTGCCCGTGATAGGAGGCGCGGAAGCCGGGAAGGGCCATCGCCAGCAGCCAGAGCAGCACGCCGCCGGCGATGACGGTACGGTTGGCATGCCGGCCGTTGGAACTGCGGGCGGCCGCCCAGACGAGAGCCGGGCTGAGATTGAGCAGGCTGATCGCTGCGATCTGCGACGGCCATCCGAACGAGTCGTCGGATGTCGCCATCAGCGGCACGGCCATAGCGAGAAGCAGATTGGCCGCCGCCCACCAGAGCATGGCGCGCGATTCGCGATTCTGCGACCAGGCAAAAATAAGGAAAACACCACTCGTGGCAGCGACGAAGCTGCCAGCGATCATCAAAGTCGGCAGGTCGATAATCATTCCACGCTCACACGCCTGTGCCGGCAACGATCATGACGATCCGTCCAGCACCCCCACGACCAGGGTTAACAGGCGGGCGTTGAATCCGCGTTAGAGGCGAAATGTCAATTTCTTGTATTAAATCAAGGTTCTGTTAACCGGAAGGGGCCTGCGGCGGCCACACGATCTGGACCGCCGTGTCGGGGGTCAGCGCGTCGGAACGGGCTTTTCGCCGCGGTAATCGTAGAAGCCGCGGCCTGTCTTGCGGCCGAGCCATCCCGCCTCGACATATTTCACGAGCAGCGGGCAGGGCCGGTATTTCGAGTCGGCCAGCCCCTCGTACAGGACCTGCATCACCGACAGGCAGGTATCGAGGCCGATGAAATCGGCGAGCTGCAACGGCCCCATCGGATGGCGGGCGCCGAGCCGCATCGCCGTGTCGATCGCCTCGATGCTGCCGACGCCCTCGTGCAGCGTGTAGATCGCCTCGTTGATCATCGGCAGCAGGATGCGGTTGACGATGAAGGCGGGGAAATCCTCGGCGACGGTGATCGACTTGCCGAGCTTCTCGACGAAAACCCTGGCTGACTCGAAGGTCTCCGCATCCGTCGCGATGCCGCGGATGACCTCGACCAGCTCCATGACCGGCACCGGATTCATGAAATGAATGCCGATGAAGCGTTCGGGCCGGTCGGTCGCGGCGGCCAGCCGGGTGATCGAGATCGAGGAGGTGTTGGTGGCGAGCAGCGTTTCCGGCCGGAGCACGGCGCAGAGCGCGGCGAAAATCTGGTGCTTGACAGCCTCGTTCTCGGTCGCCGCTTCGATGACGATATCGGCGTCGGCAAGCGCCTCCATCTGGGGCGCCGCCGTGATGCGGTCGAGCGCCGCCTTGCGGTCGGCATCCTCGAGTTTGCCGGAGGCGACCTGGCGGGCCATGTTGCCGTTGATCGTCGCCATGCCCGACCGGATACGGTCGGGCGAGACGTCGTTGATCATGACCTCGAAGCCGGCGGCGGCGCAGACATGGGCGATGCCGCTGCCCATCTGGCCGGCACCGATGATTCCAACTTTGCGGATTGCGATGCTCATCGCGTGACGATAGCCCGAGACCTGCCTGGCTTACAGCGCCTTTTCCAGTTCCGGGAGGATCTGGAAAAGATCGCCGACGAGGCCGAAATCGGCAATCTGGAAGATCGGGGCCTCGGCGTCCTTGTTGATGGCGACGATGATCTTCGAATCCTTCATGCCGGCGAGATGCTGGATGGCGCCGGAAATGCCGATGGCGATGTAGAGGTCGGGGGCCACGACCTTGCCGGTCTGGCCGACCTGATAGTCGTTCGGCGCATAGCCGGCGTCGACCGCGGCGCGCGAGGCGCCGATGGCGGCGCCGAGCTTGTCGGCGAGCGGCTCGAGGTGCTTGCGGAAATTGTCGGAGGACTGGAAGGCGCGGCCGCCGGAGACGACGATCTTGGCGGCGGTCAGCTCGGGCCGTTCGGAGCGGGCGATCTCGGCGCCGACGAAGCTCGATGTGCTGGCCGAGTCCGGCACGGTGACGGCCTCGACCATCGCCGAGCCGCCGGCCGGCGCCGCCTTGAAGGCGGCGATGCGGACGGTGATGACTTTCTTGGCATCCGTCGATTTGACCGTCTGCATGGCGTTGCCGGCATAGATCGGCCGCTCGAAGGTGTCGGCCGAAAGCACCGCCGAGATATCCGAGATCTGCATGACGTCGAGAAGGGCGGCGATGCGCGGCATGAAGTTCTTGCCGGTATGGGTCGCCGGCGCGACGATCGCGTCATAGCTGCCGGCGAGCGAGACGACGAGGTCGGCGACCGGCTCGGCGAGCTGGTGCTCGAGCGCGGCGGCATCGGCGACGAGGACCTTGGCGACGCCGGCGAGCTTGGCGGCGGCATCGGCGGCGGGACGGCAATCCTTGCCGGCGACGAGAACATGGACGTCGGCGCCCAGCGCCAGCGCCGCGGTCAGCGCCTTGGCGGTGGCGTCCTTGAGGGACGTGTTGTCGTGATCGGCGACGAGAAGCGTGGTCATAGGATGCCGGCCTCCTTGAGCTTGCCGACAAGCTCGGCGGCGGAGCCGAGCTTGACGCCGGCGCGGCGGCCGGCCGGTTCGGCGGTCTTGATGACGGTCAGCCGCGGCGCGATGTCGACGCCGTAATCGGCCGGCGTCTTTTCTTCGACCGGCTTCTTTTTGGCTTTCATGATGTTGGGCAGCGACGCGTAGCGCGGCTCGTTGAGGCGGAGATCGGTGGTGACGATCGCCGGCAGCGCCAGGCGCACGGTCTCGTGGCCGCCATCGATCTCGCGGGTGACATCGACGTGGTCGCCGTCGATGGCGACCTTCGAGGCGAAGGTGCCCTGCGGACGGCCGAGAAGGGCGGCGAGCATCTGGCCGGTCTGGCTGCAATCGTCGTCGATCGCCTGCTTGCCGAGGATGACGAGGCCGGGATTCTCGGCCTTGACGATCTCGCGGAGAATTTTTGCGACGGCGAGCGGCTCGACGGGACCGTCGGCCTTCACCAGGATGCCGCGGTCGGCGCCCATGGCCAGCGCCGTACGGATGGTCTCGACGCACTGGGCGGGGCCGATCGAGACGACGATGACTTCCTCGGCCTTGCCGGCTTCCTTCTGGCGAAGGGCCTCCTCGACGGCGATCTCGTCGAAGGGATTCATCGACATCTTGACGTTGGCGAGGTCCATGCCGGAGCCATCAGACTTCACGCGCACCTTCACATTGTAGTCAACGACCCGTTTGACGGGCACCAGTATTTTCATTCCCAAGAACCCTTGGATCGTGTGGGCGCAGCTTCAGGCGCGGCGGACCCTATCGGCCCGGTCGCCGCCTCGTCAACATTGCCGGCCGCGGCTTCCGCCGGTTCCGGGTCGTAGCCGAAAAGGACGACGCCGCGGCGGCGCAGCAGCAGGACGAGGACCGCGCCGGTGACGAAGCCGCCGACATGGGTCCACCAGGCGATCTCGCCGGGCTCGGCAACCAGCACCTGGAAGACCTGGTACCCCGCCCAGAAGCCCAGCACCCAGTATGAGCGGAGGCGGAGCGGGATACGGCCGAGGGCGAGTATCCAGACCTTCGAATAGGGATAGAGGATGAGATAGCCGGCGACGATGCCGGCCACCGCGCCCGAGGCGCCGATGACGGGCGCTTCGGAAAAGGGCCCGGCGAGGACATGGACGTAACCGGCGCCGATGGCGCAGAGGCAGTAGAAGGCGAGGAAGCGCCAATGGCCGAGCGCGTCCTCGACATTGTCGGCGAAGACCCAGAGGAAGATCATATTACCGAAGAGATGCCAGATGTCGCCATGCAGGAAGGAATAGGTGAGGAGCGTCACCCAGCCGGGGACCGCCAGGAAATCGGCGGGAAGATCGACGGTGTCGTTGAAGACCGCCGGGATGAGGCCGAAGCTCAGCGCCGAGCTCTGCAGCGCATCCGGGTCGGTGAGGGTGAGCAGGAAGACGATGGTGTTGGCCGCGATCAGCGCCCAGGTCACGAAGCAGTATTTGATGTAGCGGTGCGGATTGGAATCGTAGAAGGGGATGAACATCAGCGGTTCTCGCCGGGCGTCCAGAGGACGTCGTCGGCACCGTTGCGGTTGGCGACCCGGGCCGCCACGAAGAGCAGGTCGGACAGCCGGTTGACGTAGCGCAGCGCCTCGCGATTGACGGCCTCGCCGGCGGCGAGCGCCACCATGGCGCGCTCGGCGCGGCGGGCGACCGTGCGGCAGACATGCAGCGTCGCGGCGGCGGGCGTGCCGGCCGGCAGCACGAAGGAGGTGAGCGGCGAAAGGCTAGCATTGAGCTGGTCGATCTCGCGCTCCAGCCGGTCGACCTGCGCGGTGGTGATCCGCAGCCGCTCGCGTTTCGGGTTGGCGCTGTCGGGCGTGGCGAGGTCGGCGCCGAGGTCGAAGAGGTCGTTCTGGATGCGGGCGAGCATCGCGGCGAGATCGGGGCCGAGCATCTGATCGTGCAGGCGGCCGATGCCGATATAGGCGTTCAGCTCGTCGACCGTGCCGATTGCCTCGAAGCGCGGGTCGGCCTTGCTGCGGCGCTCGCCGGTGCCGAGCCCGCTCGATCCGTCGTCGCCGGTGCGCGTGTAGATCTTGTTGAGCAGGACCATCCGGTCAGCCCGAGGAGGCGAAGAAGAGCGCCGTCATGACGACGACCAGCGCCACGAGCTGGAGGATGACGCGCCAGCGCATCAGCTCCTGCGAGCGTTCGGGCGAGCCGCCCCGCGCCAGGTTGTAGAGCCCGAGGCCGAGCACGATGGCGACGGCGGCAAGGGCGAGCGGCACGAGGATAAGGAAGAGACCCGACATTGGCTGCACCGGAGGTGTTCGGCTGACGGCCTTCATATAGTCCAGTTGCGCCGGCCAGACCATGCCGGCGCGGAAAGCCGGCTCAGCGTTGCCGGAGCAGGATCTTGTCCATGACGCTGGTCGGCAGGAGGCGCTTGGCGACGGCCGCCGCCTGGGTGATCCGGGTGATTCGGTAGCGGGCCCGCGGGCGCGGGCTGTCGAGGGCCAGGACGAGCTTGTCGAAGACCGCCTCGGGGCCGAGCTTGAAGCGGGTCGAGAATTCTCCCTTCTCGATGCGGGCCAGCGCCTGCCGATAGGCCTCGCGATGCGGCGAATTGTCGATGTCGACGGTTTCCTTGAAGCGCTGCACGGCCTTGCCCGAAAGCTCGCTGGCGATCGGGCCGGGCTGGATCAGGACGACGCGGATATTGGTGTCGGCGAGTTCCAGGCGGAGCGCGTCTGTCAGGCCTTCTACCGCGAATTTCGACGCGGCATAGGCGCCGCGATAGCGGGTCGTGAGAAAGCCGAGGATCGAGGAGCAGTTGACGATACGGCCGGAACCCTGCCGGCGCATGATCGGGACGACGCGGCGGATGAGCTCGTGCCAGCCGAAGAAATTGCTCTCGAACTGGGCGCGGAGATGCTCGGTGCCGAAATCCTCGACGGCGCCGAGCTGGCTGTAGGCGCCGTTGTTGAAGACCGCGTCGAGCTTGCCGCCGGTCTTGTCGAGGATGCGGTAGAGCGCCGTCGAGATGATCGCCGGCGAATCATAGTCGAGATGGACCGCCTCGAAGCCTTCATCGGCGAGCGGCTTCATATCCTCGCGGCTGCGCACGCCGGCAAAGACCCGCCAGCCGCGTTCCTTGAGGCCGGTGATGGCGTGGCGGCCGATGCCGGAGGCAGACCCGGTGACGAGGATGGTGCGTGGCGTCACGGCGTTCAGAAGGACCGCGCCGCGGCCGGCCGGCCGCGGACCCAGTCGATCGCTTTCTCGCCGAGGGTGCGGAACTTGGCCGAGACCCCTTCGAGGCGCGTACGCCAGACCGGATCGGGAACCTGGCCCTCGATCATTCCGAAATAGACCTGCATGAGCGATGCGATGGCGAAAGGCTCCATGATGGCGGCTTTGAAACTCCATGCGAAGATAATGGCAAGCACGAAGCCGAAGCCCGACCAGCTCCCCGGAAACAGATAGACGATCGCTGCCGCCGGCGCGAGCATCAGCAGAAATACGATGAAGGCGACGAGATACATGAAGAGCGCCAGCCAGATCGCGTTCTTGATGACGATGCGGTTGTTCTGGGCATAGAGGACGAGCGCGTCCTGCGCCGTCGCCCAGGGATTGTCGGAGCGCTCGCGGATGTCATAGGCGAGGATGATCTCGTCGACATAGGTGAGCGCCACGCGGATCACCGCGTTCAGGAAGTTCACGAGGCCCTGCAGGCCGGGGATGGGCAGGATCGCGGCGACGGTCCAGACCATGCGCGTGATCGCGCCGACGACGCCCTTCACGAGCTGGTCGATGGCGAAGAGGATGTTGGTCTCGGCAAAGCGCGCCGTGACGATCTCGCGGGCGTAGCGGAGCTGGCCCTGGCCGGCGGGCAGGTTGCGCCCGTCATAGGCCTCGACCATCACTGCGATATGGCCGGCCTTGACGAGGTAGAGGATGTATTCGCGGAGCCAGTAGAGCGCCACCGAGACGATGCCGATGCCGAAGATTCCGCCGAAGAAGGCCGGCCCGGCGGGATCGTCGGCGAAGGCGCTGCCAAGTCCGTAGCCGAATGCAGCGCCGGTGCCGGTCGCGAAGATGTAGGCGAGCGAGATTCCGTAGAAGACGACCAGCCTGAGAAGAATGAAGGGGAAGGTCGCGGCGAGAATCGCGAAGGACCGCGCGACCGAAAAATCCCACATGGCGTCCGGCTCCGATTCGGATGGTGTCAGCGGCAAGAGACCGTGACCCGCCGGGCCGCGCAAGATGGCGTCGTTCCGCGGTTTTGCGGTGTGTCTCAACACCTGTGACGGGGATCACTGCGAGGCGGGTCGTGGGCACGTAGAACGCTCCCACGAACAACGCACACGGCGCTTCCGGCGCCGACCCCGAAAGAGCGATGCCATGAACACGCTGACCAAGATCGCCGCCGCCGCCCTCCTGATGCTCGGCCTAGGCGCCACCCCGTCGGAAGCCGGGCCCTTCTCGAGCTTCCGCGCCATGATCTCCGGCGCCCCCTCGGTCACCGCCACGGTGTCGATCTCGGAACAGCGCATGACCCTCAAGGTCGTCGACAAGCAGGGCACCGCCCAGACCTATGTCTGGAAGGTCTCCACCGGCAAGTCGGGCTTCGAGACGCCGACCGGCGCCTACAACCCGACCCGGCTGTCGATCGACCACC
>CAMCWB010000007.1 GCA_945882315.1 Bauldia litoralis | reverse complement strand
CGCCGCGCACACCTGAGAACCCCGCTCGGGCTACGCCCTCCCGGCGCTCTCAGGTGTGCGCCACAAATGGCCGACTATTCCTCCGGCGCGTGGCCTGGTTTTGCTCCGCCGTTGACAGCATGGCGGGCGAGCCCGGCCATGTCTGCCGGCGCGGGCCGCGCTGCGTGTCCGATTACCAGGCGCGGCTGTCCGGACCGCTCCTCGACCGCATCGACATCCGCCTCGACGTGCCGGCGGTTTCCGCTTCGGATCTCATCCTGCCGGCCCCGGCCGAGCCGAGCGCCGTCGTCGCCGAGCGTGTCGCCACCGCTCGCGCCATCCAGCGCGAACGCTTCATCGGGCTCGGTCAGCCGCGGGTCGCGACCAATGCGCAATGTTCGCCGTCGATGATCGAGAAGATCGCGGCGCCCGATGCCGCAGCGATGACGCTCCTGAAGAGCGCCGCCGAAGCGATGCATCTCTCCGCCCGCGGCTATCATCGTGTGCTGAAAGTGGCGCGCACTTTGGCCGATCTCGACGGCACCGACGCGGTCGGCCGCATCCATCTCGCCGAGGCGCTCTCCTACCGCGCCAACGGCGAACGCCTGGCAATGGCCGCTGCCTGACCGGATCGATGCCCTGGCTTCGCCCGTTGCAAAAGCGGCGGTGATGCCGTCGCCGGGCGTTCGGCTTCCGCCTATTGGGCCGCTTATTCGGCGATGGGGGCCTCGACGGCGCTTCGCCGTGCCGCCCTCTTCCCCGACCAGATCGCCCAGGCGAGCATGAGCACCGTCAGCCCGAGGAATGCAGCGCTCAACGGACGCTCGACGAAGATCGAAAAGCTACCGCGCGAGATGATCATCGCGCGGCGGAAATGCTCCTCCATCATCGGCCCGAGGACGAAGCCGAGCAGGAGCGGCGCGACGGGGAAATCCAAAAGCCGCATCGCGTAGCCGACGGCGCCCAGCACCAGCACCGTGAACACGTCGAAGGGCGCATAGCGATCGGTGAACACGCCGACGCACACGAACATCAGGATCGCGGGATAGAGCAGGTGATAGGGGACGGCGAGGATGCGCACCCAGATCCCGATGAGGGGGATGTTGAGGATGAGCAGCATCAGGTTGCCGACCCAGAAGCTCATGATCAGGCCCCAGAACAGCGCCGGCTGCTCCGCCATCAGGCGCGGGCCGGGCTGGACGCCATGCATGATCATCACGCCGAGAATGAGCGCCATGTTGACGGTGCCGGGAATACCGAGCGCCAGGGTCGGCAGGAAGGCGGTCTGGTCGCCGGCATTATTGGCCGCTTCCGGCGCCACGACGCCCTCGATGGCGCCCTTGCCGAAGCGCCACGGCTCCTTCGAGACGCGCTTTTCGATGGCATAGGCGATGAAGGTCGAGATCGTGCTGCCCGAACCGGGCAGCGCTCCGAAAAAAGCGCCGATGCCGGAGGCGCGCAGGATCGGCGCCCAGGACCGGCGCACGTCGTCGCGCGTCGGGATCATCGAGCGGAAGCGGATCTTCCGGTACATGGCGTTGACGTCGGTCTTGCCGATGCTGGTGATCACTTCGGTGACGCCGAACAGGCCCATGGCGATGGTCGCGACGGTGACCCCGTCCATCAACGCGATGGAGCCGAAGGTGAAACGCTGGGCGCCGGTATAGAGGTCGGTGCCGACCAGCCCCAGGATGATGCCGACCACGACCATGGCGAGGCCCTTGACCAGCCTGCCGGGCGTGATCGCCGAGGCGACGACCAGCGCCATCACAGCGAGCGAGAAATATTCGGGTTGGCGGAACTGGCCGGCGACCGAGACGAGGACCGGCGAAAGGATCATCAGGAGGATGATGCCGATGCTGCCGCCGATGAACGAGGCGATCGCCGTCCCGAAAAGCGCCACGCCGGCGCGTCCCTGCTGGCCCATTGGATAGCCGTCGAGGCAGGTGACGGCCGAATTCGGCTGGCCCGGCAGGTTGAGCAGGATCGAGGCGGTCGAGCCGCCATAGCTCGAGCCGTAATAGATGCCGGCGAGCATGACCAGCGCGGTGGCGGGGTCGAGATAGAAGGTGAAAGGGATGAGCAGCGACATCGTCGCCAGCGCGCCGATACCCGGCATGACGCCGATCGCCGTGCCGAGCAGCACCCCGAAAAAGCAGTAGAGCAGATTGACCGGCTGGACCGCTGTCGCGAGTCCAAGGCCGACATTGTCGAGCAGACCTTCCACGCCCGTCACCGCCACGGCAAGCGGACGGCTTCGACGGGGATGTCGAGGCCGACATTGAAGACGAGCACGGCGATGCCGGCGAGCCCGGCCGCGAGGAGAAGCGCGCCGGGCCAGGACATGCGCCGTTCGGCGAGCGTCGCGACCAGCGTCATCAGAACAACGGCCGGCGCAACGCCCAGCCGCCGGATGGTGAGCCCGAAGACCAGGATCGAGGCCAGCACGAACAGGAGTGGCCGGAGTTCGATCGGGAACGGGGCGCCCTCGCGGAAGAGCGCCGGCACGGTGACGATCGCGCCGAAGATGCAGAGGAGGGCGCCGAGTGCGGCGGGAAACAGACCGGGCCCCATGCGCGACAGGGAGCCGACCTCAAGCTGCGTCGTCGAATAAAGGGCAACGAACGCCCCGCCGAAGATCAGGACTCCCCCGCCGACCACGTCGCGATAGTCGCGATCGTGCATGAGACCTCCTTCGCAGATGCGCTCGCCGCTGGGCTCGCTCGAATGAGCCGCGCTCGCGCGGCTCCGGCTATTTGGCCGTGATACCGGCGTCCTTGATGACCTTGCCCCAGATCTCGGCTTCCTTGAACCAGATGTCGTGAAGCTCCGCCGGGCTCATAGGATAGGGGTCCCAGCTCGCTGTCTTGATCCGCTCGACGCCTTCCGGCGAGGCCAGATATTTGTTCAGCGCCGCGTTCAGCTTCTGGACGATCGGCTCCGGCACGCCCTTCGGCGCAAAGATGCCGATCCAGGTCGTCATGCACATCATGTCGGGCAGGGTTTCCTGGATCGACGGCAGGCCCTTCAGTTGCGCGATGTCGTCGGACCGGGTGCAGCCCGTCGCGATGAAGCGAACCGTTCCGGCATCGACCATCGGCGCGTGCGAGGTAACGTTGTCGATCGACACGTCGACCTCGCCGGCGGCCATCGCCTGGCCGACCTCGGCGCTGCTGTTATAGGGCACATGCGTCGCTTCGGTGCCGGTCAGGCTCAGGAACAGCTCCATGCCCATATGGCTTTGCGAGCCGATACCCGATGAACCGTAATTCAGCTCGCCCGGATGGTCCTTCATATACTGGATCAGCTCCGGCACGGTCTTCACCGGCAGGTCGGCGCGCACGTCGAGCGCGCGGGCGGTCTGCATCGCCATGCCGACCGGAATGATGTCCTCGAGCGGCTTGTAGGGCAGATCCATCAGATGCTGGTTGATGCCGATCGCGGCGATGTTCGACGTGCCGAGCGTGTAGCCGTCCGGATCGGCCTGCGAGAGCGCGGTCAGGCCGGCGACGCTGCCGACGCCGGCAATATTCTCGACCACGACGCGCTGGCCGAGTTCCTTGCCCAGTCCCTCCGCAACGATACGGCCGACTGTGTCCGAACTGCCGCCGGCCGCCGCGGCGACGATCAACCGGATGGGCTTGCTGGGATAGTCGCCCGCATCTTGTGCGGCCGCCGGTCCGGCCGATGCGCCGAAGGCGATCCCGAGGGCAATCGCTATGTTGAAAGCTCGCATGAACTCACCTCCCGATGCGCCCGCTGCCCTTGCCTGGGTGCCGGCTGTTGTTCCTCAGCAAGTTTCCGCCGCGCAACGCGCTTCAGCGAAACAGTCGCTCCGAGGCGAGCTCGGCGCCTTCGCGCATCGCCCGGAGCTTCGCCCAGACGACGTCCGAAGAGACGCGGCCGCGTCCGGCCGAGGTGTCGAAGCCGCAGTCGGTGCCGGCGAGCACGCGCGTCGGGTCGCCGATCACGGCGGCAACCCTCTCCAGTCGGTCGGCGACCACTTCCGGGTGCTCGACGAAATTGGTCAGCGTATCGATCACGCCGGCGACCAGGATCTGATCGTCGCCGAGCCGGTGCTTCGCGAAATTCTTGAACTCATGCGCATGGCGCGGATTGGCGAATGGCAGCACGAAGCCGCCGACCTTGGCCTGCAGAATGGTCGGCAGGATGTCGGAGAGCGGCACGTCGCAGTCATGCGGCGATTCCGAATTGCCCCAGCAGACATGCAGCCGGACCCGGTCGCGCGGGACATTCTCGAGCGCGTCGTTGATGGCGGAAATCACCATCTCGACGAATTCGACGAACTTGCCGACCGGTTCGTCCTTGTAGGTCATGTGGCGTTCGAGGGCGAGGTCGGGCGCGTCGATCTGGAGGATCAGCCCGGCCTCGACGATCGCCTCATATTCGACCTTCAGCGCGCGCGAGAGCGCGGCGAGATAGTCCTCAAGGCTGTCGTAATAGTCGTTGCGGATCGCCGAGGCGACGATGCCCGGCGAGGGCGAGCTCATGAAGGCTTCGCGGAAGGCGCCGGGATTCTGGTCGAGCGCTTTCTTGAGATCGCGCGTCTCGGCGCGGATCGCCTCCGGGTCCTTGTAGAGCACCTCGCCGATCGCCGTCGGATTGGCATTGGCGGCGGAGACGGATTTTCCCGGCGCGACGGTCGTCGTTGCCCAGCGCTTCTTGAACTCCGGATATTTCTCGACATCGGCCCGCGTCGGACGGTCCCAATGGCCGCTACCAAAGCCACTCATGCGCTCGCGCAGATAGAGGAAGAAGGAATCGCGCGGCTGCTCGCCATTGTTGCCGACGTCGATGCCCGCCTTGCTCTGCTTGGCAACGCTCTGGCGCACAGCGTCGTGGGCCAGTTCTTCGATCCGTGCCGCGTCGACCGGTTCGCCATGGGCGCGCTTGATGTAGAGGTCGGTCAGCGGTTCAGGACGCGGCAGGCTGCCCGTGTGGGTCGTCAGTATTCTGTCGTCGCTTCTGAGCACGGGGCGTTCCGATCTTTATTGAAGTCTAGTCTTTTTAAGCAACGTCCGTTCTGCGCTTGAAGCCGATCACAGCAGCACGCCGAACGCATCTTTCGGGCCCATGCCGGGAGTGTCAACCCTTCGCATTCACCCTCACCCGAGGCTTTGCCGCTCTCGCGGCGGCGATGCGGTCGGCCGTTGTCGGTGGCAGCAAGCATTTGGCAATGATGATTTGCGATTGTGTCTTGCTGTGGCCGTGTGTCGGTCACATCCGGGACGATGTCATGGCCGAAACCCCAGTCACGCAAGCGGAACCGGCGATCGGCACGCCCGAACGGCGCCGCGTCACGTCGGGCGAGCGGGTCGCGGCGGCCGCGCTCGCCATGGCCGGCGGCGTCGGCATCCTTGCCGCCGTCGTCGGCCTGCTGGCCGAGGACGCGCCGAGCCTGCTCCTGGCACCGCTCTTCGCGCTCGCCGGCGGTGTCGCGTTGTGGCGCTTCACGCGGCTCGAGCAGCGTCGCGCCGAAGCCGCCAACCGCGCCAAATCAGGCGTGCTCGCCGCCGTCAGCCACGAATTCCGGACGCCGCTCAACGGCATTCTCAGCCTCACTGGCCTGCTGCTCGAATCCGACCTGACCGCCGACCAGCGCACCTATGCGCGCGGCGTCCGCACCTCCGGCGAGGCGCTGCTCCGGCTGGTCGACGACATGCTCGATTTCTCGCGGATCGAGGCCGGCCGCCTCGAACTGCGGTCCGAGCCGACCGACCTCGCCCGCATGGCGGAAGAGATCGGCGAGCTTCTCGCCAGCCGCGCCCATAGCAAGGGGATCGACCTCGCCATCGTGGCCGACCGCGACCTGCCGGTCAGCGTCGGGGTCGATGCCCAGCGGCTCCGCCAGGTGCTGATCAATCTCCTCGCCAATGCCATCAAATTCACCGAGGCCGGCGGCGTGACCCTGTCGGTTCGCCCGGGAGAGGCCGGAAAGACGTATTTCGCGGTCGCGGATACCGGCGTCGGCATCGATCCGGCCGAGGCGGAACGCATCTTCGGCGAGTTCGAGCAGATCGACACGGCGCCCAACCGGCGCAACGGCGGCACCGGCCTCGGCCTTGCCATCTCGCGCCGCATCGTCCGCCATATGGGCGGCGACATCGCCGTGGCGGCACGGCCGGGCGGCGGCTCCGTCTTTTCCTTCGAGCTGGGATTGCCACCCGCTGAAGCGGCCGGCGGTGCGACCCCGGAACTTCGCGACAAGAGCGTCATGATCCTCGGGCCGGCCGGGCCCGAAGCCGATGCCATCGCGCGCCAGCTCGCCGCCGAAGGCGCGCATGTCCGGCATGTGCCGGATCTCGTCGAGGCTGCGGCCCTTGCCGGTGCGGCGAGCGCCGCGGCGCTGCCTTACGATGCGGTGCTGGTCGATGCCCGCCTGCCGCAGGCGCCGGCCCAGATCCTGGCGCGGCTGCGTACCGTCGTCGATGCCCCGATCGCCGCCGCCATCATCATCGAGCCGGGCGGCCGCGGCTCGATGCCGGCGCTCCGCGAGGCCGGCTACGACGCCTATCTCGTCCGCCCGGTGCGGCGCCGGTCGCTGGTCGGCGTGGTTGCCGGGATCACCGGCCCGGCCGGCGCCTTCCATGCCGATCCGGAAGATATTCGCGCCGAAAGCGTCGAGGCCGGCAACGGCGCTGCCGCACGCCTCGATATCCTGCTTGCCGAGGATAACGAGATCAACGCGCTGCTGGTGCGCGCCGTGCTCGAAGGCCTCGGCCATCGCGTCACCGAGGTCCGCGACGGCGCCGCGGCGGTCGAGGCCGCGACGCAGTCAGCGACGCATCATGGCGTCATACTGATGGATCTTCATATGCCCGGCCTTGATGGGCTGGAGGCCACCCGGGCCATCCGCGAGCACGAGCAGCGGACCGGCCGGCAGCGGGCGACGATCCTGGCGCTGACCGCCGATGTGCTCGCCGAGACGCGCGCCGCCTCGGCGGCGGCGGGGATCGACGCGGTCCTGGAGAAGCCGATCGCGCCGGAGCGCCTGCGTCAGAAGCTTGCTGAGATCACCGGTCAGCCGGTCGGATCGTCCGCCGTCTGAGCCTCGCCGACCGGCTCGGCCGGCTTCACCGCGGCGAGTTTCGGGCCACCCTTGGTGATCCCGACCATGGCCGGGCGGAGCACGCGGTCGCCGATCGCATAGCCGGCCTGCACGACTTCGGCGATGGTGCCGCTCGGCCGTTCCGTGTCCTCGAGCTCGAACATCGCCTGGTGCTGGGTCGGGTCGAATTTCTGGCCCTTCGGCTCCATCTGGCGGACGCCGAATTTCTGCAGCGTCTGGGCAAGGCCGCGCTCGGTCACCTCGACGCCTTCAAGCAGCGAGGAAAGAGCCGGGTCGCTGCCGTCGCGCACCTCGGCGGGGACGGCGTCGATGGCGCGGCGCAGATTGTCGCCGACATTCAGCACGTCGCGGGCGAAATTGGCGACCGCATACTGGCGGGTATCGGCCATTTCGCGCTCGGTGCGACGGCGCAGATTCTCCATGTCGGCAAGCGTCCGCAGCATCTTGTTCTTGAGTTCGGCGATCTCGGCTTCGAGCGCCGCGACACGATCCGGCACCGCCGCTTCCGCAGCGGTTTCGGGCGCCTCTGTTTCAGGCGTGGTTTCGTCGGCCATGGCGGTCCTGATCGGTGGTTGGAAGGGGTCGAGCGGGATATCAGGGTTCGGGCAGCAAAAATCAAGCCGCTAGAGCAATGTCAGGAAAAGTGGAAGCCGGTTTTCCGTCCGACATTGCGCATGTTCTAGAGGCGGCGGAGGGCAACCCGGTCAACCGCGTGGTTCTCTCCCTTGACCAGGATGAGGTCGGCGCGGGGCCGGGTCGGCAGGATGTTTTCACGCAGATTGACGAGGTTGATGCGGTTCCACAGCCCCTCGGCGATAGCCTCCGCCTCCGCATCGTCGACCGAGGCGTAGCGGTGGAAATAGGAGGCCGGGTCGCGGAAGGCGGTCTTCCGCAGCCGCTGGAAGCGCTCGACATACCAGCGTCGGATGACCGTCTCGTCGGCGTCGATATAGACCGAGAAATCGAAGAAATCCGAGACGAACGGCACTGCCCGCCCGTCGCGCGGCAGGCGCGAGGTCTGGAGCACGTTCAGCCCCTCGACGATGAGGATGTCCGGCCGGTCGATGGCCGTCGTCTCGCCGGGCACGATGTCATAGACGAGATGCGAATAGACCGGCGCCGTGACGCCGCGCTTGCCGGCCTTGATGGCGGTCAGGAAGGCGAGGAGGGCGGGCAGGTCGTAGCTGTCCGGAAAGCCCTTCCGCTCCATCAGCCCTTCGCGCTTCAGGACGGCATTGGGCAGAAGGAAGCCGTCCGTGGTGATGAGGTCGACCTTCGGCGTGTTCGGCCAGCGGCTGAGGAGGGCGCGCAGCACGCGCGCCATGGTCGACTTGCCGACCGCCACCGAGCCGGCGACGCCGATGATGTAAGGCGTCTTCGAGCCGTTGCCGCCGAGGAAGGTCCGGGTCGCGTGGTAAAGCCCCTGCGTCGCCTCGACATAGAGGCTGAGAAGGCGCGACAGCGGCAGGATGATCTCCACGACCTCGTCGAGCGAGATCGGGTCGCTCAGGCTCTGCAGGCGCGCGATGTCCTCGTCGGTGAGCGTCATCGGCGTGTCGGCACGCAGCGATGCCCATTCCTGCCGCGAGAAGACCCGGTACGGCGAAACCGCGATGGGCGAAGCCTGGTCCATATCACCCATTCTTCCCGGCGGGAGCCCGGGAAGCCTTCTCGGCAAGGCCGGTCTGCGCCGTCCGCCGTTCGAGTTCGGCCATCACGTCGGCAAGCGGAACCCCGCCCGCCTCCAGCATGACGAGGAGATGATAGAGCACGTCGGCGGCCTCCGCCGTCAATGCCTGGCGGTCGCCGGATACCGCGGCAAGCGCAGCCTCGAAGGATTCCTCGCCGAATTTCTTGGCGGTGCGGGCGACGCCTTCGCCGATGAGCTTGGCGGTATAGGAACCGGGATCGCCGGAGCGCCCGCGTGTCGTCACGATCGTCGCCAGATCGGCGAGGCTGAACCCGCTCATAGCCGTCGCTTTCCGTTCAAGGCAATGTCAGGAAAAGTGGAAGCCGGTTTCCCGGCCGACATTGCGAAATCAAAGAGGTCTACTCGAGCCGGACCGGCACCCCGAACGCCGCCATATGCTCCTTGGCGCCCCGGATCGTAAAGGTCCCGAAGTGAAAGATCGAGGCGGCGAGCACCGCCGAGGCACCGCCGATGGTGACGCCCTCGACGAGGTGATCGAGCGTGCCGACGCCGCCCGATGCAACCACAGGCACTTTCACCGCGTCCGACACGGCCCGGGTCAGCGCCAGGTCGAAGCCGTCGCCGGTGCCGTCGCGGTCCATCGAGGTCAGCAGGATCTCGCCGGCCCCGAGGCGGGCCACGTCGATCGCGTAGTCGATCGCGTCGATGCCGGTCGCGTTGCGGCCGCCATGGGTGAAGAGCTCCCAGCGCTGCATCTCGGAGCCGTGGCTGACCTGCTTGGCGTCCATCGCCACGACGATCGCCTGCGCCCCGAACTTGTCGGCGGCATCGGCGACGATGCGCCGGTCGCGGATCGCGGCGGTGTTGATCGCCACCTTGTCGGCGCCGGCCAGCATCAGGGCGCGGACGTCGGCGACGCTGCGCACGCCGCCGCCGACCGTCACCGGCATGAAGCATTGCTCGGCGGTGCGGGCGACGACGTCGAGGATTGTGCCGCGATTCTCGTGGCTGGCGGTGATGTCGAGGAAGCAGAGCTCGTCGGCGCCGGCCGCGTCATAGGCGCGTGCCGCCTCGACCGGATCGCCGGCATCGGTGAGGTCGACGAAGCGCACGCCTTTGACGACGCGCCCATCCTTCACATCTAAACACGGAATGACGCGGGTCTTGAGCACTAGGCCGCCTTCCGCGCGGCGCGGATCAGCGCCAGCGCCTCTTTCCCGTCGAGGCGCCCGTCATAGAGCGCCCGGCCGGAGATCGCCCCTTCGAGGATGGCGGCGTCGGGCTCCAGCATCCGCTTCACGTCGTCGAGCGAGGCGAGGCCGCCGGACGCAATGACCGGGATCGACACGGCTTTCGCCAGCGCCAGCGTCGCCTCCATGTTGAGGCCCTTGAGGATGCCGTCGCGGTCGATGTCGGTGTAGATCAGCGCCGCGACGCCGGCGTCCTCGAAGCGCTTGCCGAGTTCCGTGGCGCTGGTCTCGGTGACGTCCGCCCAGCCATGCACGGCGACCTTGCCGCCCTTGGCGTCGATGCCGACCGCGACCTTGCCCGGGAATTTCCTTGCCGCTTCGCGCACCAGCTCGGGATGGCTGACCGCGGCCGAGCCGAGGATGATTCGGGTGACGCCCCTGGCGAGCCAGCCCTCGATCGCGGCGAGGTCGCGGATGCCGCCGCCGAGCTGCACCGGGATGTTCACGGCCGCAAGGATCGCGGCCACCGCATCGCCATTGACCGCACGGCCGGCAAAGGCGCCGTTGAGGTCGACGACGTGCAGATATTCGAAGCCTTCCTTGGCAAAGGCGCGCGCCTGCGCGCCCGGGTCGGTGCCGAACACGGTGGCGCGCTGCATGTCGCCCTGTTCGAGACGGACGCAGTGCCCGTCCTTGAGGTCGATGGCGGGGAAGAGGATCATTACGGTTTCCAGGCGAGGAAATTGCCGATCAGAGCAAGGCCGAGGCGCTGGCTCTTCTCGGGGTGGAATTGCGTGCCGGCGACATTGCCATGCGCCACGATCGCGGTGACGTCGCCGCCATATTGCGCCGAGGCGATGACATCGTCGGGATTGTCGGCGACGAGGTGGAAGCCGTGCAGGAAATAGGCGTGCCAGCCCTCCGGACCAGTGACGATGCCGTCGAGCAGCGGATGGTCGCCATGCGGCTGCAGCGTGTTCCAGCCCATATGCGGCACCTTCAGCGCCGGATCGGCCGGCGTCACGGCGCGGACCTCGCCGGGGATGAGGTCGAGGCCTTCCGTCACGCCATATTCGAGGCCGCGCGTCGTGAGGAGCTGCATGCCGACGCAGATGCCCAGGAACGGTCGGCCTCGCGCGACAATGCTCTCGCGGATCGCCTCGACCATGCCCGGCACGGAATCGAGGTTCCGCCGGCAATCGGCGAAGGCGCCGTCGCCCGGCAGGACGACGCGGTCGGCCTTCGCCACCACCGCGGGGTCGGCGGTGATCGTCACCTTGTCGTCCCGTCCGGCGGCGGCGATGGCGAATTCGAAAGCCTTCGATGCCGACCGAAGGTTGCCGGCGCCGTAATCGATCAGGGCGATGCTCACGACGCGCCTCCGGGCTTCGGGAAGAGCCCGACGATCTCGCCGCTGCGGACCGGCGGCAGGAAAGCCGGCAATGCCGGTTTCACGGTCTCGGCCGGCTTTGGTGGCTCGCTCAGTCCCGGCCAGGTCGAGAAGAAACGGAACTCGGCCTCGTCGCGGCGGGCGCCTTCGGCGACGCCAAGGAAACGGTAGTCGCGCCGCTCCAGCGTCCAGCGCCGCAGATTGTTGGCTTCGAGCCCGACCAGATACCCGAACAGCATGATGACGAGGCCGGCGACCGGCGCGACTTCCATCGCCAGCATCAGGATCGCGGCGGAGGCGACGACATAGAGGACAAAGACCAGCCACATGCGCCGCGCCAGGAGCCAGATGGACGTAATGAAGAAGGCCGGCCAGCAGAAGCCTTCCTTGACGAAGACGAAGCGGTCCGTGTCCGGTCCAGCCGGACCGGCGGGCGGTGCGAGCACGGTGTAGGTCGTCATCGGCGGCGCCTTATCCGGCGAGGCTGCCCTTGGTCGAGGGCACCCGGCCTTCCTGCCTCGGGTCGACGGCGACGGCAGCACGGAGCGCGCGGGCCAGCGCCTTAAAGCAGGTCTCGGCAATATGGTGGTTGTTGTGGCCGTAGAGCGTCTCGATATGCAACGTGACGAGCGCGTTCTGGGCGAGCGCCTGGAAGAACTCGCGGCAGAGCTCGGTGTCGAAGTCGCCGATCTTGCCGCGCGTGAAGGCGACCTTCCACACCAGATAGGGCCGGCCCGAGATATCGATGGCGCAACGGGTCAGCACCTCGTCCATCGGCAGATGGATATCGGCATAGCGGGTGATGCCCCTGGACTCGCCCAGCGCCTGGCGAAGCGCCTGGCCGAGCGCGATGCCGACATCCTCGACGGTGTGGTGCTGGTCGATATGGAGGTCGCCCTTGGCGGCGACGGTCACGTCGATCAGGCTGTGGCGGGCGATCTGCTCGAGCATGTGGTCGAAGAAGCCGATTCCGGTCGCAATCTCGGCCTTTCCCGTCCCGTCGAGGTCGACGGAGACGGAAATGTCGGTTTCTTTGGTCTTGCGCGTGATCGTGGCGCTGCGCATCGGCGGCGGGTCCTTTTCAAGGGCCGCCTTTTAACAGGGGCGGTCCCGGATTGCCAAGAATTGTGCCGAGCATAGGCAGAAGGGGCTTTCGGAAGCGTTGCCGGCCGTCTTTGCAGAGGCCCGGCCAATGCCTACATAGGAGCCGCGGCCGGGCGTGACCCGGCCCGAAAAGGAGCCGGAACGGGGCCTTCAGGACCGCGCCGGCTTGCCGAAAGGGAAGAATAAGCATGTCCGATCACGGGATTATTCCCTGGCACGGCACCACCATCGTCACGGTGCGCAAGGGCGGCAAGGTGGTCATCGCCGGCGACGGCCAGGTCTCCGTCGGCGCCACCGTCATGAAGCACAATGCCAAGAAGGTCCGGCCGCTCGGCAAGGGTGGCGTCATCGCCGGCTTCGCCGGCGCGACCGCCGATGCCTTCACGCTGCTGGAGCGCCTCGAAGGCAAGCTCGAGCAGTATCCGGGGCAATTGACGCGCGCCTGCGTCGAGCTCGCCAAAGACTGGCGCACCGACCGCTACCTGCGCCGTCTCGAGGCGATGATGCTCGTCGCCGACCGCTCGACCAGCCTGGTGCTGACCGGCACCGGCGACGTGCTCGAGCCGGAACGCGGTGTCGCCGGCATCGGCTCCGGCGGCAATTATGCCCTCTCCGCCGCCCGCGCCCTCATCGACATGGAGCTTTCGGCCGAGGAGATCGCCCGCCGTTCGATGGCGATCGCCGCCGAGATCTGCATCTACACCAACGGCAATGTGACGCTCGAATCGCTCGACAGCGACACCTGATTTGAAACGAACCCGCCCATGACAAATTTTTCACCTCGCGAGATCGTCTCCGAGCTCGACCGTTACATCATCGGCCAGGGCGAGGCGAAGCGCGCCGTCGCCATCGCGCTCCGCAACCGCTGGCGCCGCCAGCAGCTGACCGGCGACATGCGCGAGGAGGTGCTGCCCAAGAACATCCTGATGATAGGCCCGACCGGCGTCGGCAAGACCGAGATTTCCCGCCGCCTGGCGAAGCTCGCCGGGGCGCCCTTCCTCAAAATCGAGGCGACGAAGTTCACCGAGGTCGGCTATGTCGGCCGCGACGTCGAACAGATCATCCGCGACCTCGTCGAGATCGGCATCGGCCTCGTCCGCGAAAAGAAGCGGAAGGAAGTCGCCGCCAAGGCCGAGATTTCGGCCGAGGAACGCGTCCTGACGGCGCTGGTCGGCGAATCCGCGAGCCCGGCGACGCGCGAATCCTTCCGCAAGAAGCTTCGCGAGGGTGAGCTCGACGACAAGGAGATCGAGATCCAGGTCCGCGATACGGGCGCCGGCGGCATGCCGCAATTCGAGGTGCCGGGCATGCCCGGCGCCAGTGTCGGCGTCATGAATATCGGCGAGATGCTTGGCAAGGCCTTCGGTAACCGCACCAAGTCGCGCCGGGTCAACGTCAAGGATTCATACGAGATCTTGCTCGCCGAGGAATCGGACCGGCTTCTCGACGACGAGCAGGTCGTGCAGGAAGCCATCGCCTCGGTCGAGAATGACGGCATCGTCTTCCTCGACGAGCTCGACAAGATCTGCGCCCGCGAGGGCCGGATGGGCGGCGACGTCTCGCGCGAAGGCGTGCAGCGCGACCTCCTGCCGCTGATCGAGGGAACGACGGTGGCGACCAAGCACGGGCCGGTGAAGACCGATCACATCCTCTTCATCGCCTCCGGCGCCTTCCATGTCGCCAAGCCTTCCGACCTCCTGCCGGAGCTTCAGGGCCGCCTGCCGATCCGCGTCGAACTGAAGCCGCTGACCAAATCGGATTTCCGCCGCATCCTGACGGAGCCCGAGGCGAGCCTCATCAAGCAGTATGTAGCGCTGATGGCGACCGAGGCGCTGACCCTCGAGATCACCGACGACGCCATCGATGCGATTGCCTCGATCGCCGTGTCGATCAACGAGAATATCGAGAATATCGGGGCCCGCCGCCTGCAGACTGTGATGGAGCGGGTCCTCGACGAGATCAGCTTCGCGGCGGCCGACCGGGCCGGCGACAAGGTCGTGATCGACGCGCAATATGTCGAGGATCACATCGGCGACCTGTCGCGCAACATCGATCTGTCACGGTTCATCCTTTAATATGGCGACCGGCCCGGGCCGGTTGCCAAGATTTCGCCGCGACCACATAGTACCCCGCGAGCCGCTGACCGGCCGGGATCATCCTGGCCGGGACGCATTGCGCGGGACGGGTCGCCATGCTGAAATCCATGAAATTCCTTGCGGTTCTGCTGCTTGCCGGCTTGGTCGGGGTGGTCATGCCGCCGGTGGTCAACGCCGAAGTCATCGTCGTGCCGCCCGGCAACCGCAACGACAAGCGGCCGAAGCTGGCTTTCCTCTCGGTCCTGTGGACCGCCGCCAACAAGGGCTCCTACGAGGCGAAATACCGGCAGATCTACTCGATGCTCCAGCGCGACAAGAACCTCGTCGGCAAGATCAAGAAGGTCGCCGGCATCTACGGCATAGACCCGATCCATATGATCGGCGCCATCGTCGGCGAGCATACCTACAACGTCGACGGCCTCGACAGCCTGCAAGGCTATTACGTCAAGGCGGCGCAATATTCCGACCTTCAGTTCTCCTTCGAGTACAAGGGCGAGACCGCCGACGAATTCTTCAATCGCCCGCAGTTCCAGCAGTGCAACAACTTCAAGAGCAACTACGAAGTCTGGGATTGCCGCTCGGTGATCTGGCGGACCAAGTTCGAGGGCAAGTTCGTCGACGGCAAGAAATTCTCCGGCGAGCGCCTGCAGCGGGTCTTCTTCAAGCCCGGCATCATGGGCCAGACCTTCGGCCTCGGCCAGATGAGCCCGGTGACGGCGCTGATGGTCAACGACACCGTCCACGCCAAGAGCGGCCTGCCGCTCCTCGACATCAACAAGGCCAACGAAGTCTACCAGGCGATCATGGATCCCGATAAGACGATCCACTACATGGCGGCGCAGATCCGCACCTCGATCGACCTCTACCGCAACGTCGCCGGCTTCGACATCACGCAGAATCCGGGCATCGTGGCGACGCTCTATAATCTCGGCGAATCCGCGACCCGCGCCCGGGCGCTGCGCGCCGGGAACGACCAGCTCAAGGCCAAGGGTCAGCCGCCGGTCTATCCGGAAGAGAATTTCTATGGCTGGCTGGTCAACGAAAAGCTGAGCGACCTCCAGAAGCTGCTCTAAGCCAGCCGGAGCTAGGCCTTGCGGGTTCGGATCCGCACGTAAAGCGCCCCCTCGCCGCCATGGCGGCGGCCGGCCGGTTCGTAGCCGATGACGAAGCTGCGGAACTCGGCCGAGCCGAGCCAGCCCGGCACCATGCGGCGGAGCACGCCGCGTTCCTCGCCCATGCGCTCGGCATCGGGGGCGCCCTTGCCGGTGATGACCAGCGCCATCTTGATGCCCGAAGCGCGCGCCTCCTCGAGGAAATGCCGCAGCCGCTGATGCGCCGCGACTTGCGTCAGGCCGTGCAGGTCGACACGCGCCTCGATCGAGACCTTGCCCTTGGTGATCTTGGCCCGCGTCCGCCGGTCGAAAAGGGTGAGCGGCGCCGGTGCGGGAGGCGGTGGACGTTTGACAGGAGGCGCCGGCAGGGTGGGCTTTTGCCGCTTTGCGGGAGGGGCGGGCACCGTCGGCTCGGTGGCGGGCGCTGGCGCCGCAGCCGGCGCGATCCGCTTCGCCCGGCGCTTGAGCGGGCGGACACTGTTCGCCACGGCCTCCCACAACCGGATGTCTTCGGCCGAGGGCGGGTTGCGCGGGCGCCTGCTCATCCCGCCCGGCCCTGGGCAAGCCGGCTGCCGCGCGGCGCCAGCAGGATGAAGCGTCCTTTCCCGGCCATGCCGCCGGCAATCGCGCCGGCCGCGTCGCCCGAACCGAAGAAGATGTCGCCCCGCGCCGGCCCGACGATCGCCGAGCCGGTGTCTTGCGCCGTCATCAGCCGGCGATAGGGCTTGCCGTCCGGCAGACTGGTATCGATCCAGACCGGCGCATGGAAGCTGTGCAGGAGCCGGTCGACCGCGAGGCTCCGGCCGGGAGTCAGGGGCGCTTTCGCGGCGGCGACGGGGCCGAGCGCCGCATCCTCGACCGGCGCTTCCCGGAAGAAAATGTAGGAGCGGTTCTCGGCCATCACGGCGCCCGCCCGCTCGGGATTGGCGGCGAGCCAGGCACGGATCGCCTGCATCGTCGCCTTGCCCTTCTCGAGCTCCCCCGTCTCGATCAGGACGCGTCCGATCGGCGTGTAGGGGTGGCCACTCTTGGCGGCATAGGTGACGCGTATCGTGCCGCCCTCGGCAAGCTCGATGCGGGCGGCACCCTGGATATGGATGAAGAAGGCGTCGACCGGGTCGGCGAGGAAGACGAGCTCGGCGCCGCGGTCGGTGAGCGCCCCGGCCTCGATCTCGCCGCGGTCGTAATAGGGGACGAGGCCGGACGGCGTCCGGCGTGCGAAACGGAGCGCCGGGTCGATGCCGTCCGGCGCCGCCGCCGCCGCCGGGTCGAATTCGACGAGATCGTCGGGCACGGCATGGAGCGGCGTCTGGAAGATGCCGCCGCGCTGGCGCGAGCCGGCGACGACGGGCTCGTAATAACCGGTGAAGAAGCCGCCGCCGCCCGAAGCGGGCGCGATCTCGACCGGCGTGAAGGTCGCCTCGAAGAAGCCGCGGGCCCGGGCGCCGGAAATCTCGCCGGAAAATGCCATGGCGCGGGCGAGAATGGAGGCGAGCGCCTCGGCATGGAGCCCGATCGCGCGCGTCTTCGGCGGGTGCTCGATCGCGGCCGCGGCGCTCAGGCGAAAGGCCCGGAAGGCGGCTGCATGGTCGTCCTCGTCCCAGCCGGCGAGCGCCTTGAAGGTGAGGGGCCTGACATTCCGGATATCGGCTGTCGACGTGTCGGTCATCGGGCCGCCCTCCCGCGCCGGACGTTCGTCTATTCGACCGATTCGGTCGCGATCAGCTTCCAGTTCGGGTCGCGCGAGGCGACCTCGCGGGCGAAGGTCCAGATGTCGGTGACGTCGCTGACATGGACCGCATCGCCGTCGACGACCTTGCCGTCCTTGTCATGGGTGGCCGAGATCAGCTTCGACAGGAACTTGATGGTGACCTGCTCCGTGCCGCCCTTCAGCGCGGCGTCGGTGATGTCGGCCTTGTCGATGCCGACAAATTTGAACTCCATCGTCTGCCCGGCCGCTTCGCGCTGGCCGATGGCCGCGACGAAGCCGTCATAGACTTCCTTGGAGAGGAGCTGCTTCAGCGCCTTGCGGTCGCCCTCGGCATAGGCGGTGACGATCATCTCGTAAGCGGCCTTGGCGCCGCCGACGAACTCGGCCGCATCGAAGCTGCGGTCGGCGCGGGCGATCGCCACCAGCGCCTCGTTGAGCGAGGAGCCGGCCGGCGCGATCGTCTTGACCCGCTCTTCGGGCAGATTCTCGGCGTCGACCTTGCCGGAATCGATATCGGCCGAGCGTCGCGGCAGGCTGATGACTTTGTCGTCGCCGGCAGCGGTCTTGGGGGCCTCGCGGCGCGCATAGGGGTCGAATGGCGGCCGTTCGGTACCGGTCCGCTTGCCGAGAACGCTCCTGAGGCGGAGGAAGATCACCACCGCGAGGACGAGAAAGATGACCGAGTAGATGTCCATGAAGCCATTCATTCCGCGGCGCCTGCCCCTGACTCTTACCCTGTACGACAATCCATCGTCAGGCGAACGCCGCTTGTTCTCCCTTATCTAGGCAAGTTCCAGCGGAGTTGCGAGTCCACGATTGCGGGGGAAAGCCTTAAAATCGTGGCGTGCCCCAGCCTTGTAACCCCCGCTTGGCCATGTTAGCCAGCCGCCGCGCCGGAAATCCGGCCCGCGTCGGGCCATCCTGCGTCGAGAGGTCGAGCAATGACGATGGCCGAAAATGGCAATGAGGGCCGCCCCGCAGCCGCCCCGCAAACCCAAAGCATTGGCGTCATTGCGCAATATGTGAAGGACCTGTCCTTCGAAAGCCCCGGCGCCCCGGATTCGGTTCGCACCCGCACGGCCGCGCCGTCGATCAATATCGGCGTCAACGTCCAGTCGCGCGGCCTGCCCAACACCGAGCTCGAGGTCGAGCTCCGCATCGACGCCAGCGTCAAAGAGGGCGAGCAGGTCGTCTTCGCCATCGAGCTCGTCTATGGCGGCCTCTTCAAGCTCAACAATGTCTCGACGGAGAACCTGCCGCTCTTCGCCATGATCGAGTGCCCGCGGCTGCTCTTTCCCTTCGCCCGGCAGATCATCGCCGATGCCAGCCGCAATGGCGGCTTTCCGCCGCTTCTGATCGACCCGATCGATTTCGTCCAGCTCTATCGCCAGCGCCTGGCGCAGATGAACGCGGCGCAGCCGCGCGGCACCGCTGACAACTGAGCGGCGGCCGCTTCGGCGGATAACCCTTAAATCTTGAAGCCGGCCTCGCGGGCCAGCGCGGCGAGCGGCGTCGCCGGCCGCGGCCCGATATGGCCGATGACCTCGGCCGCGGCGATGGTGCCGAGACGGGCCGCATCGGCAAGCGGCATCTGCCGCGCGAAACCAAAAAGAAACCCTGCCGCGAAAAGGTCGCCGGCGCCGGTCGTGTCGACCACCGCATCGACCGGGGTCGCCGGCACTTTGACGACGCCGTCGGGCGTGACGACCAGCGCCCCCTCGGCCCCGACGGTCACGGCCGCGAGGCGGCAATCCTTGCGCAGCGCCTCCACCGCGGTCTCGAAGCTCGCCGTCTCGTAGAGCGAGCGGAGCTCGGAATCGTTGGCGAAGAGGATGTCGATCGTCTTGTCGCGGATCAGGCCGAGGAATTCCGGCCGGTAGCGGTCGACGCAGAAAGCGTCGGAGAGCGTGATCGAGACCTGGCGCCCGGCGCCATGCGCGACCCGGGCGGCGCGGCGGAAGGCGTCCTTCGCCTCGGGCGGGTCCCAAAGATAGCCTTCGAGATAGGTGACGAGCGATTCCTCGACCAGCCGCGCGTCGATATCGGCCGGCGCCAGCGCCTGGCAGGCGCCGAGATAGGTGTTCATCGTGCGCTCGCCGTCCGGCGTGATCAGGATCATCGAGCGCGCCGTCGGCGCCCCGCGGGAGAGCGGCGCCGTGTCGAAATGGACGCCGGACGCCTTCATGTCATGGCGGTAGAGCTTGCCGAAGACGTCGTCGGCGACCTTGCCGATGAAAGCAGCGCGGCCGCCGAGCGAGGCGACGCCCACCGCGGTGTTGCCGGCCGAGCCGCCGGAGGCCTCGATCGCCGGTCCCATATGGTCGTAGAGCCGGTCGGCCTCGGCGGCATCGATCAGCCGCATCGAGCTCTTGGCGAGCCCTTCGCGCAGCAGGAAGTCTTCCTCGGTGCGCGCGATGATGTCGACGATCGCGTTGCCGATGGCGAGGACGTCATATTTGGGATCGGACATTCCGGACGACTGTCTCCGGCGAGGGGCGGGCGGCGGACTATAGCGGCCGGAAAGGCCCGTGCAACCGGTCAGACGGTTTTGTCGGGGAAGAGGCAGATATCGGCGATCAGGCAGCGCGGGCAGTCGGGTTTGCGCGCCTTGCAGACATAGCGTCCATGCAGGATCAGCCAGTGATGGGCGTGCTGCCGGTAGGCGTCGGGCACGATCGTCTCGAGCCCGTCCTCGACCTCCCGCGGCGTCCTGCCGGGCGCCAGGCCGGTGCGGTTGCCGATCCGGAAGATATGCGTGTCGACGGCCATGGTCGGCGCGCCGAAGGCGATGTTGAGGACGACATTGGCGGTCTTCCGCCCGACGCCGGGGAGCGTCTCCAACTCCTCCCGCGTCTCCGGTATTTTTCCGGCAAAGTTTTCGACGAGCAGCTTCGACAGCGCGACGACGTTTTTCGCCTTGGTGCGATAGAGCCCGATGGTGCGGATGAGTTCGGCGACCCTCGCCTCGCCGAGCGCCGCCATCTTGTCCGGCGTATCGGCGGCCGCGAACAGCGCCGGCGTCGCCTTGTTGACGCCGGCATCGGTCGCCTGCGCCGACAGCACCACGGCGACGAGCAGCGTGAACGGGTTGGTGTAGTGGAGCTCGCCCTTCGGCTCGGGCTCGCGCTCGGCGAAACGGCGGAAGATCTCCTCCGCTTCGCTGGCGGTGAGCCGCCGCGCTCGCCGACGGGTTGCGGTCTTTGCCATCAGGCGGACGTCCCTGCGTTCGTCAAAGGATTGATCTGCAACGCCGCGTCGCCCTGCCCGGTGGATTCGCCTGCCGTTCTCTCTATACTTTTGCCTCATGACCAGTGGCAACGCTGCAGAAACCGAGGACGCGCCGCTCTTCACGGCAAGGCTCTCGCCTTACCGGTCGCTGAGCCCGGCCGGCTTCAACCTCCTGATGATGGCGATCGTCGGCCTTTCCTTTTTTATCGGCCTGGCCTTCTGGCTGATCGGCGCCTGGCCGGTCGTCGGCTTCTTCGGCCTCGACATCCTCTTGATACAGTTCGCTTTCCGCGTGAATTATCGCGCCGCCCGCGCCTTCGAGGAGGTCGAGGTGACGCGGAGCGCGCTGACCATCCGCAAGGTTTCGCCTTCCGGCCGGTCGCGCGAATTCGGCTTCAACCCCTATTGGGCGCGGCTCGAGATCGACCGCCAGCCCGATCGCCTGATCTCGCGCCTGTCGATCGCCTCGCATGGCAAGCGGCTCGACATCGGCAAGTTCCTGGCGCCGAACGAGCGCGAGAGCTTCGCCGCCGCCTTTTCCGCCGCGCTCGCCAAGGTCCGCGCCCTGCCGGCCTGAAACGATCAGCCTGCGTTGCAAGAAACGGGTGGGAAGCGGCGCCGCGCGGGCATAGATCAACGTGACAACCGAAAGAGTGAGGTCGTCATGTCCCTTTCAGCCGAAATGGTCTCCGTGGAAAAGCACCGCCCCGAACGCTCGTCCGAAACCGACTACGACATCGTCCGCCGGGCGATCGGCTACATTTCCGAGAACTGGCGCGAGCAGCCGTCGCTGGACGACGTCGCCGGCGCTGCCGGCCTCGCGCCGCTTGCCCTGCAGCGGCTCTTCACGCGCTGGGCCGGCCTGTCGCCGAAGGCCTTCAACCAGGCGCTGACCCTCGACCACGCCCGTTCGCTGCTGGCCGATTCGGCCTCGATCCTCGATGCGAGCTACGAGGTCGGGCTCTCGGGGCCGGGCCGGCTGCACGACCTCTTCGTCAGCCATGAGGCGATGACGCCGGGCGACTTCAAGGCGCGCGGCCACGGCCTCGTCATCCGTTATGCCTTCCAGCCGTCACCCTTCGGCCAGGCGCTGGTCATGATGACCGACCGCGGCCTTGCCGGCCTCGCCTTCGCCGATCCCGGCGAGGAGCCGGCGGCGCTCGCCGACATGAAGGGCCACTGGCCGCGCGCCACCTATGTCGAGGACGACGCGGCGACGGAGCCGGCCGCCCGGCGCGTCTTCGAGCCGGCGACATGGCGGCCCGACCAGCCGCTCAAGATCGTCATGATCGGCACCGATTTCGAAATCCGCGTCTGGGAGACGCTTCTGAAGCTGCCGCTCGGCAAGGCGACGACCTATTCCGACATCGCCGCCCATATCGGCAGGCCGACAGCGGCCCGCGCGGTCGGCACCGCGGTCGGCAAGAACCCGATCTCCTTCGTCGTCCCCTGCCACCGCGTGCTCGGCAAGGGCGGCGGCCTCTGCGGCTACCATTGGGGCCTGACGCGCAAGCGCGCCATCATCGGCTGGGAAGCAGGCGTCGCCGCCGGAGGAAACTGAGAGGGGTCTGGGGCGCTGAAGTGAGGTTACAGCGCTCGATCATATTCGGTGTCATCGGCGGGCTTGACCCGCCGACCCATTCCGATTCCCACCCGCGAAACAGGAACCGTTAACACTTTTTATCGAGCCGTGAGGTCACGGATTGGATCGGCGGGTCGAGCCCGCCGATGACGGACTGGAGGGTGAAGCGGTCCCGGGTCTGATCAGCCCGCCAGCACTTCCTTCTTCGCAATCGTCGTGTCGTCGTTCAGCCAGTAGAGGATCGGCACGCCGGTATCGAGTTCCTGCTGGACGATCTCCTCGCCGGAAAGTCCCTCCAGCGCCATGATCATGGCGCGGAGCGAATTGCCGTGCGCGGCGACCAGCACGCCCTCGCCGCGCATCACATGCGGCTGGATGCGGTGCATGTAATAGGGCCAGACGCGGGCACCGGTGTCGCGGAGCGACTCGCCGCCGGGCGGCGAAACCGCATAGGAGCGGCGCCAGACCAGCACCTGCTCCTCGCCCCATTTGGCACGGGCGTCGTCCTTGTTGAGGCCGGAGAGATCGCCATAGTCGCGCTCGTTGAGCGCCTCGTCGCGGACGATCGGGATCGCGGTCTGGCCGAGCTCGTCGAGCATCAGGTCGAGCGTGTTCTGGGCCCGCTTCAGCGCCGAGGTGAAGGCCATGCCGAAGGTGAGGCCCTTGGCCTTCAGCTTGCGGCCGGCCGAGCGCGCCTCCTTGGTGCCGGTCTCGGTCAGCTCGACGTCACGCCAGCCGGTGAAGAGGTTCTTCAGGTTCCATTCGCTCTGTCCATGGCGGACGAGCACGAGCAGGCGTTCGGTCATTGCGGCGGTCAACCTTTCGAAAGGCCGAGCACATCGGCCATGGAATAAAGCCCCGGCTTCTTGTCCCGTCCCCACAGGGCGGCCTTGACGGCGCCGCGGGCGAAGATGCCCCGGTCGGTCGCCTTGTGCGAGAGCTCGATCACTTCGCCCTCGCCGGCGAGCAGAACCGAATGCTCGCCGACCACCGAGCCGCCGCGCAGCGTCGCGAAGCCGATATCGCCACGTTTTCTCGCACCCGTATGACCGTCGCGCGACCGCACCGAGCTTGAACCGAGATCGACGCCGCGCCCTTCGGCGGCGGCGGCGCCGAGGAGGAGGGCGGTGCCGGAGGGCGCGTCGACCTTGTGGCGGTGATGCATCTCGAGGATCTCGATGTCGAAATCGGCGTCGAGCGCTTTCGCCGCCTGGCGGACAAGCACCGCCAGCAGATTGACCCCGAGGCTCATATTGCCGGACTTGACCAGCACCGCATGACGCGCGGCGGCGTCGAGCTTTGCCGCGTCATCCGTCGAAAGCCCGGTCGTTCCGATGACATGGACGATGCGCGCCTGGGCGGCGAGTTCGGCGAAGGCCAGCGTTGCCTTCGGCGCCGTGAAGTCGAGGACGCCTTCGGCCTTGGCGAACAGCGGCAGCGGATCGTCGCTGAGGAGGATGCCGTTCGGCCCGATGCCCGCGAGTTCGCCGGCATCCTTGCCGAGATCGGTGCTGCCCTCGCGCTCGACCGCGCCGGCAAGCGTCACGCCCGGTGTTTCGGCAATGATTCGGATCAGCGTCCGCCCCATGCGGCCGGCCGCGCCGACGACGATCAGACCCATATCACTCATGGCGGCTCTATAGCAGGCGGAAGGAACCTCTGAAACCGTCTAGCGCTGGAGCGCCGACGCGATTTCCGCCTGGATAGCCTCGGCGGCCCGTTTCGGGTCGGCGGCTTTCAGGATCGGCCGTGCGACGACGAGGTAATCCGCCCCGGCGCGGATGGCGTCGGATGGCGTCGTCACCCGCTTCTGGTCACCCGGTTCGGCACCGGCCGGACGGATGCCGGGGGTGACGAGGGCCATGTCCGGCCCGACGATCGCCCGGACCTTGGCTACCTCGACAGGCGAGCAGACGATCCCCGTCATGCCGGCGTCGCGCGCATCTCTGGCGCGGCGAAGCACGAGGTCTTCGACCCGGCCCTCGTAGCCCGCCTCGGCGAGGTCGCTATCGTCCATCGAGGTCAGCACGGTGACGCCGAGAAGGCCGAGCGACGCGTCGCCGCGCGCCTTCACCGCCGCCCGCATCGCCTTTGGATAGGCATGCAGCGTCACGAAAGTCATGCCCATCCGCGCGATGTTCCGGATGGCGCCCTCGACCGTGTTGTCGATGTCGAGGAGTTTTACGTCGAGAAAGACCTTCTTGCCGGCCTCTGCCAGCGTGCCCGCGAAAGCGAGCCCGCCAGCAAAGACGAGCTGCAGCCCGACCTTGTAGAAGCTCACGCTGTCGCCGAGCCGGGCGACCATGTCTTCGGCTTCGGCAATCGTCGGCACGTCGAGGCCGACGATCAGGCGGTCTTGGGGAGGAACAGGCATCGCGCGATATCGCGTGAAGTCATTCAATCGGTCAAGACGACAAATATTCCGGTTGTGGGCCAACTCGCGAGCAGCCTAAGAGAGCTTTGGAGAGGCGGGGGCCAATAAGCATGACGCAGCCGGATCGGCTTTCTTTGGTACGGCCACGCCGCGCTTGGCTCGCGGCCCTTATGTCCTTGGTCATTCCCCATGTCGGCTACCTCTATCTCGGCCGTCCTCGCCGCGCGCTGATTGCCGCGACGCTCATATTCGGGCCGTTTTTTATTATTTGGCACGGGCTTTGGGGATTCCTCGCCCAGCCATGGATAACCGTTACCTTTGGCTGTTTCGGCATCCTCGCCTACGTGTTCTTTCTGATCGACTCAGTACGCATTGCTCTTCAGAGCCGCGCCTACGAACTGCGCGGCTATAATCGCTGGTGGGTCTATGTGGGAGCGGCAGCGCTGATTCTGATTATCGGCTTGCCGCTGAACGAACGTACTTTGAGAACATTCTCCGTACCGACCAACTCGATGCAGCCGGCCCTTCGGCCGGGCGACCGGTTTGTCGTGGATATGCACGCTTTCAGTCGACGGTCTCCCGATCGCGGGGACGTTGTTGTCTTTTCGATGCCAAATCTTCAGCATGAATATGTCAGGCGCGTCATCGGACTGCCCGGGGATAGGATAGAAATTCTCGGCGGAACCTTGACCATCAACGGCATGACAGTGGCGCGCGAACCATCCGAATCCTGCGGTGAGACGGAAGCAGGCCCTCCCGCTAAGGAAAGAAAATGCTTTCAGGAATCGATCGAAGGCGCGGCCGCATATCAGACGCTTGATACGGAGGCTCACTCACCGGCGGATGGGCTGAGCACCTATGCAGTTCCTGCCGGCTACTATTTCCTGTTGGGCGACAATCGGCGTGAAGCTCAGGACAGCCGCGATCAAACCATCGGCTTTGTGCCTATCGATAATATTCTCGGAAAGGCGACTGGTATCTTTTGGTCTCCGACGCTCACCCGGATTGGGAAGCGGCTGGATTAGGTCGAAGCTCTCTTTTCCGCTTCGACGAGGCGAGCCTACGTCAAGTCGGCTTGTCGGGTTCTTTGGGCGGGAGGAGACGGAGAGGAAATCCAACCATACTCCGCTCATTCCCGCTGCAAGCGGGAATCCAAGGCCCATGGCATGACCTGAATTCGTCACCCTGGGTCCCCGCTTTCGGCGGGGACGAGCGGATGGGGCTGGCGACATTGGTCCAACCTCAACGCGCCACGGCCTAGTCGACCAGCCGCCTTGCCAGCTCGACGAGGTGCTTGCAGAGGCCCTTGAGGAGTTTGGCCGGCGCCTCGGCGATCAGATTGCCGGATTCGTCGAAGGCCTCGCCGGCGCGGCCGACCTCGATCTTCTCCGGGATCACGATAGCGCCCAGCCCGGGCATGATGATCTTGCGGACGTCGATCAGCGCCCGCGCCCCGCCGACCGGGCCGTCCGACGACGAGCCGACGCCATAGACGCGGTTGCGGTAAGGGATTTCGCCCGGCTTGATGCGGCTCACCCAGTCGATCGCATTCTTGAGGAGCGGCGGCATCGTGCTGTTGTATTCGGGCGTCGCGATGAAGACGCCCTGATGCGCCGCGATCTGGCGGGCGAGCTTCTTGGCGTTCTCGGGAACGCCCTTCTCCTTCTCGAAGTCGCCATTGTAGATCGGCAGCTCGTAGTCGGCGAGCGACAGCTTGGTCACCTCGGCATCGTTGAGCGCCAGTTCCTTGGCGGCGGCGGCGGCAAGCTTGCCGGAAAGCGCGCCAGTGCGGATCGAGCCGGCGAATACGAGAATTTTCGGCGAAGCCATGGTCCCCCCTTGGGCCTTAGGAATTCAGTGCAGGCTTAGATAGGCCGCGACAGCGGGGGATCAACTCGCCCGCCGGTAGAGCCAGACGCGGGCCGGCGGTAGATTCCTCAGTACCCAGCGCGATCGCGTCACGGTGAAACGGCCTTCGACCGGCTTCACCGGTGGAAACAGCGAATAGGAGAACTGGATCAGCGGCCGGCCCGGCGCCATGCGGGCGAGCGCCTGCTCGATCAGCGCCTGGCGAATCTCGAGCGGCCGCGTCAGGAGCGGCAGGCTGGAGACCACCGCCGAAAACGGGCCGGATTGGTGTGAGGGCAATGTCGCAGCGAGATCATAGGCGTCGCCCTGGACGATCGCGGCATCGGGAAACTGCCCCGCGAGATGGCCGCAGAAATCGGGATTGTATTCGATCGCGATGATCTTATCCGGCGTGACGCCGCGCTCGATCAGCGCCTGCGTCACGACGCCGGTGCCCGGCCCGAGCTCCAGCACGGGAAGCGGGTCGGCGGGATCGACGAAGCTCGCCATCAGCCGCGACAGTGCCCTACCCGAGGGCGCGATGGCGCCGGTCAGCTTCGGCCGCTCGGCGAGGCTCTTCAGGAAAGCCCGCCGGCCCGATGTGTCCTTGTCGATGATGCCCCCCGGCATGATGCGGTCAGGCGCCGAATTTGTCGAAGAGATCGCGGACGCGGGCGAAGAAGCCGGCGGAGTCCGGATTGTTCTCGGCCGAGGAGGCCTTCTCGAACTCCTCGAGCAGCTCGCGCTGCCGGCGGGTCAGGCTGCGCGGCGTCTCGACCGCGACCTGGATATACATCTCGCCGACCCGGGTCGAGCGAAGCACCGGCATGCCCTTGCCCTTGAGGCGGAACTGCTTGCCGGTCTGCGTCCCTTCCGGAATCTTCACCTTGGTCTTGCCGCCGTCGATGGTCGGCACCTGGAATTCGCCGCCGAGCGCCGCCGTCGTCATCGACACCGGCACGCGGCAGAAGATGTCGGCGCCGTCGCGCTGGAAGAATTCATGCGGCTTGATCGACAGGAAGATATAGAGGTCGCCGGCCGGTCCGCCGCGCAGGCCGGCCTCGCCCTCGCTGGCCAGCCGGATGCGCGTGCCGTCCTCGATGCCCGACGGGATGTTGACGCTGAGCGTCCGCTTCTCGGTCGAGCGGCCGGCGCCGTTGCATTCGAGGCAAGGGTCGGAGATCACCTCGCCGCGACCGTAGCAGGTCGGGCAGGTCCGTTCGATCGAGAAGAAGCCCTGCGCGGCGCGCACCTTGCCGTGGCCTTCGCAGGTCGTGCAGACCTTCGGCGACGAGCCCGGCTTGGCGCCGGTCCCCGAACAGGTCTTGCAGACGATCTTGGTCGGCACCTCGATCTCCGCCGTCTTGCCGGCGAAGGCCTCCTCAAGGCTGATTTCCATGTTGTAGCGGAGGTCGGCGCCGCGTTCGCGGCCCGAACGGCTGCCCTGGCGGCGCCCACCGCCCATGAAGTCGCCGAAAATGTTGTCGAAGATGTCCGACATCGATGCGCTGAAATCGCCGGAGCCGGCACTGCCCGGTCCGCCGCCATTCTCGAAGGCGGCATGGCCAAAACGGTCATAGGCTGCCCGCTTCTGCGGGTCCTTCAGGCATTCGTAGGCGGCGTTGACCTCCTTGAACTTCGTCTCGGACGACGGGTCGCCGGGATTACGGTCCGGATGGTACTGCATGGCGAGCTTGCGGAAGGCGGTCTTCAGCACCTTCTCGTCGGCCGTGCGGGCCACGCCCAGCACCTCGTAGAAATCAATCTTGATGGAGGACATCGCCCCGATCCATGCGGCGTTCGTCCGGCGCAGGGCGCCCGAAACAGGAAAGGAAGAGGCAGACGGAGGTCATCGAAGATTCGCGCCGAAGCGGGTCAGAAATCATTTCCTACCCTCAAGGTCCTGTCGGCGGAAGCCGGAATCGATCGGTCCTCGTGCCATGGAGTGCTCGCCGGGTAAACGACCCGCCATAAAATTTGCCCGGGCCGGTGCGGCCGGCCCGGGCAAAATACCGTCCTTAAGCGGACTTCTTGCGGTCGTCGTCGTCGACTTCCTCGAAATCGACATCGACCGCGTCGTCATTGCGCGGCTCGGCACCGTCGGCGCCGCCCGAAGCCTGGCTCGCCTGATACATCGCCTCGCCGAGCTTCATCGCCGCCTGGGCGAGTTCGTTCGTCTTGGTGGTGATCGTCTCGACATCTTCGCCTTCGAGCGCGCTCTTCAGGCTGGCGAGGGCCGTTTCGATCGCCGATCTATCGGCGTCGGAGACCTTGTCGCCATAATCCTTGAGCGACTTCTCGCTCGAGTGGACGAGGGCTTCGCCGTGGTTCCTGGCCTCGACCAGGGCCCGGCGCTTCTTGTCCTCTTCGGCGTGGCTCTCGGCGTCCTTGACCATCTTCTCGATGTCGGCGTCGGAAAGGCCGCCCGAGGCCTGGATGCGGATCTGCTGCTCCTTGCCCGTGCCCCTGTCCTTGGCTTGGACATTGACGATGCCGTTGGCGTCGATATCGAAGGTCACCTCGATCTGCGGCACGCCGCGCGGCGCCGGCGGGATGCCGACGAGATCGAACTGGCCGAGGAGCTTGTTGTCCTGCGCCATTTCGCGCTCGCCCTGCGAGACCCGGATCGTCACTGCGTTCTGGCTGTCCTCGGCCGTCGAGAAGGTCTGGCTCTTCTTGGTCGGGATCGTCGTGTTGCGGTCGATGAGACGCGTGAACACGCCGCCCAGCGTCTCGATGCCGAGCGACAGCGGCGTCACGTCGAGGAGGAGGACGTCCTTGACGTCGCCCTGGAGCACGCCGGCCTGGATCGCCGCGCCGATCGCCACCACCTCGTCCGGGTTGACGCCCTTATGCGGCTCCTTGCCGAAGAAGTTTTTGACGATCTCTTGGACCTTAGGCATGCGGGTCATGCCGCCGACCAGGACGACTTCCTCGATCTCGCCGGCCGTGAGCCCGGCATCCTTCAGCGCCGCCTTGCACGGCCCGACGGTCTTCTGGACGAGGTCGTCGACCAGCGCCTCGAACTTGGCGCGGGTGAGCTTCATCGTCAGATGCTTCGGGCCGGACTTGTCGGCCGTGATGAAGGGGAGGTTGACCTCGGTCTGCGTCGCCGAGGAGAGCTCGATCTTCGCCTTTTCGGCGGCTTCCTTGAGGCGCTGAAGCGCGAGCTTGTCGCCGCGCAGGTCGATGCCCTGCTCTTTCTTGAACTCGTCGGCGAGATAGTTGACGAGCCGCATGTCGAAATCCTCGCCGCCGAGGAAGGTGTCGCCATTGGTCGACTTCACCTCGAACACGCCGTCGCCGATCTCGAGGATCGAAATATCGAAGGTGCCGCCGCCGAGGTCATAGACCGCGATCGTCTTGCCTTCCTTCTTGTCGAGCCCGTAGGCGAGCGCCGCCGCCGTCGGCTCGTTGATGATGCGCAGCACCTCGAGCCCGGCGATCTTGCCGGCGTCCTTGGTCGCCTGGCGCTGGGCGTCGTTGAAATAGGCGGGAACGGTGATGACCGCCTGCTCGACCGAATGGCCGAGATAGGCCTCCGCCGTCTCCTTCATCTTCTGCAGGATGAAGGCCGAAATCTGCGAGGGAGAGTATTTCTTGCCGTCCGCCTCGACCCAGGCATCGCCGTTCGGCGCCTTGACGATCTTGTAGGGGACGAGGTCCTTGTCCTTCTCGACCATCGGATCTTCATAGCGCCGGCCGATCAGCCGCTTGACCGCGAAGATGGTGCGCTCCGGGTTGGTGACGCCCTGGCGTTTGGCCGGCTGGCCGACCAGCCTTTCGCCGTCGTCGTCGGTGAAGGCGACGATCGAGGGGGTGGTGCGTCCGCCCTCGGAATTCTCGATAACTTTTGCGCTCTTGCCGTCCATGACCGAGATGCACGAATTGGTCGTGCCGAGGTCGATGCCGATAACCTTAGCCATTTCAATGTCTCCTTTCGGCAGACCGGGCAGGTCCAAAAGGCCCCCGGCCGGTCCCCAGATGCGATATTGCGCGCCCCCAAGCATGGGCCCCCGGCGCACAGGTTCTGGCCGTATATAAGAAGGGGCGAAATGAGCCGCAAGCTGGTCCGGACACGCATAGACCGCTGAAATGCGCCGCTGTCGAGGGCTTTCGCGTGCCGTCCGGCTTTACGGGAGCGATCCGGTAACGGGAACGCGCGGAAATGCTTGCCCGGCGTCGCAAACCGCGACGCTTTTTCCGCGCTTCAGGCGGGGCTGACGGCCCAGTTCTCGATCCGGAGTTCCGGAATGCGCCGGAATTCGCGTTCGTTGTTGGTGACGAGGATGAGATCGGCGGCATGCGCATGGGCGGCGATCCAGAGGTCGTTCCCACCGATCATGCTACCCTTTGCTGCAAGCGCGGCGCGAAAGACTCCGTAGGACTCTGCGGCTTTGGTCGGCAGGTCGAGGATGGGAATGAGCTGCAGGATTTCCCGCACGCCGGCAATCGCCTTCTCACGCTGACTGCTGTGCTCGGCGCCATAGACCAATTCGCCATAGGTGATGGCGGAAAGAGCAGCTTCCCCTTCGGCAACCGCCTCGAAACGCCGCAAAACCTCCGGCCGGCGACGCTCCCGAAGGTAAATGCAGATATTGGTGTCGAGGAGATAGCGGACGGACGTCAAAGTCCGTCCCGTTCCTGCGGAGGCCGGTCGTCGCGGTCGGCAAGGAAATCCTCCGGCAATTCCGAAAGAATTTCAAAGACCCGCGCCAGACCCTTGCCCTTCTCCCGCAACACGACCTCGTCGCCGCGGCGGAAAATCTCCACTTCCTTGCCCTGGAAGCGGAATTGCTTGGGCAGGCGCACGGCCTGGCTGTTGCCGGATTGGAAAACCTTGGCGGTGGCCATGGCAGATGCTCCGTATATACCTCGAGTATATACGGAGCTGTGGCGAGGGTTCAAGCCTCAGCCGCCGAGATTGAAGGCCGCCAGCGCCGCCATGTTGACGATGTCGGAATCGCGCGCCGCCAGCGACACGATCTGTACCGGCTTGTCGAAGCCGACCAGCAGCGGCCCGATCACCGTCGAGCCGCCGAGTTCCTGCAGCATCTTGGTCGAGATCGCCGCCGAGTGGTAGGCGGGCATGATCAGGACATTGGCCGGCCCCGACAGGCGGCAGAAGGGATAGGCCGCCATTGCCGCCGGGTTGAGCGCCACGTCGGCTGCCATCTCGCCGTCATATTCGAAATCGACCCGGCGCTTGTCGAGGATCTCGACCGCTTCCCTGACTTTCCTTGAGCGCTCGCCCTCGGGGTGGCCGAAGGTCGAATAGGCGAGCATCGCAACGCGCGGATCGTAGCCGAGCCGGCGCGCCACGCCGGCCGCTTCCACGGCGATGTCAGCCAGCTCTTCCGAGGTCGGCATGTCGTGTACGGCAGTGTCGGCGACGAGCACCGTGCGGCCGCGGGCGAGCACCAGCGACAGGCCGATGATCCGGTGGCCGGGCTTCGGGTCGATCACCCGGCGGAAATCCTCGAGCACCGTCGAATAGTTGCGCGTCACGCCGGATACGATCGCATCGGCGTCGCCGAGCGCCACCATGCAGGCGCCGAAATGGTTGCGGTCGCTGTTGACGAGCCGCTGGCAGTCGCGGAGCAGATAGCCTTTCCGCTGCAGGCGCGAATAGAGATAGTCGGTGTAGTCGGCATTGCGCCGCGACAGCCGCGCATTGTGGATCTCGATGCCGTCGCGAAGCTCGATGCCGGCCCGCCCGGCGGCGTCGCGTACCGTGTCCTCGCGGCCGATCAGGATCGCCGTACCGAGCTTCTGGTTCACGAAGCTCACCGCGGCGCGGATCATCTGCTCTTCCTCGCCCTCGGCGAAGACGACACGCTGCGGGTTCCGCCGGACGCGCTGGAAGATGCGCTGCAGTGTGCCGGCGATCGGGTCGCGGCGCGACGAGAGCTGCACCTTGTAGGCGGCCATGTCGGTGATCGGCTTCCGGGCCACGCCGGAATCGGCCGCCGCCTGCGCCACGGCTGCCGGAATCTCGGAGAGAAGCCGTGGATCGAAGGGCACCGGGATGATATAGCCCGGCCCGAATTTCGGGCGCACGCCCTGATAGGCGGCGGCGACCTCGTCGGGCACGTCCTCGCGGGCCAGTGCAGCCAGCGCTTCCGCCGCGGCGATCTTCATCTCGTCATTGATCGTCGTCGCGCGCACATCGAGCGCGCCGCGGAAGATGTAGGGGAAGCCGAGGACGTTGTTGACCTGGTTCGGGTAGTCCGAACGGCCGGTCGCCATGATGGCGTCGTCGCGGATCGCGGCGACTTCCTCCGGCGAGATTTCCGGGTCGGGATTGGCCATGGCGAAGATGATCGGGTTCGGCGCCATCGAGCGCACCATCTCGGCCGTGACCGCGCCCTTCACCGAGACGCCGAAGAAGATATCGGCGCCGACCATGGCTTCTTCCAGGGTCCGGATCTTGATGTCGACCGCATGCGCCGACTTCCACTGGTTCATGCCCTCGGTGCGGCCCTTGTAGACCACGCCCTTGGTGTCGCAGAGGATGACGTTCTCGTTCGGCATGCCGCGCGACTTGATCAGCTCGATGCAGGCGATACCGGCTGAGCCGGCGCCGTTGCAGACGAGCTTGGCCGTCTTGATGTCGCGGCCGGTGAGATGCAGCGCATTGATGACGCCGGCAAGCGCGATGATCGCGGTGCCGTGCTGGTCGTCATGGAAGACCGGGATGTCCATCAGCTCGCGCAGCCGCTGCTCGATGATGAAGCAGTCCGGTGCCCGGATGTCCTCGAGATTGATGCCGCCGAAGGACGGGCCGAGATAGCGCACCGCATTGACGAAGGCGTCGACGTCCTCGGTGTCGACCTCGAGGTCGATCGAATCGACGTCGGCGAAGCGCTTGAAGAGAACGCATTTGCCTTCCATCACCGGCTTCGAGGCGAGCGCGCCGAGATTGCCGAGCCCGAGAATGGCGGTGCCGTTCGTGATCACCGCGACGAAATTGCCGCGCGTCGTGTAGTCGAAGGCCTTGTTGGGGTCGGCGGCGATGGCGTTGACGGGAACGGCGACGCCCGGCGAATAGGCGAGCGACAGGTCGCGCTGCGTCGCCATCGGCTTGGTCGGGATGATCTCGAGCTTGCCGGGCCGGCCCTGCGAATGGAAATCGAGCGCCTCCTGGTCGGTCACGGAGGCGTTATGCGTGTTGTTCTCAGCCATCGGGAAGGTTTCCGCCGCAGGTCGGTTTCTTGTGGAGAAGCCCAACCCTAATATCCGGAAAGGCGTCGGTGGAAGGCGCCGCGACGATTCATCCGTGCTGCGCCGCGGTATGGAGAGGCGTTGCTAAGCCTTCTCGCGAGCCCTGATTTTCGCCAGCTCGCCTTTCTTCGCGGCCGCTTCGATCTTCAGGTCGTAACCGGCCTGCATATTCATCCAGAATTCGGGAGAGGTCTGGAAGAAACGCGCAAGTCGAAGCGCCGTGTCAGTCGTCACGCTCGTCTGGCCGGCAGCAAGCCGTTCAATCCGGGTGCGGGGGACATTAAGATGTTTAGCGAGCGCGCCGGCGCTCATGTGCAAAGGCTCGAGATACTCCTCACGAAGAATCTCACCTGGATGGATCGGAGGCAGAATGCCGGTCATTGATACCTTGCCTGTTCTATTCGCGCCGCGCTCTGAAAGTCAGTGATAATCGGTGATCTCGACGTCTTCGGCATGCCCGTCGACCCAGCGAAAGCAAATCCGGAATTGATCGTTAAGCCGGATAGAATGCTGTCCTTTCCGGTCGCCCCTCAACGCTTCCAGTCGATTGCCCGGCGGAGAGCGAAGATCCTCGAGAGATGTTGCATATTCGAGGATGGTCAGTTTGTTGATCGCGCGTTTGGCCAAATCGGCCGGAAAGCCCTTGACCGTTTTGCCGGCCGCAACGGCAGCCGTCGTGGCATTCCGATAGGAGCGGATCATTCGATGATATCTGGGACAGCCACAACCCGCACGACTGTATCACCGTATGATACATAGGTCGAGTCTGATCTGTTGAGCGGCCGCGCCAACCCGTTCACCGATGCTTCAAGAAGCTGTAGTTTCGCCTCCATGGACACCCCCGCGCCCACGCTCGACACCGCTCCACGCGCCTCGCCGATGATGGAGCAATATACCGAGATCAAGGCGGCCCATCCCGATTGCCTGCTGTTCTACCGGATGGGCGATTTCTACGAGCTGTTCTTCGGTGACGCCGAGATTGCCTCGCGGGCGCTCGGCATCACGCTGACCAAGCGCGGCAAGCATCAGGGCGACGACATCCCGATGTGCGGCGTGCCGGTCCATGCCGCCGACCAGTATCTCCAGAAGCTGATCGCGCAGGGCCACCGCGTCGCGGTCTGCGAGCAGACCGAGAATCCCGCCGAGGCCAGGAAGCGCGGCGGCAAGTCGGTCGTGGCGCGTGCCGTCATCCGCCTGGTGACGCCCGGCACGCTGACCGAGGAGGCGCTGCTCGTCCCCGGCCGCAACAATTATCTCGCCAGCCTGTCGCGTCTCCGCGGTGCCGGCCGGGATGGCGCCGACGCGCTGGCGCTCGCCTGGGTCGATATCTCCACCGGGGAATTTCGGGTAGCCGGCACGACCGTCGAGCGGCTCGCCGCCGACCTCGCCCGCATCGAGCCGCGCGAACTGATCGTTGCCGAGCCGGTCTTTTCCGACGCCGGGCTCGCCGGCTTCTTCCGCGGCCTTGCTTTCGCCGTGACGCCGCTGCCGCCGGCCTTCTTCGACGGCGCCACCGCGGCGTCGCGCCTGACGGCCCATTTTGCCGTCAGCACGCTGGACGGCTTCGGCGCCTTCGACCGCGCCGAGCTCACCGCCGCGGCGGCGGTGCTCGCCTATGTCGAGAAGACCCAGGTCCGTGAGCGCCCGGCGCTGTCGCCGCCGGTCGCCGAATCCGGCGGTGAGGTCATGCTCATCGATGCCGCGACACGTGCCAATCTCGAGCTGAGCACGACGCTCACCGGCGACAGGCGCGGCAGCCTGGTCGCCGCAATCGACCGCACCGTGACCGGCGCCGGCGCCAGGCTGCTGGCCCGGCGCCTCGCCGGGCCTTCGCTTGATCCGGGCTTGATCGCACGCCGGCTCGACAGCGTGTCGTGGATGCTGGCCGACACGACACGTCGTGCCAAGCTCCGTGGGGCGCTCCGCGCCGCCCCCGACCTTGCCCGTGCTCTGTCGCGGCTGACGCTCGAGCGCGGCGGTCCCCGCGACCTTGCCGCGATCCGCGACGGCCTCGACGAGGCGGCCGCCATCGCGGGCTGGCTGGGTGGCGAGGCCCTGCCGCAGGAGATCGCCGAATCGCTCGAATCGCTCCGCGCTTCACCTGTCGCGCTGGTCGAAGAGCTGCGCGGCGCGCTCGCCGACGACCTGCCGCATCTGAAGCGCGACGGCGGCTTCGTGCGCGATGGCTGCCGCGACGAACTGGACGAGACCCGCAAGCTTCGCGACGACAGCCGCCGCGTCATCGCCGGCCTGCAGGCCAACTACGCCGCCGAGACCGAGCTCCGCGGCCTGCGCATCAAGCACAACAATATGCTCGGCTATTTCATCGAGGTCGCCGCAGGCCAGGGCGACAAGCTCCTCGCCGCGCCGCTCAACCAGCGCTTCATCCACCGCCAGACCATGGCCGGCGCGCTTCGCTTCACCACCAACGAGCTCGCCGATCTCGACGCACGCATCTCCGGCGCCGGCGATCGCGCGCTGGCGCTGGAGCTCGCCGTCTTCACCGATCTGGCGGCGAAAGCCACGGCGCAAACCGACGCGATCCGCGCCGTTGCCGAGGCGCTTGCCGTCCTCGATGTTGCGGCCGGCCTCGCCGAGCTGGCGGAGTCGGAGAACTGGTGCCGGCCGGAGGTCGATGCCTCGCTGGCGTTCCGGATCGACGGCGGCCGCCATCCCGTCGTCGAGCAGGCGCTCCGTGCCGAGGGCTCCACCGCCTTCGTCGCAAACCACACCGATCTCGGCGCTGCGGACGGCAAGGCCGGGGCGATCTGGCTCGTCACCGGGCCCAACATGGCCGGCAAGTCGACCTTCCTCCGCCAGAATGCGCTGATCGCGATCCTGGCGCAGATCGGCTCCTATGTTCCGGCGGCGGCGGCCGAGATCGGCATCGTCGACCGCCTCTTCAGCCGCGTCGGCGCCGCCGACGACCTCGCCCGCGGCCGTTCGACCTTCATGGTCGAGATGGTCGAGACCGCGGCGATCCTCAACCAGGCCGGCCCGCGCTCTCTGGTCATCCTCGACGAGATCGGCCGCGGCACCGCCACTTTCGACGGCCTGTCGATCGCCTGGGCGGCGATCGAGCATCTCCACGAGGCCAACCGCTCGCGGGCGCTCTTCGCCACCCATTATCACGAGCTGACGGCACTGTCGGAGCGACTGAAACGGCTCAAGAACGTCACCGTTCGGGTCAAGGAATGGAAGGGCGACGTCGTCTTCCTGCACGAGATCGTGCCCGGTGCCGCCGACCGCTCCTACGGCATCCAGGTGGCCCGGCTCGCCGGCCTGCCGCCCTCCGTGGTCGAGCGCGCCCGCGCCGTCCTGCGCCAGCTCGAGGAGACCGACCGCAAGTCGCCCGCCGCAGCGCTGATCGACGATCTGCCGCTTTTCTCGGTGCTCCGCCGGGAGGAGCCGAAGGCCGCCGCCGACCCGCTGGCCGCGGTTCTGGACGCCATCAACCCCGATGAATTGACCCCGCGCGAGGCACTGGAAGCCCTCTATCGCCTCAAGGCGGCGAGGGCGGTGAAAGAGAGCTAATGGCGCCGGCCGGCAAAGCGCGCTAGTTTCCCGCGCCAAATGCCCCGGAAACCTTCCGAATCGCGATGAAAACAGACGTTCCGCCGGTTGCGCTGCTTGATCTAGACGCGCTCCAGACGAAGCTTGCCGCCCTTGTCGGCAAGAATGCGGAGTATTCGCCGAAGATCCGGCCCGCGCTCATCGCCGCCCTGAAGGAGGCGATGGCCGATGGCCGCGCCGCAGCCGAAAAGCTCCTGATGAAGGACGGCGAGGGGACGCTGTGCGCCCGCCGCCTGTCCGATCTCCAGGACGGTCTGCTCCGCGCCGTCCATGATTTCGCGCTGCGGTTCGTCTATCCCTCGACCAACCGGTCGAGCGCCGAGCACATGACGGTGGCCGCCGTCGGCGGCTATGGCCGCGGCACGCTGGCGCCCGGCTCCGACGTCGACCTCCTCTTCCTGCTGCCCTACAAGCAGACCCCCTGGGGCGAGAGCGTCGTCGAGTTCATCCTCTACACGCTCTGGGACCTCGGCCTGAAGGTCGGCCATGCGACGCGGTCGGTCGACGAGTGCATCCGTCTCGCCCGCTCCGACATGACGATCCGGACCGCTATCCTCGAGGCCCGCTACATCTGGGGCGATACCGCTCTCTTCCGCGATCTCGTCAGCCGTTTCGATGCCGAGGTGGTCAAGGGCACCGGCCGCGAATTCATCGTCGCCAAGCTCGCTGAGCGCGACGAGCGCCATCGCCAGCAGGGTGCCTCGCGCTACCTCGTCGAGCCCAACGTCAAGGACGGCAAGGGCGGCCTCCGCGATCTCCACACGCTGTTCTGGATCGGCAAATATTTCTTCCGCGTCTCGACCGGCGACGATCTCGTCAAGGCCGGCGTCTTCTCCAAGGCCGAGCTCAAGCTCTTCGAGAAGGCCGACGATTTCCTTTGGGCGGTCCGCTGCCATCTCCATTTCATGACCGGCCGCGCCGAGGAGCGCCTGACCTTCGACCTGCAGCAGGATATGGCGGCTCGCCTCGGCTACACCGCGCATCCCGGCCAGAAGGATGTCGAGCGCTTCATGAAGCACTACTTCCTGGTTGCCAAGGATGTCGGCGACCTGACGCGCATTTTCTGCACGGTGCTCGAGGAGCATCACGGCAAGACCGCGCCGGCGTTGAACCGCTTCTTCCGCCTCGGCCGCAGCAAGCGCCGCACGATCACCGGCTCGACCGATTTCATCGTCGACAACGACCGCATCAACATGGCCAATGACGGCGTGTTCAAGCGCGATCCGGTCAACCTGATCCGCGTCTTCCATCTCGCCGACCGCAACGATCGTCCCATCCATGCGGATGTGATGCAGCAGATCGCCCGCTCGCTGAAGCTCATCGATGCGGAGCTGCGCGAGGATCCCGAGGCTAACCGCCTCTTCGTCGAGATCCTGTCCTCGCGCAATCAGCCGGAAGTGATTCTGCGCCAGATGAACGAGGCCGGCGTGCTCGGCCGCTTCGTGCCGGAATTCGGCAAGATCGTCGCGCTGATGCAGTTCAACATGTATCACCACTACACGGTCGACGAGCATCTCATCCGCTCGATCGGCAAGCTCGCCGAGATCGAGCGCGGCGAGCAGGCCGACCGGCATCCGCTGGCCGCCGAAATCCTGCCCGGCATGCAGGATCGCGTCGTTCTCTATGTCGCGCTCTTCCTGCACGACATCGCCAAGGGCCGGCCGGAGGATCATTCGGTCGCCGGCGCCCGCGTCGCCCGCCGCCTCTGCCCACGCTTCGGGCTGACGCCGTTGCAGACCGAGAATGTCGCCTGGCTGATCGAGCGCCATCTCACCATGTCGATGGTGGCGCAGTCCCGCGACCTCAACGACCGCAAGACGATCCTCGATTTCGCCGCCGTCATCCAAAGCCTCGAAAGGCTGAAGATGCTGCTGATCCTGACGGTTGCCGACATCAAGGCGGTCGGGCCTGGCGTCTGGAACGGCTGGAAAGGCCAGCTTCTGAGAACGCTTTATTACGAGACCGAGCCGGTGCTGACCGGCGGCCACAGCCAGGTCAGCCGCGACCGCCGCGTCGCCGAGGCCAAGGCCGAGCTCGCGGCCGCGCTGTCCGACTGGCCGGAGAAGGACCGGCTCGCCTATCTCGACCGCCACTATCCGGCCTATTGGCTGCGCGTCGAGCCGTCCCAGATGGTCGAGCATGCCAATTTCATCCGCGACACCGATCGCGACGGCAAGGCCCTGGCGACGCAGACCCGGGCGCGCGCCTTCGAAGGCGTCACCGAGATCACGGTGCTGGCGCCCGACCACCCCCGCCTCCTCTCGGTCATCGCCGGCGCCTGCAGCATCGCCGGCAGCAACATCGTCGACGCGCAGATCTTCACCACCACCGACGGCAAGGCCCTCGACACGATTTCGCTGAGCCGCGAATTCGACACGGAAGAGGACGAGCTGCGGCGGGCGAAGAAGATCGGCGACCTCATCGAGCAGGCGCTCGCCGGCGGCATCCGCCTGCCCGAGACGATTGCCCACAAGGCCCAGAAGCGCAGCCGCTTGAAGGCCTTCAGCCTGGAGACCAACATCGTCGTTGACAATCAGGGCTCGAACCGCTTCACCGTCGTCGAAGCCTCCGGCCTCGACCGGCCGGGCCTGCTCTACGACCTCACCCGCGCCTTGTCGGACCTCAACCTCAACATCGCCTCGGCGCATGTCACGACCTTCGGCGAGCGCGCCGTCGACGTCTTCTACGTTACCGACCTGACACATCAGAAGATCGTCAACCCGGCTCGCGAGACGGCGATCCGGCGCCGGCTGCGGCTCGCTTTCGACGGGCCGCAATCGGCCGAGACGAAACCGGCGCGCAAGCGCGAGACCGTCTGAGGCGATCGGGAGCCGATGTCGCTCCTCCGCAACTTCGCGACCGTCGGCTCAGGCACGGCGATGAGCCGTGTGCTGGGCTTCGTCCGCGACATCTTCCTGGCGACGGCACTCGGCGCCGGGCCGGTCGCGGAAGCCTATTTCGTCGCCCAGCGCCTGCCCAATCTCTTCCGCCGCATCTTCGCCGAGGGCGGCTTCGCCTCCGCCTTCGTGCCGATGTTCGCCCGCACGCGACAGGCGGAAGGCACGGTCGCCGCACAGCGTTTCGCCGAGGAGTCGCTGGCCGGCCTTGCCGCGGCCCTGATCGTCTTCACGGTCATCGCCGAAGTCGCCATGACCTGGATGACCTTCGCTCTGGCGCCGGGCTTCGCCTCCGATCCGGAAAAATTCGATCTCGCCGTTCTGCTGAGCCGCATCGCCTTTCCCTATCTGGCGCTGATCTCGGTAGTCACGCTCCTCTCCGGCGTGCTGAACGGCGCCGGGCGTTTTGCCGCCGCCGCCTTCTCGACCGTGCTTCTCAACGTCGTTCTCATCGCCGCGCTGCTGTTCATCTTCTGGCAGGGCGAGATCGCGACGCTCGAGGCGGGCGTCATCCTCAGCGCTGCCGTCGTCGTCGGTGGCATCGTCCAGCTCGTCGTATTGTTCATCGCCTGCCATCGCGCCGGCCTCACCGTCCGGCTCCGCTGGCCGCGGCTGACGCCCGGCGTGAAGAGGCTCGCAAGGCTCGCCGTGCCGAGCGTCGTTGCCGGCGGCGTCGTGCAGATCAACATCGTCGTCGGCACCATCATCGCGTCGATGCAGGCCGGTGCCGTCTCCTGGCTCTATTACGCCGACCGCCTCTATCAACTGCCGCTCGGCATCGTCGGCATCGCCATCGGCGTCGTGCTTCTCCCCGATCTCGCCCGCGCCCTCCAGGCCGGGCAGGAGGACGAGGTGGCGCGCGTCCAGAACCGTTCCTTCGAATTCGCCGCCGCCCTGACGCTGCCGGCCGCGGTGGCGCTCGCCGTGATTCCGGCGCCGATCCTCAGCGTCCTCTTCGAACATGGCGCCTTCACCGCCGCCGATACCGCCGCGACCGCGCCGGCGCTCGCCCTTTATGCGCTGGGCCTGCCGGCTTTCGTCGCGATCAAGGTGCTCCAGCCGGCCTATTTCGCGCGCGAGGACACGCGCACGCCGATGATCTATGGCGCGATCTCGGTCGCCGTGAACATCGCCTGCTCGCTGCTGCTCTTCTTCACCTTCGGCTATCTCGGCATCGCCGCCGGCACCGCCATAGCCTCCTGGCTCAACACCGCGATGCTCGGCTGGACGCTGTGGAAGCGCGGCCAGTTCAGGCCGGATGCGCTGTTCCGCCGCCGCGTGCCGCTGCTGGCGCTGGCCGCGATCCTCATGGGCGCGGCGCTTTACCTGCTCGCCTGGCTGCTGTCGCCCTACCTGACGGCGGCGAGCATCCTCACCCAGGTCGGCGCGCTCGTGGTCCTCGTCCTGACCGGGCTTATCCTCTTCGCGCTGCTCTGCCATGTCACCGGCGCGGTCGACGGCAGCCGGCTCGTCTCGCTGCTCCGGCGCCGGCGCGGCGCCTGATCCACTTGCGCCGCCGGAACGCGTCGGCCATAACCGCGCCGCCAGCCGGAGCCTTTCAGCCATGACCGAATTCAAGCCGCGGGTCTTTTCCGGCGTCCAGCCGACCGGAAATCTCCATCTCGGCAACTATCTCGGCGCCATCGTCAATTTCGTCGCGCTGCAGAAGACGCATGAATGCGTCTACTGCGTCGTCGACATGCATGCGATCACGGTCTGGCAGGATCCGGCCGAGCTGACCGGCAACATCCGCGAGGTCACCGCCGCCTTCCTCGCCGCCGGCGTCGATCCGAAGGCCCATATCGTCTTCAACCAGAGCCAGGTCTCGGTCCATGCCGAGCTCGCCTGGGTGTTCAATTGCGTCGCCCGCATGGGCTGGCTGTCGCGAATGACGCAGTTCAAGGAAAAGGCCGGCAAGGATCGCGAGAACGCCTCGGTCGGCCTCTTCGCCTATCCGAACCTGATGGCCGCCGACATCCTCGCCTATCTCGCCACGCATGTGCCGGTCGGCGACGACCAGAAGCAGCATCTCGAACTCGCCCGCGACATCGCCATCAAGTTCAACAACGACTTCTCCGAATCGATTGTCGCCAACGGCTTCGGCGATGCCTTCTTCCCGGTCACCGAGCCTCTGATCACCGGCCCGGCGACGCGCGTCATGTCGCTCCGCGACGGCACCAAGAAGATGTCGAAATCGGACCCGTCCGATTATTCGCGGATCGCGCTCGCCGACGATGCCGATGGCATCGCCCAGAAGATCCGCAAGGCCAAGACCGATCCGGAGCCGCTGCCCTCCGAGCCCGGTGGGCTGAAGGGCCGGCCGGAAGCCGATAACCTCGTCGGCATCTATGCGGCGCTCTCGGGAAGGCCGAAGGAATCCGTGCTCGCCGAATTTGGCGGCTCGCAATTCTCGGTGTTCAAGCCGGCGCTGGCCGAGCTCGCCGTCGAGAAGCTGTCGCCAATCGCCAACGAGATGCGGCGGCTGATCGCCGATCCGGCCTATATCGACAGCGTTCTGGTCGACGGTGCCGATCGTGCCCGCGTCATCGCCGACCGCACCATGGCCGGCGTCAAGGATGTCGTCGGCTTCATCCGCCGGAAGTAGGTTGTCGGCGGGGAGTGCGGGTGGCAGCATGGGCGCGCTGCGTCGCTTTGCGTAGAGGGGTGATACGATGCTCCGTCCCCGACGAAGTACCGAGGAAGGCCACCGGCGAAAATTCATGGTCGTCATCGACGACACGCCGGAATGCTCGCGCGCCGTTCTCTATGCGGCGCGCCGCGCCGAGCGCACCGCCGGCGCGCTCGTCATGCTGTATGTCATCGTGCCCGGCGAATTCCAGCACTGGATCGGCGTCGAGAACATCATGCGCGCCGAGGCGATGGACACCGCCGAGGAAACCCTCGGCCGCTTCGCCGACATGGTCCGCGACATCGCGCAGGTCGAGCCGCAGATGGTGATCCGCGAGGGCGCCCGTGCCGACGAGATCGCCAAGCTGATCGAGGAGGATGAGGATATCGCCATCCTCGTGCTCGCCGCCGGTGCCGAGAATGAAGGCCCCGGCCCGCTCGTCACTGCCATCGCCGGCAAGGCCTCCGGCACCTTCCCGATACCGATCACCATCGTTCCGGGCACGCTCGACGACGCCACCATCAAGGCGATTGCCTGAGTCAGAAGCGCTCGATGTCGTTGCGTGTCAGCCCGATATCGCGAAGCTGCGAATCGGAAAAATCGCGAAGGTCGGGGCGATCCTTGATGAAAGCCCCGACGATCCGCCGGCCGCTCCGCAGAAGAAAGCCGGAGAGCCGGGAAGGGCGCTTCGCATCCGCTATGGCAATTCGATTTAATTCGGCGGCTTCAAGCCCGAATTTCTCGTGACGCATCGCCCGTCTCCCGGTTTCTCCGCCCGAGCGGAAGTCCATGCAGGGAGGCTCGCGCGCCGCCGTGACGCCATCGTTCGGCCGGCGTGACGGCATCGGGAAAAACGCGTTAAATCGGTCTGCCGATGAAAAAAATCAGCCTGCCCCCAGCCGCCAACCCAGTCACCGAGGATCGGCGGCCCCTGCTCGAACTCCTGGGAGGGTTGACCCTCAAGGGGGCCGACGGCCTGCCGCTGGCGCTCCGGACGCGCAAATGCGGCCAGCTCCTCGCTTATCTGGCGCTGGCGCCCGGCCGCGCCCATGGCCGCGATCATCTCGCCGGCCTGCTCTGGGGCGACAGCCAGGACGAGCAGGCCCGCGGCAGCCTGCGCAACGCCCTGTCGGATCTCCGCAAGGCTCTCGGCGACGAGGCGATCGCCGTCGACCGCGAGTCCGTGTCTTTGCAGGCCGGAATCCTGGCGACGGATTGCGACCGTCTGCAAAGGGCGGCGCTGGGGGAGGCTGGTGGCGATTGGCAATTGTCGGAGATCTATCCGGGCGACTTCCTCGAAGGTCACGAACGCGACGCCGGCGACTTCACGGCCTGGGTTCTCGGCCAGCGCGAAAAATACCGAAGCCTTGCGATGCAGGCGCTCGAGCGCGAGATCGGGCGGCTCGGCGAAACGCGCCGCTTCGCCACCGCAATCGAGCGGGCCCGCGATCTGCTGGCTCTCGATCCGCTTCGCGAGGAGAGCCACCGTGCGCTGATCCGGCTTTATGCGGCCTCCGGCGAGCGCTCGCTGGCAGTCTCGCAATTCCGCAATTGCCGCGAGCTCATGCGCCGCGAGCTCGGCGCCGAACCCTCGTCCGAAACGGTGGCGCTCGCCGAAGGCATCGTCGCCTCGGACCATGCCCCGACCGTCAGCTTCGCCGCCGTGCCGCCGTTCGCGCCGATCGTTGCCGCACCGGCCGATCATGGCGACCTGTCGATCGCGGTGCTTCCCTTCGTCAACATGAGCGGCGACGCCGAGCAGGATTATTTCAGCGACGGCGTCGCCGAAGACGTGATCACCGACCTGTCCAAGGTCGCCGAGCTCCATGTCGCGGCGCGAAGCTCGACATCGATCTACAAGGGCACGCCGATGCGTCCCGAGCGCATCGCCGGCGAATTGGGGGTCCGCTACATCCTCGACGGCAGCGTGCGCAAGGCCGGCGCCAATGTCCGGGTCACGGCGCAGCTCATCGATGGCCGCAGCGGCCGCCAGCTGTGGGGCGAGCGCTATGACCGCGAGCTCGTCAACATCTTCGACCTGCAGGGCGAGATCGCCGCCAACATCGTCCAGGCGCTCAAGTTGAAGCTTTCGCCGAACGAGGCGATCGCCATCGGCCGGCGCGCGACGCGCAATGCCGACGCCTATCCGGATTATCTCCGCGGTCGCGCATGCCTGCGCGAGATGACCCGGCGAAGCGTCGAACTCTCCAGCCGGATGTTCGCGCGGGCGATCGCCCTCGATCCCGCCTATGCCGAAGCCTATTGCGGTCGCGCCGACAGCCTGTCGATGCTCGCCTATCACTATGACGATGCCGGCGCGATCGCCGGTGCGATCGCCGACAGCGAACGCGCGCTCGAGCTCGATCCGGAACTGGCCGAGGCCTACACGTCGCGGGGCCGCGTCCGTTCCATCCTCAACGAGATCGAACCCGCCGAGGCCGATTTCCGCAAGGCGATCGCCATCAACCCGCGCCACCAGGAGGCGCATTTCTATCGCGGGCTGATGTTTCTGCTGATCGGCCAGGCGGAAGAATCGGTTGGGTCGATGAAGGCCGCCTTCGCCCTGGCGGATCAGGACCTGCAGACCGGCATGATGCTGATGACCAGCCTCCGCGCCTGTGGACGGGACGAGGAGATGGCACGCATCGCGGCCTGGGTGCTGAGCGTTGCCGAGCGTCGCGTCGCCGTCGATCCGTCGGACGAGCGGGCCACCTATGTCGGCGCCTTTGCCCTGGTGGCGCTGGGTCGCATGACCGAGGCCATGCGCTGGGCGCGGCTGACGCTGGTCATCGACAGCGGCGACAGCCGCACCATCTACAACCTTGCCTGTCTGTTTTCAGTCTTGGGCGATGTAGACGAATGCCTGCGCCAGCTCGAGCGGATGCTGAAGCCGGGCTATGCCCGTTTCAAGACGGCCTGGATCAGGCGGCACGATCCCGATCTCGACAACGCGCGCCTCGATCCACGCTTCGACGCGCTGTTCGCCGGCCTCGGCGCAGATCCCGCCTAGAGCAATGTCAGGAAAAGCATGCCCCGGACCCCGATCCGGGGTGGAACCGGTTTTCCGTCCGACAGCGCGTCAAATCAAGGAATCTGGAGCATGATCCGATTCCGTTGAATCGGGGCACGCTCTATGCGCCAGCCTTGATGTCGACCGGCCGCGGGCCTACATCTGAGGCTAGGAAAGCGCGGAGTCGCGCGTGAGGGCGAAAAATGTTCATCCAGACCGAATCAACCCCCAATCCGGCGACCCTGAAATTCCTGCCCGGCCGCATGGTCATGGGCTCGGGAACGGCGGAATTCCTCAATCTGGAAGAGGCCCACTCCTCGCCACTCGCCGAGCGCCTGTTCGGCGTGCCGGGTGTTTCGGGCGTGTTCCTGGGCGGTGATTTCGTCGCCGTGACCAAGTCGTCCGGCGAGTGGCCGCATATCAAGCCGGCCATCCTCGGCGCCATCATGGAGCATTTCATGTCCGGCATCCCGGTCCTCATCGAGGAGCCGGCGGGCGAGGATGAGGACGAATTCTTCGAGGAAGGCGATGCCGAGATCGTCGGCACCATCAAGGAGCTGATCGAGACCCGAGTCCGCCCGGCGGTTGCCCAGGATGGCGGCGACATCACCTTTAGGGGCTTCCGCGACGGCACCGTCTATCTCAACATGCGCGGCGCCTGCTCGGGCTGCCCGTCCTCGACCGCGACGCTGAAGCACGGCATCGAGAATCTGCTCCGCCACTACGTCCCGGAAGTCCGCGACATCCGTCAGGTCGAGGCCTGAGCGGCCTCGGAAGGCTTTCATTGAGCTAGTCCGTGGACGTGCCTCGACAGGGTTCGCCGGCCGTCCTATGCCGCTTTTCATGAAGCTCCTCGCGATCGACACCGCAATGGAAGCCTGCTCGGTCGCCGTCCTCACCGAGAGCGGCACGCCGGTCGTCGTCTCGGAAATCCTCGGCCGCGGCCATGCCGAGCGCCTCGTCGGCATGGTTGAAAGCGCCATGCGTGAGGTCGGCCTCGGCTTCCCCGATCTTGATCGAATCGCCGTCACCGTCGGCCCCGGCTCCTTCACCGGGCTGCGTGTCGGCATTGCCGCGGCCCGCGGCTTCGCGCTGGTCACCGGCCGTCCGGTCGTCGGCGTGGGCACGCTGGAAGCGCATGCGCGCTCGGTCCGCGATACCGCCGGCGCCGTGCCGGTCATGGCCGTCCTCGATGCCCGCCGCGACGAGATCTACGGCCAGCGCTTCCACGCCGACGGCACGCCGGCAACGGCCGCGGAAGTCGGTCCGGCCGGTTATTTTGCGTCGCTGCTCGAGCTGGGCGATGCTCTCGCCGGGAGCGGCGCCGATCTGGTCGCCGCGCAGGCGGAGCAAGACGTGACCATCCTCCATCGCCGGGCCTCGCCCGATATCCTCGCTGTCGCCGCGCTCGGCCGTGCCGCGATCCCCGACGGGTCGCCGCCGCGGCCGTTATACCTGCGTCCGCCCGACGCCAAGCCGCAGGCGGCAAAAGCAGTCGCCCGCCGATGATGGGTCTCCTGCCGCGCGCCCGCATCTTCATCGACGCCGCCCGCTCCGCCGATGCCGAGTCGCTGGTCGACATCCACGCCGACGCCTTCGCCCGCGCCTGGAGCGCCGAGGATTTCACCGCGCTGATGAATGGCGGCAACGCCTTCACGCTCGGCGTCCGGCGCGAATCGATTTTCGGCAGGCGCCGGATGCTCGGCTTCATCATCGTGCACACCGCCGCCGACGAAGCCGAGATCCTGACCGTCGCCGTATCGCGGGCCAGCCGCGGCAAGGGCCATGGCCGCCTTCTGATGGAGGAGGCGATGCGCCGCCTCTATCGCGAGCATGTCGCCGCCTGCTTCCTCGAGGTCGACCGCGGCAATGAGCCCGCCATCGGGCTCTATCGCTCGCTCGGATTCGAGGACGTGGGCGTGCGAAAAGGCTATTATCGCAAGGGCGTCGACCCGGAAGGCAGCGCGCTTGTCATGCGCCTACAACTTCGGTAACGCGAAGGACCCGATAGACGGAACTGGCATTTTGGCTACCGAAAAATCGCTTCAGAGCATCGAAGAGGTCTGCGTCGCCAAGGGCATGCGCATGACCGAGCAGCGCCGGGTCATTGCCCGCGTGCTGGAAGCGGCGACCGACCATCCCGATGTCGAGGAGCTCTATCGTCGCGCCTCCGCAGTCGATCCGCACATCTCGATCGCCACCGTCTACCGGACGGTGAAGCTCTTCGAGGATGCCGGCGTCATCGCCCGCCATGATTTCGGCGCCGGCCGCAGCCGTTATGAGCCGGTCCCCGACGAGCATCACGATCATCTGATCGATCTCCGCTCGGGCGAGGTCATCGAATTCCGCAACGAGGAAATCGAGGCCCTGCAGAAGCTGATCGCCGAGCGCCTTGGCTTCCGGCTGGTCGACCATCGCCTCGAACTCTACGCGGTGCCGCTCGGCGCCAAGCCGGCCGACGAGCGTTGACGCAATTCCGTCAACTCGGCGGGCTATTCTCCCGGAAGCCAAAAGGCGCTAGGAACGGATGACGGCCATGGCCCACTGCTGCAGGCGTCTGCGGTGCTCGGCCAAGCGCCTGATGTGATGAGCGGATTGGATCGAGACCTGAAGAAAGTCTTCGTCAAGACCTATGGCTGCCAGATGAACGTCTATGATTCCGAAAGGATGATGGACGCTCTCGCGACCGCCGGCTACGCCGCCGCGGAGACGGCAGAATCCGCCGATCTCATCCTGCTCAACACCTGCCACATCCGCGAGCGGGCCTCCGAGAAGGTCTATTCCGAGCTCGGCCGCCTGCGCGTGCTGAAGGGCGAGGCGGCCGAAGCCGGTCGCAAGGTGCTGATCGGCGTCGCCGGCTGCGTCGCCCAGGCCGAAGGCGCCGAGATCATGCGCCGTGCCCCGGCCGTCGACCTCGTCGTCGGCCCGCAATCCTACCAGCGCCTGCCGGCCCTGGTCGCCGATGCGGCCGCCGGCAAGCGCTCGATCGAGACGGATTTCGCCGTCGCCCAGAAGTTCAGCGTTCTCGATGGCCTCCCAAGAGGCGAGGAGAGCCGTAGGCTCGACCGGGAAGCAACAAGAGACAAGAACTATTCCGCTTTCCTCACCGTCCAGGAAGGCTGCGACAAGTTCTGCACCTTCTGCGTCGTCCCTTACACGCGCGGCGCCGAGGTCTCGCGCCCGGTCGCCGCGATCGCCGCCGAGGCGCAGCGGCTGGTGGCGCATGGCGTCCGCGAGGTCACGCTGCTCGGCCAGAACGTCAATGCCTGGCATGGGGAAGGCCCCGACGGAAACGACTGGGGGCTTGGCCGGCTGCTTTTTCACCTTGCCGAGATCCCGGGGCTCGATCGCCTCCGCTACACCACCAGCCATCCGCGCGATATGGATGACGCCCTGATCGCCGCGCATCGTGATCTGCCGGCGCTGATGCCCTATCTGCACCTGCCGGTGCAGTCCGGCTCCGACCGCATCCTGGCGGCCATGAACCGCCGCCACAGCCGCGCCGATTATCTTCGCCTCGTTGACCGCGTCCGCGCCGCGCGCCCGGACATCGCCCTGTCCTGCGATTTCATCGTCGGCTTCCCCGGCGAGACCGAGGCCGATTTCGCCGACACGCTGTCGATCATCGATACCGTCGGCTACGCGGCGGCCTTCTCCTTCAAATACAGCCCGCGCCCCGGCACGCCGGCGGCGACGCAGGCCGACCAGGTCCCGGAAGCCGAGAAGTCCGAGCGCCTCCAGCGCCTGCAGGCCTCGGTCAACCGCCACGCCCGCGTCTTCAACGCCTCGACGGTCGGTCGCACGGCGGAAGTCCTGTTCGAGCGCAAGGGCAAGCGCCCCGGCCAGATCGTCGGCCGCTCGCCCTGGCTGCTTCCCGTCCATGTCGATGCATCCGCAACCCTGATCGGCACGATCGGCCGCGTGGTGATCGAGACGCTCGGCACCAACAGCCTCAATGGCCGCCTGGCGGCGCCTGCCGCCGAACCCCGCATCCCCCTGCCGATGGAGGCAACCGCGTGACCCTGCGGCCGATGGCTGGCGAGATTGGCCGGTCCGATGAACGTGGCCATGTCGTCGTCGCCTTCGATGACAATCGCCTGATCCCGGCGCTGTTCGGCGAGTTCGACCAGAACCTCGCCATGATCGAGCAGCGCCTCGGCGTCGAGGCCGCGGCCCGCGGCAACCAGGTGACAATCCGCGGCGAGCCCGAGGCGCTGAACCGCGCCCGCCTCGCCCTCGATATCCTCTATGGCCGCCTCCAAAAGGGCCACGAGCTGGCGCCCGGCGACGTCGACGGCGCCATCCGCATGGCGGAGGCAGCTGACGATCAGCTCTCGCTGCCGAGCCTCGAACCGCGCGGCCGTCTCGCCATGGCGCAGATCTCGACGCGGCGCCGCACCGTGATGGCCCGCACACCCGTCCAGGATGCCTATATCCGCGCCTTCGACCGGGCCGAGCTCGTCTTCGGCATCGGTCCGGCCGGCACCGGCAAGACCTATCTCGCCGTCGCCTATGCCGCCGCCATGCTGGAGCGCGGCGCCGTCGACAAGCTGATCCTGTCGCGTCCGGCCGTCGAGGCCGGCGAGCGCCTCGGCTTCCTGCCCGGCGACATGAAGGAGAAGGTCGATCCTTATCTCCGCCCGCTCTACGACGCGCTCTACGACATGATGCCGCCGGAAAAGGTCGAGCGGGCGCTCGATTCCGAGGTGATCGAGGTGGCGCCGCTCGCCTTCATGCGCGGCCGCACCCTGACCAATGCCATCGTCATCCTCGACGAGGCGCAGAACACGACATCGATGCAGATGAAGATGTTCCTGACCCGCCTCGGCGAGAATTCGCGCATGATCGTCACCGGCGATCCGACCCAGATCGACCTGCCGCCCGGCCATGTTTCCGGCCTCGTCGAGGCGACGACGCTGCTGCGCGGCGTCGCCGGCATCGCCCAGATTCGCTTCACCGCCGCCGATGTCGTCCGTCATCCGCTCGTCGGCCGCATCGTCGAGGCCTATGACGCCGCCGCGGCCGCCGGTCGCGGCGAGAGCGTCTGAGCAGCACCGCTTGCCGAAGGCGAAAAGCACGCTCCCGATCGCCCTCGACATCCTGGTCGAGGCGGGCGACTGGCCGTCACGGCCGCGGCTGAAGAAGATCGCCGAAAAGGTCGTTACGGCTGCGAATGTCGCGTTGCAACTCGACCTCGCCGGAGGCGCCGAGCTGTCGCTGGCCTTCACCGATGACGCCCATATCCGGTTGCTTAACCGTAAGTTCCGGAAGAAGGACAAGCCGACCAATGTCCTTTCCTTTCCAGGCGCGCCCTTGAAAAACGGCCGCATGGGGCCAATTCTCGGCGATGTCGTGCTGGCGGAGGAGACCGTTTCCCGCGAGGCCGCGGCCGGGGGCTTGACCCTCGAGGCGCATCTGGCCCATCTGATCCTGCATGGCTTCCTGCACATTCTCGGTTATGATCACGAGGATGACGGTGAGGCCAAACTGATGGAAGGGCTGGAAACCGCCATTCTAGGCGGGCTCGGCATAGCCGATCCCTATTCCCGACAACGTTGAGAGGCGCGTTTGCGCCTGTAGAGAGAGATGAACGACTCAGAATCGCAAAGTAGTAAGTCCGAACAGTCTTCCGACCCTGATAGTAGTCGAATAGGAAACGGCGGCGAGCCTCACTTCCAGGAGACCTGGCTCGATCGCCTCAAGGCGGCATTAGGCCTCAAGGCCGCTTCCTCGATCCGCGAGGATCTTGCCGAAGCGCTTGCCGATGACGAGGTCGCCAGCGCCTTTGCGCCCGAAGAACGGGCGATGCTTTCCAACATCCTCAGGCTTCGCGACGTTCGCGTCGATGACGTCATGGTGCCGCGCGCCGACATCTATGCCGTCGACATCGGCACGTCGGTCGGCGACATGCTGCTCGAGTTCCGCGAATCCGGCCATTCGCGCATGCCGGTCTTCCGCGAGACGCTCGACGATCCCGTCGGCTTCGTCCACATCAAGGATCTGATGGCCTATATGACGCTTGCCGCGGCCGGCCCCGAGCCGATGCAGGACGGCGTCAAGCAGCCCATCGATCTCACCAAGATCGACCTCGCAAAGAATCTTGCCGAGGCCGATCTCGTCCGCAACATCCTCTTCGTGCCGCCGTCGATGCCGGTGCCGGTGCTGCTGGCGTCGATGCAGGCGACACGCATGCAGCTCGCCCTCGTCATCGACGAGTATGGCGGCACCGACGGCGTCGTGTCGCTGGAGGATATCATCGAGATGGTCGTCGGCGATATCGAGGACGAATATGACGACGCCTCCAGCGCGATGATCGTCGGCGATGGCGACGGCGTCTTCCTGGCCGATGCGCGCGCCGACCTCGACGAGGTCCAGGCGGCGATCGGCGCGGATTTCGTCCGCGGCGACGACAGCGAGGATGTCGATACGATCGGCGGGCTGGTCTACAGCCTCATCGGCCGTATTCCGGTCCGCGGCGAGCTCATCGCCGGGCCTGGCGGCTTCGAGTTCGAGATTCTCGACGCCGATCCGCGCCGCATCAAGCGCCTCCGCATCTATCGAAGGCCGGCGGGATCGCCGCGTCCCGAGCCGCGGCGGCGCCTGCAAAAAGTCAGCACGGGCGCAGCGTCCGAAGCGTGATCGAGAGCGAATAGGGAGTAGCGAATAGCGCGTAGTTTCAACTCTATTCGCTACTCGCTATTTCCCTATTCGCTCACTTTTCGCTACTCCCTATTCGCTATTCGCCCTCCAGCGATTCGGGAATCAGAAGCGCCCAATGCGCATCATCGCCGATGCGATCATCGTGCTCTGGGGCTGGCGGCGCTTCGCCGTGGCGCTTGCCGCCGGGGCTTTGTCGGCACTCGCCCTGCCGCCATTCTCCGCCTTTCCCGTTCTCTGGCTGACTCTGCCGGTCCTCGTCTGGCTGATCGACGGCGCCGTACCGGGCGACGGTCGCGGCGCGATCGGCCGCCTGATGCCGGCGGCGCTGGTCGGCTGGGCTTTCGGCTTCGGCTATTTCCTGGCCGGCCTCTGGTGGATCGGCGCCGCCTTCCTCGTCGACGCCGATAAGTTCACCTGGCTCCTGCCGGTCGCGGTCCTCGCCATGCCGGCCGGCCTGGCGCTGTTCTGGGGTCTCGCGGCCGCAGCCGCCCGTCTTGTCTGGCCGGACGGCTGGCCGCGGATCCTGGTCCTCGGCGTTGCCTTCGCCGGCGCCGAATGGCTGCGCGGCCATGTCCTGACTGGCTTCCCCTGGAACGCCTTCGGCTACACGCTGACCCCGATCCCGGTGATGATGCAGTCGGCTTCGATCGTGGGCCTCTGGGGGCTGACGCTCGCCGCCTTCATCATCTTCGCGGCGCCGGCGGTTCTCGCCTCGGCGGAGAGGGATGGCCGGCGCGGCCGCCTGCTGTTCATGGGCGCTGCGGCGCTGCTGGTGGCTGTCCATGCCGGCTTCGGGCTCGTACGGCTTGCCGGCGCCTCCGACGCCGTGGTTCCGGAAACGCGTCTGCGCATCGTCCAGCCGGCCATCGCCCAGAACGAGAAATGGCAGGACGAGAACGAGGACGCGATCTTCCGCCGCCACCTTGAATTGAGCGACGCAGCGCCGTCGCCGGAGGGGAGCGGCATCGCCAGCGCCACCCATCTCGTCTGGCCCGAATCGGCCTTTCCGTTTTTCCTCACCGACCGTCCGGATGCGCTGGCCGCCATCGCGGCGCTCCTGCCGCAGGGGACGACGCTGATCACCGGCGCGGCCCGGGCCGAACGCACCGAAGCGACGCTCTCCGAGCGCGTCTTCAACAGCGTCTACGTCATCGGCGATGACGGCGAGATCCTGTCGGCCTACGACAAGGTCCACCTCGTTCCCTTCGGCGAGTTCCTGCCTTTCCAGTCGGCGCTCGAATCACTCGGCCTCCGCCAGCTCACCAGCCTCCCCGGCGGCTTCTCCGCCGGCACCGCGCGCCGCAACCTGGCGATTGCCGGTGCACCGCCGGCCGCGCCCCTGATCTGCTACGAGATCATTTTTCCCGGCGAGGTCACGGCGCCGGGCGAGCGGCCCGGCTGGCTCCTCAATCTCACCAACGATGCCTGGTTCGGCGACACGCCGGGGCCACGCCAGCATTTTCTCCAGGCGCGCCTGCGCGCCGTGGAGGAAGGATTGCCACTCGTCCGCGCCGCCAATTCTGGAATTTCGGCGATCGTCGATTCATACGGCCGGGTGCGTTCAAGCCTCGACGTCGGCGAGGCCGGCGTCGTCGACGGCGAACTGCCGGTCGCTTTGCCGCAGACGGTGTTTTCCCTCTACGGGGTCTGGATCTTCCCGTTTCTCATGGTTTTCACGCTTTGTGTTGCGACAATTGGGCAGTCCCCGCGGAGGATTTCGCGCAATTGACACAAATCACGAGGGGGGTCCAAAATATTGATTGCGACCTGAGTTCATAGACAATGCGGTGCGTGCGGACGACGCGCGCCGCACTGCCGCTTCGGGAGTCCGGCTCTTTTGCCGGGCTTCGTTGGCGCGTTCAGGAACGACAGCAAGCCGTCGGCCGTCAGGCGGCGAGAGAAGAGAGCCGCAATGGCCAATAAAAAGCAGCCTAACCCGATCGACATTCATGTCGGTAGTCGGGTCAGACTTCGACGCATGATGCTAGGCATGAGTCAGGAAAAGCTGGGCGAAGCGCTCGGCATCACTTTCCAGCAGATCCAGAAATACGAAAAGGGCACGAATCGCATCGGTGCCAGCCGGCTGCAGCATATCGCGACCGTGCTCACCGTCCCGGTTGCCTTCTTCTTCGAAGATGCACCGGGCACGCCCGCCGAAGCGGCAAGCCTCGCCGAAAGCGGCGGTCGCGACTATGTCGTCGATTTCCTGTCGAGCTCGGAAGGCATTCAGCTGAACAAGGCCTTCGTCCGCATCAAGGATGCGAAGCTGCGGCGCCGGATCATCGATCTTGTGCGGGCCGTCGCCGGTGAAGAAGAAGGCGGCTAAGCCGCCTCTTTAAGCCCACCCCTTCGCGAGGACTTGGAATCGGCGCAGTCGTCTGCGCTGGATGATCCCGCATGACAAAGTGAGGCGGTTTGCCGGTTGATTATTACCGGCCTCGCTGCCAGAACAACGCGTCGCGTCATGGCAGGCGCACTATTGGGGAACACGATCCGTGGCACGAGCCTCCTATCATTTCACCAGTGAATCCGTTTCCGAAGGCCATCCGGACAAGGTTTGCGACCGGATTTCCGATACTGTCGTTGATGCGTATCTTGCGGCGATGCCGGAAGCCCGCGTCGCCTGCGAGACGCTCGCCACCACCAACCGGGTGGTCATCGCCGGCGAGGTGAGGGGCCCATCCTCGATCACCCCGGCCATGATCGAGAATCTCACCCGCGAGGCCATTCGCGACATCGGCTACGAGCAGGACGGCTTCCATTGGGAGAAGGCGAATGTCGAAATTCTCCTGCACGCCCAGTCGGCCGACATCGCCCAGGGCGTCGATGCCAGCGGCAACAAGGACGAGGGCGCCGGCGACCAGGGCATCATGTTCGGCTATGCCTGCCGCGAGACGCCGGAGCTGATGCCGGCGCCGATCTACTACGCCCACCGCATCCTGAAGCTGATGAACGATGCACGGAAGTCGGGCGCTGCCCCGATGCTCGGCCCCGACGCCAAGAGCCAGGTGACCGTGCTTTATCAGAACGGCAAGCCGGTCAAGGCGACGTCGATCGTCGTCTCCACCCAGCATCTCGACGAGACCATGAGCTCGGAAGACGTCCGCGCCGTCGTCGAGCCGCTCGTCCGCAAGGCGCTGCCCGAGGGCTGGGTCAACGGCACCACCGCCTGGCACGTCAACCCGACCGGTAAATTCGTCATCGGCGGACCGGACGGCGATTGCGGCCTGACCGGCCGCAAGATCATCGTCGACACCTATGGCGGCGCCGCACCGCATGGCGGCGGCGCTTTCTCCGGCAAGGATCCGACCAAGGTCGATCGTTCGGCCGCCTACGCCGCCCGCTATCTCGCCAAGAACGTCGTCGCCGCCGATGTCGCCGACCGCTGCACGATCCAGGTCTCCTACGCGATCGGCGTCGCCAAGCCGCTTTCGGTCTATGTCGACCTGCACGGCACCGGCCGGGTCGACGAAGGCAAGCTCGAGAAGGTTCTCTCCGAGGTGATGGATCTGTCGCCGCGCGGCATCCGCCAGCATCTCAGCCTCAACCGGCCGATCTATGCGCGGACCTCGGCCTACGGCCATTTTGGCCGCGCGCCGGAGTCGGATGGCGGCTTCTCGTGGGAGCGCACCGATCTTGCCGGCCAGATCCGTAGCGCGCTCGACGCCTGATCGCCGGCAACGGGAAACCGTCCATGACCGGGCGGCGCGACTCGCTCTGGGGCAGGCGGAAGGGCAAGCCGCTCTCCGCCCGCCGCACCGACCTGATGGCGGAGCGCCTGCCGGCGCTCCTCGTCGATATCGGCACGCCATTTTCGGGGACCCTCGCCGGCCTGTTCGAATCGCCGGTCTCGGCCTTCCGGCTCGAGATCGGCTTCGGCGGCGGCGAGCACCTGGTTCACGAGGCCGAGGCGCGGCCCGATATCGGCTTCATCGGCGCCGAGCCCTTCCTGAACGGCATGGCCAAGGCGGTCGCCGCTGTCTCGGAGAAGAAGCTCGGCAATGTCCGCCTGTTCGGCAGCGATGCGGCGGAGCTTCTCGATTGGCTGCCGGCGGCAGCGCTGGACCGCATCGACCTCTTCTATCCCGACCCCTGGCCGAAGAAGCGCCACTGGAAGCGCCGCTTCGTCAGCCGCGAAAACCTCGACCGTTTTGCCCGCGGCCTCGTGCCGGGCGGCCTGTTCCGGTTTGCCTCGGATATCGAATCCTATGTCGACTGGACGCTCCGCCACGTCGTGGTCCGGCCGGAATTCGACTGGACGGCGGAGCGCGCCGACGACTGGCGGCTGCCCTTTCCGGGCTGGCCGGGGACGCGCTACGAGCGGAAGGCCTTTGCAGAAGGCCGCAAGCCGGCTTACCTTGCCTTCCGGCGGCGTTGATGCACGGATAATTCATTCCCACATGGGTATTTTGGGCGTATAGCCCAGCAATTCGCCCGTCGGTCGCCGTAGATGATCTCCCAGAAAGCCAAATACGCCTTCAAGGCGCTCGCCGAACTGGCCGAGCGCAAGGGCGATTCTGTGCAGATCGAGGAGATTGCTTCCGAAGCGGCGGTCCCGCGGAAATTCCTCGAGCACATCCTCCTCGACCTCAAACGGGCCGGCATCGTCGCCAGCCGCCGCGGCCGGGCCGGGGGCTATGTCATCATCAAGCGGCCGGAAGACATCACCATCGGCAACGTGCTGCGCGCCATCGACGGCCCGATTGCGCCGCTGCCTTGCATCTCGCGCACGGCCTATCGACGCTGCACCGATTGTGCCGACGAGAAGACCTGCTTCGTGCGCCGGCTCTTCGCCGATACTTATAGCGCGCAGCTCCTTCTGCTGGAGGGGACGACGCTCGCCGAGGCCCTGCGCGATCCTGAAACAATTTCCAAGGGTCCAGCCATAGCAGGCCCCGATCGCGAAATGGTTCCTGCCGAATAGGCTTTTTTGAAATCCTGTCCTAACGAAGCACGAATCTTCGCATGCTGGCGCGTTGTGAAAGGCGATTAACTCTGTCGAGATAGTGGGGTGTTCAAACAGGGAGCTCTGCCGTGACCCGCCAGACCAGATTTCGAACCCTCGCCGCCGCTCTAGCGATCACCGGCTTCGGCATGATGGCGCCGGCCTCGGCCGCCGATCAGACCATTCTCAACGTGTCCTACGATCCGACCCGTGAGCTCTACAAAGCCTATGACGAGGCTTTCGCGGCTTACTGGAAGGAAAAAACCGGCGACACCGTGACAATCGAGCAGTCGCATGCCGGCTCCGGCGCCCAGGCCCGCGCCGTCATCGACGGTCTCAAGGCCGACGTCGTCACGCTCGCCCTCGAAGGCGACATCAACAAGGTCGCCGCGGCCGGCCTCCTGGCGACCGATTGGCGGTCCAAGCTCCAGCACAACTCGACGCCCTATACATCGACGATCGTTTTCCTGGTCCGCAAGGGCAACCCGAAAGGCATTCTCGACTGGGGCGACCTGATCAAGGACGGTGTCGAGGTCATCACGCCGAACCCGAAGACCTCGGGCGGGGCACAGTGGAACTTCCTCGCGGCCTGGGACTGGGCCAACACCAAGTTTGGTGGCGACGAAGCCAAGAACGTCGAGTTCGTGACCGCGGTCTACAAGCACGTCCCGGTCCTCGACTCCGGAGCCAGGGGCTCGACCACCACTTTCGTCGAACGCGAGATCGGCGATGTGCTTCTCGCTTGGGAGAACGAGGCTTTCCTCGCCGTCAACGAGCTGGGTCCCGACAAGTTCGACATCGTGGTTCCGCCCACCTCGATCAAGGCCGAGCCGCCGGTCGCGGTGGTCGACAAGAATGTCGACGCGAAGGGCACCCGCGAGGTGGCGCAGGCCTATCTCGAATATCTCTACACCGATGTCGGCCAGAAGCTGATTGCCAAGAACTTCTACTGGCCGGCGTTGCCCGAGCTCGCCGATCCGGAAGACCTCAAGCGCTTCCCTGAGGTGAATCTCGTCACGATCGCCGATCCGCTTTTCGGCGGCTGGAAAGAAGTGACGCCGAAGTTCTTCGCCGATGGCGGCATCTTCGACAAGATCTATCAACCCACGAAATAGAGTTCGCATGCGCGCTTCCTCCCAAGGCGCGTTGAAGAAACCGAGCGTCATCCCGGGCTTCGGGTTGGCGCTCGGCTTCACGTTGGCCTATCTCAGTCTCATCGTTCTGATTCCGCTGGCCGCCCTCGTCCTCAAGACGGCGTCGCTCGGCTGGCCGGAATTCTGGCGGATCGCCACCGATCCGCGGACCATCGCCGCGTTGAAGGTCTCTTTCGGCATCTCCTTCGCCGCCGCCGCGATCAACGCGGTCTTCGGCCTGATCGTCGCCTGGGTCCTGGTCCGCTACGAGTTTCCCGGCCGCAAGCTTCTCGATGCCTTCATCGACCTCCCCTTCGCGCTGCCGACCGCGGTGGCCGGAATCGCACTCACCGCGCTCTACGCGCCGAATGGCTGGATCGGCGAGCTCGTGAAGCCGTTCGGCATCAAGATCGCCTACACGCCGATCGGCATCCTGATCGCCCTGACCTTCATCGGTCTGCCCTTCATCGTCCGCACGGTGCAGCCGGTGCTGGAAGATCTCGACCGCGAGGTCGAGGAGGCGGCGGCGACGCTCGGCGCCCGGCGCTTCCAGACGTTCCGCAAAGTCATCCTGCCGGCGCTGCTGCCGGCCCTCCTGACCGGCTTCGCGCTGGCGCTCGCCCGTGCCATCGGCGAATACGGCTCGGTTATTTTCATCGCCGGCAATATCCCTTTCGTGTCGGAGATCGCGCCGCTGCTCATCGTCATCAAGCTGACCGAATTCAACTATCCGGCAGCGACCGCGATTGCCTCGATCATGCTGGCGATCTCCTTCGTTCTGTTGCTGGTCATCAACCTCCTCCAGGCCTGGTCGCGGCGAGGTCTCTCCAATGGCTGACGTCGCACTCGTCCCGCCCGTGGGCGCGCCGCGCCGCCGCGAGGTCATCTCCGAGGGGCTTTTCGTTCGCGTCGTCCTGATCGCGATCGCGGTCGCCCTTCTCGGCATCTTCCTCCTGTTGCCGCTGGTTAGCGTTTTCTACGAGGCGTTCCGCACCGGCTTCGGACCCTACTGGGCGGCGCTGGGCGAGAAGGATGCGCTTGCGGCCATAAGGCTGACGCTGCTTGTCGCCGCGATCGCGGTGCCTGCCAATCTGGTCTTCGGCGTCGCCGCGGCCTGGGCGATCGCCAAATTCGACTTCAAGGGCAAGAGCTTCCTGATCACGCTGATCGACCTGCCCTTCTCGGTCTCGCCGGTCACCTCCGGCCTGATCTATGTGCTTCTCTTCGGGGCGCAGGGCTTCTTCGGTCCGTGGCTGCAGAGCCAGGGCATCCAGATCATCTTCGCCGTGCCCGGCATCGTCCTCGCCACGATCTTCGTCACCTTCCCCTTCGTTGCCCGGGAACTGATCCCGCTGATGCAGGAGCAGGGCACGACCGACGAGGAAGCAGCGATTTCGCTCGGCGCCGGCGGCTGGCAGACCTTCTTCCGGGTCACCTTGCCCAATGTGAAATGGGCGCTGCTTTACGGCGTGCTTCTCGGCAACGCCCGCGCCATGGGCGAGTTCGGCGCCGTCGCGGTGGTCTCCGGCAAGATCCGCGGCCAGACCAACACCATGCCGCTGCATGTCGAGATTCTCTACAATGAGTACATGGCGGTCGCCGCTTTCGCCGTCGCCTCGCTGCTTGCGATGCTGGCCCTCATCACGCTCGGGTTGAAGACTTTCCTGGAATGGCGCTTCTCCGGCGAGATCGCCGCCATCCGCCGTTGAACGCCTGCAAGAAAAACGGAACGAAGACATGGACGCCGTTACCGGAAACGATTTGAATATCCGCGCCGGGCTTGGTTCAGCCCATGCCCGCATCGCTGCCGCGGAAGGTCTGCGGCCGCTGGCCGGTACTTGGGGTAAGCAGGTGGACGTCACTGTCGAGAATGTCGCGCGGAGCTTCGGCGATACCGCTGCGCTGCATGGCGTCTCGCTGAAGATCGCCTCAGGCGAACTCGTCGCGCTGCTCGGCCCGTCGGGCTCCGGCAAGACGACGCTGCTCCGCATCCTCGGCGGCCTCGACTTCCCGAGCGAGGGCCGCGTACTGTTCGGCGCCGAAGATGCGCTGGGCCTGTCGGTCCAGGAGCGCAATGTCGGCTTCGTCTTCCAGAGCTACGCCCTCTTCCGCCACATGACCGTCCACGACAACATCGCCTTCGGCCTGTCGGTGCGGCCGGCGAAGAGACGACCGGCAAAGGCCGCCATCAAGAAGCGCGTCGACGAGCTTCTCGATCTGGTCCAGCTCACCGATCTCGGCAAGCGCTATCCGGCCCAGCTTTCCGGCGGCCAGCGCCAGCGTGTCGCGCTCGCCCGCGCGCTCGCCATCGAGCCTCGCATCCTCCTCCTCGACGAGCCTTTCGGGGCGCTCGACGCGAAGGTCCGCAAGGATCTCCGCCGCTGGCTCCGCGAGATCCACGACCGGACCGGCCATACGACGGTCTTCGTCACCCATGACCAGGACGAGGCGCTGGAACTGGCCGACCGCGTCGCCGTCCTCAACAAGGGCCGCATCGAGCAGATCGGCACGCCGGACGAGATCTACGACGCGCCGGCAACCCCCTTCGTCGCCGGCTTCATCGGCGAGACCAACGCGCTGCCGGTCCGGGTCGAATCCGGCAAGATCTTCCTCGACGACCGGGCGCTGGACCTCGCCAGCACCGGCGAGGCCGACGGCCCGCGCATGCTTGCCTTCCGCCCGCATGACATCGAATTCACCGGCGAGGGCGCCGGCGGCATAGCCGGGCTCGTCGTCTCCGAGCTCCGCCACGGTGCGACCCGCCGGCTCGCCATCGAGGTCGGCCCGCAGCGCCACCGCATCGAGATCGATGTCGGCGCCGAAACCGCCGGCCAGAAGGGCAATCGCGTCGTCGTCCTGCCGCGGAGCTGGCGGCTCTTTTCGCCCGACGCCTTCCGCGGCTGAAGGCACGCCGCGGGGGCCGTCTTGCTTTCGGCCGCCGTTCGGACTATATCGCTGCCATCATCTCAAACGATCGGTTCGTTAGAGAGTGGGAGCCTCCGGGTCCCCGCTGCCCCACTCCTTTTGCTTTGCGAACCGGTCCCAGGCAGGGATTTGCCTTGTCCGATACCGACGACGGCGAAGAGCGCATCATCACCGAGACGGGCCTCGAGGCCCGCATCGCCCATATTGTCGAGCCGGTTGCCGCCGGCCTCGGCTATAGGCTCGTGCGCATAAAATTATCGGCGATGAACGGCACCACGCTGCAGATCATGGCCGAGAAGCCGGACGGCACCATGACGGTCGAGGATTGCGAGATCCTGTCGCGCGACCTGTCGCCGACCCTCGATACCGAGGATCCGATTGACCGCGAGTATCATCTCGAAGTCTCCTCGCCCGGCATCGACCGTCCGCTGGTCCGCCGCTCGGATTTCGAGCGCTGGTCGGGCCACGTCACCAAGATCGAGCTCGAACGCCCGGTCGATGGCCGCAAGCGTTACAAGGGCACGCTCGCCGGCCTCGACGGCGACAGCGTCAGGCTCGAGATCGAAGCCAAGTCGGCGCTTGCCGAGCCAGAGACCGTATCGATCCGCCTTGCCGATATCGGCGAAGCTCGCCTCGTCCTCACCGATGCGCTTGTCCGCGAGACGCTCCGCAAGGAGAAGCGGAAGGCGCGTGAACAGAATAACGCCGGCGCCTGAGCGCCCGGCCCTAGGAGAAAGCCATTATGGCCGTCAGTGCAAACCGACTGGAGCTCCTGCAGATCGCCGACGCGGTCGCCCGGGAAAAGGGCATCGACCGCATGATCGTCGTTGCCGCCATGGAGGACGCGATCCAGAAAGCGGCGCGCTCGCGCTACGGCTCGGAGACCGACATCCGCGCCGAGATCAATCCCAAGACCGGCGAGATCAAGCTGCAGCGCCTGCTGCGCGTCGCCGATGCGGTCGAGAACGCAGCGATCGAGATTTCGCTCGACGAGGCGCGGGGCCGCAATCCCGCCGCCCAGGTCGGCGACTTCATCGCCGAGCCGCTACCGCCCATGGATTTCGGCCGCATCGCCGCCCAGTCGGCCAAGCAGGTTATCGTCCAGAAGGTCCGCGAGGCCGAGCGCGACCGCCAGTATGAGGAATACAAGGATCGCATCGGCGAGATCGTCAACGGCCAGGTCAAGCGCGTCGAATACGGCAACGTCATCGTCGATCTCGGCCGCGGCGAGGGCATCGTGCGCCGCGACGAACTGATCCCGCGCGAGAATTTCCGCTATGGCGACCGCATCCGCGCCTACATCTACGACGTCCGCCGCGAGCAGCGCGGCCCGCAGATATTCCTGTCGCGCACCCATCCGCAATTCATGTCGAAGCTCTTCGCGCAGGAAGTGCCGGAGATCTATGACGGCATCATCGAGGTGAAGTCGGTCGCCCGCGATCCCGGCTCGCGCGCCAAGATCGCCGTCATTTCGCGCGATTCCTCGATCGACCCGGTCGGCGCCTGCGTCGGCATGCGCGGCAGCCGCGTCCAGGCCGTCGTCAACGAGCTCCAGGGCGAGAAGATCGACATCATTCCGTGGTCGAACGACCCGGCGACCTTCATCGTCAACGCGCTGCAGCCGGCGGAAGTCGCCAAGGTCGTGCTCGACGAGGAAGCCGAGCGCATCGAAGTGGTCGTGCCCGACGAGCAGCTCTCGCTGGCCATCGGCCGCCGCGGCCAGAATGTCCGCCTCGCCTCGCAGCTCACCGGCTGGGATATCGACATCCTCACCGAGCAGGAAGAGTCGGAGCGCCGCCAGAAGGAATTCCACGACCGCACGCAGCTCTTCACCACCGCGCTCGACGTCGACGAGATGGTCGCCCAGCTGCTCGCCTCGGAAGGCTTCTCGAGCGTCGAGGACATCGCCTATATCGACCTCGAGGAGATCTCCGGCATCGAAGGTTTCGACGAGGAGACGGCGACCGAGCTGCAGGAACGGGCCCGCGAATATCTCGGCCGCATTGAGGCCGAACATGACGAGGAACGCCGTCAGCTCGGCGTCGACGACGCACTGAAGGAAATCCCCGGCATGACCACCGCGATGCTGGTCGCGCTCGGCAAGGCCGACATGAAGACGGTCGAGGATTTCGCCGGCGCCGTCGCCGACGACCTGATCGGCTGGAGCGAGCGCAAGGATGGCGAATCGACCCGCCATGCCGGCGCCCTCGACGGCTTCGACCTGGCCCGCCCCGATGCCGAGGCGATGATCATGGCGGCCCGCGTCAAGGCCGGCTGGATCACCGAGGAAGACCTCCTTCCGGCTGCCGAAGAAGAGGCCGAGGCACCGGCGGCTTGAAAAGACGGAGAACGAGGACCACTTGCCGAGCGGGCGCGAAGACCCTGAACGGACCTGCATCGTCACGCGCGCCGCGGCGCCGGTGGACGCGCTGATCCGTTTTGTCGTGGCGCCCGACGGCGCGGTGGTTCCCGACTTCCGGCGGCGGCTCCCCGGCCGCGGCATGTGGGTGACGGCGCGCGCCGATTGCGTCGCGACCGCCGAGAAGCGCAAGCTCTTTGCCCGCGCCCATGGCGGCCCGGTCAAGGTCGAGCCTGGCTTGGCCGACCGTGTCGAGAAGGGTTTTGCGGCCGCAGCGCTGGCCGCCCTGTCGATGGCGCGCAAGGCCGGCACGCTGACCGCTGGCTTCGCCAAGGTCGAGGCGGCGCTGGTTAAGGAAGACGTGATTGCCCTGATCCATGCGGCCGAAGCCGCGCCGGACGGGGTCGCCAAGCTCAATGCCGCCGCAAACCGTCGGCAGGGTGGCGGGAAACCCGCCGTTATCCGTTGTTTCACGGGCGAGCAATTGGATTTGGCTTTCGGCAGGCCAAATGTGATACATGCTGCACTTCTTGCCGGCCCGGCCAGCCGGAACCTGATGGCGCGAGTGGAAACATGGCTCGCCTTTCGCGGCGAAGATCGCCCGGCAGGCGACATCGCGCGCGATCCGTCCGAACTCGAATTGACTGAAATTGTGTCCCCGGGACAGCGAGAAGAATGAGCGATACCAAAAATACCGGCGATAAGACGATCAGCGTCGCGCCGAGAAAACCTCTGAGCCTCAAGCGCCCCGGCGTCGAACGCGACACCGTGCGCCAGAGCTTCTCGCACGGCCGCACCAATACGGTGCAGGTCGAGCGTAAGAAGCGCCGCATAACCTTGCCCGGCGAAACGCCGAAGGCGGAGGTGGAGGCGCCTGCTCCGGTCCGTGCGCCCCAGCCCGAGGCGCCGCCTGTCGCGGCCCGCCCGGAGCCGGCTCCGGCTCCCGCCGCACCTGCCCGCGCCGGCCTCGTCCTGCGCCAGCTCTCGCATGACGAGATCGATGCCCGCGCCCGGGCGCTTGCCGATGCCAAGGTCAATGAGGCCGAGGAGCGCAAGGCCGCCGAGGAATCCGCGATCCGCCGTGCCGAGGAAAATGTCCGCCTGGCCCGCGAGAATGAGGAGGCCGAGCGTCGCAGGGGCGAGGAAGACGCGCGCCACAAGACCGAGGCCTCGCTGCGCGATCGCGCCGAGGACACGGCCCGCCGCCGTTTGGGCGAGGAAGAAAAGAAGCCGGCTGTTCCAATTCCGGTCGAGGCGCCGCGTGCGCCCGGCGCTCGTCCCGTCAATAACGAGGCCGAGGAAGACGATCGTCCCGGTGCCGCTCTTCGCGGCAAGGTCAAGACGGCCCGTCCGCCCGATCCGAAGCCGGTCAAGAAGGCCGTCGACGATCGCCGCCGCGGTCGCCTGACGCTGGTCAACGCCCTTGACGACAGCGAACGCGAGCGCTCGCTCGCCTCGATCCGCCGTCGTCGTGAACGTGAACGCGCCCGCGCCCATGAAGGGCCGCGCGAGAAAGTAATGCGCGAAGTGATCATCCCCGAGACGATCACAGTCCAGGAGCTCGCCAACCGCATGAGCGAGCGCGCCGTCGAGGTGATCAAGCTGCTGATGAAGCAGGGCCATCTCCTCAAGGCCGCCGACGTCATCGACGCCGACATGGCACAGCTCATCGCCGAGGAAATGGGCCATACGGTCCGCCGCGTCGCCGAATCCGATATCGAGCTCGGCCTCTTCGCCGCGCCGGACCAGGATTCGGATCTCGTATCGCGTCCTCCGGTCGTGACGATCATGGGCCATGTCGACCATGGCAAGACCTCGCTTCTCGACGCGATCCGCAAGACGAGCGTCGTCTCGGGCGAAGCCGGCGGCATCACCCAGCATATCGGCGCCTATCAAGTCGAACTGAACGGCCAGAAGATCGCTTTCATCGATACCCCCGGCCACGCCGCCTTCACGGCGATGCGCGCCCGCGGCGCCCAGGTCACCGACATCGTCATCCTGGTGGTTGCCGCCGATGACGGCGTCATGCCGCAGACCATCGAGGCGATCAATCACGCCAAGGCGGCGGGCGTGCCGATCATCGTTGCGATCAACAAGGTCGACAAGCCTGGCGCCGATCCGCAGCGCGTCCGCACCGAACTCCTGCAGCACGAAGTCTTCGTCGAATCGATGGGCGGCGACGTCCTCGACGTCGAGGTTTCGGCGCTGAAGGGCACCAATCTCGACCGCCTGCTCGAAACCGTCCTTCTCCAGGCCGAAGTGCTCGAGCTGAAGGCCAACCCGAATCGCGAAGCCGAAGGCGCGGTGATCGAAGCGCAGCTCGATCGCGGCCGCGGCGCCGTCGCCACGGTCCTCGTCCAGCAGGGCACGCTCAAGATCGGCGACATCCTCGTCGCCGGCGCCGAATGGGGCCGGGTCCGCGCGCTGATCGACGATCACGGCACGCAGGTTCCGACCGCCAGCCCGTCGACTCCCGTCGAGGTTCTGGGTTTCCAGGGTGCGCCGGAGGCGGGCGACCGTTTCGCCGTCGTCGATTCGGAAGCCCGCGCCAGGGAGATCGCCGACTACCGCCACCGTCAGAAGCGCGAGAAGGCGCAGGCCCGGATGACCGGCGCCCGCGGCTCGCTCGAGCAGATGATGACCCAGTTGCAGTCGACCGGGCTGAAGACCTTCCCGCTGATCATCAAGGGCGACGTGCAGGGCTCGGTCGAGGCGATCGTCGGCGCGCTCGATGCGCTTGGCACCAACGAGGTTGCCGCCCGCATCATCCATTCCGGCGTCGGTGGCATCACCGAGTCGGACGTGACGCTGGCCGCCTCCTCGGGCGCGGCGATCATCGGCTTCAATGTCCGCGCCAACACGCAGGCACGCTCGGCCTCCGAGGCCGACGGCGTCGAAATCCGCTACTACAACATCATCTACAATCTCGTCGATGACGTGAAGGCGGCGATGTCCGGCCTGCTGTCTCCGGAACGCCGCGAGACGATGCTCGGCAATGCGCTGATCCTCGAGATCTTCGACATCTCGAAGATAGGCAAGATCGCCGGCTGCCGTATCACCGACGGCGTCGTCCAGCGTGGCGCCGGCGTCCGCCTGATCCGCGAAAACGTCGTCGTCCACGAAGGCAAGCTCTCGACCCTCAAGCGCTTCAAGGACGAAGTCCGCGAAGTGCCGTCGGGTCAGGAATGCGGCATGGCTTTCGAGAAATACGAGGACATGCGCGTCGGCGACGTCATCGAGTGCTACCGCGTCGAGGAGATCGCGCGCTCGCTCTAGGAGCAGTGTCGGGCAAGCGGGAACCGGATTCCCGCCCGACATTGCGCGAAGAGATGGAGCCGCTCCGCCGCCGCTTCATTTCTTTTGAGCGGCGGCACCGCCGATGACAGACCATATCGAATTCAAGCCGACGCCGAAGGATATCGGGGAAGCGGCGCTCGCCATCCGGCCGAAGAACTGGGGCCGTTACGAGCGGCTGCGCATCGTCCTCGGCGGCGCCTTTATCTCTCTGTCTATTTTCATGGCGGTCGCCGCCTTCGTCTGGCGCCGGCACGGCATCTTCCTTCTCGCCTGGGAGGATCTTCTCGCCTTCGCCTTTGCCGGCGCGGTCTTGGGCTGGTTCTATGGCCGCCTCCTCACCCATCGCAGCGACGACGATCCGCGCCTGATGCCGCGCACCTTCACCCTCTCCAAGGACGGTTTCGAGACGACCGGGCCGGGCTTCGAGACCAAGGTCGACTGGACGGCGGTCGCCGAGATCGCTCAGCGCGGCCCGACGATCGTCTTCATTCCCGAGTGGAAGGAAGCCTTTTTCGTTCCGCGGAGTGCTTTCGCCTCGCTGGAGGAGGCCGACCGCTTCGTCCAGCGTGCCCGCGATCTCTGGTCGGCGCGCTGGGACGAGTTCACCACTGGCCCGGGCGAAGCGAATCCGGCCGCGAAGTCCTATGACGTTGTATGGCGGATGGAGCGTTCCGACCTTGCCGCCTTCGCCAACCTCAAGCGCGAGATCACCGGCTGGCGGAAGGCGTTCATCTTCCTGCCGCCCGTCCTTGCCGGCGGTCTTCTCGCCTGGCTGCGCGACGAGAATCCGGCGGTCGGCGCCTTCGTCGATCGGAACAACGGCGCCGCCATCGCCATCGTCGTGGTCTTCGTGGCCTTCCTGTATCTGGTCATCCTGTTCGTGCGCCGCGTCTTGCGCGCCCGCCGGGTCCGCCGCCTGCCTTTGCCGACGACCAAAACGGCGCTCGTCGCCGATGCGGCCGGTGTCGCGGTCACCGCCGACGGCGCCACGAAGCGCCACGCCTGGACGGATTTTCCCGCCATCAATCTCGGCGCCAACCACGTATTTCTCATGACGGCGCTCGATCGTGCGATCATCGTGCCGCGCCGCGCTTTCCGGAACCGGCCGTCCATGCTCGACTTCTTCAACTTTGCCGAGGAGGCGTCGAAAAATGCGGAAGCCTGAATCCTCCACGCCCGGCCAGCGCGGCTTGCGCGTCGGCGAGCTGATCCGCCATGCGCTCGCCGAAAGCCTGCAGCGCGGCGACATCCACGACCCGGCCTTCGAGGGCGTCATCATCACGGTCCCCGAGGTCCGCATGTCGCCGGATCTCAAGAACGCGACGGTCTTCATCGTGCCGCTCGGCGGCAAGGATGGCGATGCGATCATCAAGGCCTTCGACCGCAACAGCAAGTATCTGCGCGGCGTGATTGCCAAGAAGGTCAATCTCCGCTACGCGCCCACCCTGCGCTTCCGCCTCGACGAATCCTTCGACGAGGGCGCCCGCATCGACGCGCTGTTGCGCCGGCCCGAGGTCAGGCGCGATCTCGACGGCGACGAAGAATAACGGATCAGGAATGGCAAATCGCAAGCGTAAGGGCCGTGAGGTCTCCGGCTGGCTCTGTCTCGACAAGCCGGCCAGCATGACCTCGACCCAGGCCGTCTCCCTGGTCAAGCGCCTCTATGGCGCCGCCAAGGCCGGCCACGCCGGCACCCTCGATCCGCTCGCCACCGGGGCGCTGCCCATCGCCTTCGGCGACGCCACCAAGACGGTTCCCTTCGTCCAGGACGGCCGCAAGATCTATCGTTTCACGGTGCTCTGGGGCGTCGAGACCGATACCGACGACGCCGAAGGCAAGGCGGTCGCGACCGCCGAAATCCGGCCGGATGCCGATGCGATCCGTGCGCTGCTGCCGGGCTTCACCGGCGAGATCATGCAGCGGCCGCCGGCTTTCTCGGCGATCAAGATCGATGGCGCCCGCGCCTATGACCTCGCCCGCGGCGGCGAGGAGGTCATCATCGATGAGCGGCCCGTCTCCATCCATCGTCTCGAGCTCGTCGAGATGCCCGATGCCGATCGCGCCATCTTCGAGGCCGAATGCGGCAAGGGCACCTATGTCCGCTCGCTCGCCCGCGACATCGGCCGGCAGCTCGGCTGCCTCGGCCATGTCGTGGCGCTCCGCCGCCTCGTCGTCGGTCCCTTCGACGAGACCGCGATGGTGTCGCCCGACCAGCTCACCGAAAAGAGCGAGGCGGAAGGGCCGGGCGCCCTCGACGGCCTTTTGAAGCCGGTCGGCTTCGTCCTCGGCGAGCTGCCCGAGATCGCCATGACGCCAACCGACGCCGCCCGCCTGCGCCGTGGCCAGCCGGTGCTTTTGCGCGGCCAGGGCAGCCCTGCGGCGGCGGCGCTCGCCCACGCGACGCTCGCCGGCGAGACCGTCGCCATCGGCGAGATCGAGCGCGGCGAATTCCATCCCCGCCGCATCTTCCGCTAAAAACACTATTAGAATCAAAAGCTTGACCGAGAATTCAGTTTCGCTGGCTATTTTGGCCGCCTTCGGTCATATTCCGCGCGTTTTCGCCATCCGGCCGCAGGCCGAAGGCGATTTCCCCTCCCGAAAACGACCGTGCTGGACGACATCCCGGCAGTGGCCGGTTTGATAAGGCGAGGGTCCTTCATCATCGAAAGGATACCACGATGTCGATCTCACCGGATCGCAAGCAGGAAGTCATCAAGGAATACGGCAGCTCTGCCGGGGACACCGGTTCGCCGGAGGTCCAGGTTGCCATCCTCTCCGAGAGGATCGCCAACCTCACCGAGCACTTCAAGTCTCACGTCAAGGACAATCACTCACGGCGCGGCCTCCTCAAGATGGTCAGCCAGCGTCGTGGTCTCCTCGACTATCTCAAGAAAATCGACAGCGCGCGTTACAGCTCGCTGATCGAGCGCCTCGGCCTCCGTCGCTGAGGCCGGCGCCGCGTCGGGAGGGCCGATCGCTCTCCCCTGACGCTGTCGCCGCACCAAACAGACGGGCGATTTTCCGCGTCAGGTGACGTCGGAGTCGCGACACTGAAGGGCCGACAGGGATTGGCCCTCGAGCGACGGCGGCATGGGGCCGCCGTCATAGGCGATGGACCCGGCAAGGGGCCATGGCAGGATCGTCAGGCGCTTTCGGATAGAGAGCGTCTCGCCGTCTTGTCCATGGCTCGTCCCGGCTCCGCCGCATGAAAGGACATGCCATGTTCGACATTCAACGTGTCGAGATCGATTGGGCTGGGCGCCCGCTTATTCTCGAAACCGGCAAGATCGCCCGTCAGGCCGATGGCGCCGTGCTCGCCACCTATGGCGAGACGACGGTGCTGGCGACGATCGTCGCCGCCAAGCAGGAAAAGCCCGGCATCGATTTTTTCCCGCTCACCGTGAACTACCAGGAAAAGACCTTCGCCGCCGGCAAGATCCCCGGCGGCTTTTTCAAGCGTGAAGGCCGTCCGAGCGAGAAGGAGACCCTGGTCTCCCGCCTCATCGACCGCCCGATTCGTCCGCTCTTCGTCGAGGGTTTCCGCTGCGAGACGCAGGTCGTCGCGACGGTGCTCTCGCATGATCTCGAGAACGATCCCGATATCGTCGCGATGGTCGCGGCCTCTGCCGCTCTCACCATCTCCGGCGTGCCCTTCATGGGTCCGGTCGGCGCCGCCCGCGTCGGTCTCATCGACGGCGCCTTCGTCCTCAACCCGCTGGTCGACCAGCGCGCCGAGTCGAAGCTCGATCTCGTCGTCGCCGGCACCGGCGATGCGGTGCTGATGGTCGAATCCGAAGCCAAGGAACTTTCGGAAGACGACATGCTCTCCGCGGTGATGTTCGGCCATCGCGGCTTCCAGCCGGTCATCGACGCGATCGTTCTGCTCGCCGAGAAGGCCGCCAAGGAGCCGCGCAATTTCACGGCCCCCGACCTTTCGGCGATCGAGACGGAGATGCTCGCCATCGCCGAGACCGATCTTCGCGCCGCCTACAAGCACACCGTCAAGCAGGAGCGCTACGCCGCCGTCGACGCCGTCAAGGCGAAGGTGGTCGCCGCGATGCTGCCGGAAGGCGTCGAGCCGCGCTTCGAGAAGCAGAAGGTCGCGGTGACCTTCAAGGAGCTCCAGGCCAAGATCGTCCGCTGGAACATCCTCGACACCGGTTCGCGCATCGACGGCCGTGATCTCAAGACGGTCCGCCCGATCCTCGCCGAAGTCGGCATCCTGCCGCGCACCCATGGCAGCGCCCTCTTCACCCGCGGCGAGACGCAGGCGCTGGTGGTTGCCACGCTCGGCACCGGCGATGACGAACAGTTCGTCGACGCCCTGGAAGGCACCTACAAGGAGACCTTCCTGCTGCATTATAACTTCCCCCCCTATTCGGTCGGCGAGACCGGCCGCATGGGTTCGCCCGGCCGCCGCGAGATCGGCCACGGCAAGCTCGCCTGGCGCGCGCTCCGTCCGATCCTGCCGGCGCACAACGAGTTCCCCTACACGCTGCGCGTCGTCTCCGAGATCACCGAGTCGAACGGCTCGTCCTCGATGGCGACGGTCTGCGGCACCTCGCTGGCCCTGATGGATGCCGGCGTGCCGCTCAAGCGTCCGGTGGCCGGCATCGCGATGGGCCTCATCAAGGAGGACGAGCGCTTTGCCGTCCTCTCCGACATTCTCGGCGATGAGGATCATCTCGGCGACATGGACTTTAAGGTCGCCGGCACCGAAGCGGGCGTCACCTCGCTGCAGATGGACATCAAGATCCAGGGCATCACCGAAGAGATCATGCGCACCGCACTCGCCCAGGCGAAGGACGGCCGCATGCATATCCTCGGCGAGATGGCGAAGGCGCTTCCGACCGCCCGTGCCCAGCTCGGCGAATATGCCCCGCGCATCGAGGTCATCAACATCCCGACCGACAAGATCCGTGAAGTCATCGGTTCGGGCGGCAAGGTCATCCGCGAGATCGTCGAGAAGACCGGCGCCAAGATCGACATCCAGGACGACGGCACCGTCAAGGTCGCCTCGTCGGACGGCAAGGCGATCACCGCCGCGCTGAACTGGATCAAGTCGATCGTCCAGGAGCCGGAAGTCGGCCAGATCTACCAGGGTACCGTGGTGAAGACCGTCGATTTCGGCGCCTTCGTCAACTTCTTCGGCGCCCGCGACGGCCTCGTCCACATCTCCCAGCTCGGTGCGGGCCGCGTCGCCAAGACCACCGACGTCATCAAGGACGGCGACAAGGTCTGGGTGAAGCTCCTCGGTTTCGACGAGCGCGGCAAGGTCCGCCTGTCTATGAAGATGGTCAATCAGGAGACCGGCGAAGAGATCAAGCAGGACCGTCCGGAAGGCCAGCCCGAGCAGGCCGCCGACTAACGGCTTCCGCGCAAGAATCAGCGAACGGCCGGCATCGCGCCGGCCGTTTTGTTTTTGCGGCTGCTTGAAGCGGCAGCCTCAAAGCGCTTATCTTTCTCGCCATGACCAAGCTCCTTGAACAAGCCGTGGCAGCGGTCCGCCAGCTTCCGGCCGAGAGCCAGGACGAGATTGCCAGAGCGATGCTCGATCTGGCAGCGCATGGCGGCGAGCCCGAACCAATCGATTCCGCCCATCTGTCGGATATTCTTGCCGGATTGGCCGAGGCGAACCGGGGCGACTTCGCGACGGAAGCCGAGATCGAAGCGGCCTTCCGCCGCTTCGATCCATGAAGCTTCGTCTTTCACCGCGTGCAGTTCGGAACTTGGGTGAGATCGCAGACTACCTGCGTGAGCGTAGTCCGGCTGCTGCGCGTGACGTGCGTGCCGCTATTCTCGCTTCACTTGGGCATCTGACCCGATATCCCGAGGCTGGCCGTCGCCAGTCAGTTCCCGGCATACGTAAGCTCGTGACGCGGAAATATGCCTATCTGATTTATTATTCGATCAGAGCGGAGGCTGATGAGATAGCGGTGCTGTCGATCAGACACCCGTCCCAGCAGCGCGAGCATGACGACCAATAGGCCTCAGCCCTCAGCCCGCGCCTTGCCGGCCAGCTCGACCAGCATCGTCCGCAGATCCTTGGCGCTTCGTGCCTTCGCCGGGAAGGTGAGCCGTGCGCGCAGCGGTCCGGCGCGAAGGTCGAGGCCGTCGGGATCGCATCCGGTCGCCCGCCAGTCGCCGGCAGTCATGCCGAGGAGCCGGGTCGCGTAGAGCGCCAGCGCATCGGCATGATCTTCGTTCATATGCGCCACGGCGCCGTCCTCGGCATCGATGAGCCTGCCGCAATCCGAGCAGTCGGTCAGGAGCTCGGCCGCCGTCAGGCCGTGAATGCGGCCGAAGCCGGCCACGAGATGGGCGGCGGCCACGCTCAGACGGTAGAAGGCGAAATCCCCGAAATCCGCATAGCCGGCGGCCTCTTCATGCCGTGCCAGAAAGCGCCGGCGGAGGGCCGGGTCGGCGTCCTGCGCCACGGTGCCGGAGACCGTCAGCCTGGCGCCGGCCAGTGGATCGCCGGCCTCGCCGCCGGGCGCCACCAGAAGTAGGCTGGCGCGGCCGTCACGCATCAGGTTGCGCGTGTGGACGGCGAGCCCCGAGAGCAGCAGCATCGGTTCGCCGGCCGCGCTGGTCGCGACAGTCACCAGCGAGGCGAAGGGGCTGCCGTCGCCCGCGAGTGTCGCCAGCGAGCCCGTTGCAGCGAGCCGCAGCACCTGCCGGGCGGAGGTCACCGCCGAGAAGGGAACTTCCGGGCGGCTGGCGGATTCAAGAGCGTTCATGCCGCGCTTCCTTTCGGCGCTTCAAACCCCATTTTAAGACCGCCGACGCGCCGGAAGGGCGTCGACCCGGGGGTGCCACAATAGGTCACGCAGCCACCTCAAAACGCAAGATTTCTGCCGAAATTGGCGTATGCCACGGTAATCCGCTATGGTCCGCCGCCACAATTTGTTCGCATTGATCACGGCAAAGGCGGAACACCTGTTTGCCGGTGGGACGAGTCCCGCCCCACGAAACGGAGAAGTGCAAAATGCCGACGATCGCCCTCGTCGACGACGACCGCAACATCCTTGCATCGGTGTCGATAGCCCTCGAATCGGAAGGCTATCGGGTTCTCACCTACACGGACGGCTCCTCGGCCCTCGACGGTTTCACCACCGGGCTGCCGGACCTTGCCATCCTCGACATCAAGATGCCGCGTATGGACGGCATGGAGCTGCTCCGGCGCCTGCGCCAGAAGAGCGACATGCCGGTCATCTTCCTGACTTCGAAGGATGACGAGATCGACGAATTGTTCGGCCTCAAGATGGGCGCCGACGATTTCATCCGCAAACCCTTCTCGCAGCGCCTGCTCGTCGAGCGCGTCAAGGCGGTGCTCCGCCGCTTCCAGCCGCGCGACCCCGGCGAGAAGAAGACGGTCGAGACCCAGCGCGTGCTCGACCGCGGCGCCCTGGCGATGGACCAGGAGCGTCACACCTGCACCTGGAACACCCAGCAGGTGACGCTGACCGTCACCGAGTTCCTGATCCTTTACGCGCTCGCGCAGCGGCCGGGCGTCGTGAAGAGCCGCAACGCGCTCATGGATGCCGCCTATGACGACCAGGTCTATGTCGATGACCGCACCATCGACAGCCACATCAAGCGGCTGCGCAAGAAGTTCAAGGCGGTCGACGATGATTTCGACATGATCGAGACGTTGTATGGCGTCGGCTACCGCTTCAAGGAGGCCTGACCGGCATCGCCGGGGGCGTTGAGGGAATGACCGCAGGAGTCGACGAACGGCCGATCGGCGGCACGGAGACTGGCGGTCCCGCGGCGAAAGCCGTGCGGGCGGTGGGCAAGCTCCTTCACATCGTCGCCCTGCACGCCTTTTCGAGCCTGACGCGGCGCATCATCGTCCTCAACCTCGCCGCGCTCGTCGTCCTCGTCTCGGGCATCCTCTACCTCAACCAGTTCCGCGCCGGCCTCACCGAGGCCCGCGTCACCAGCCTTCTGACCCAGGGCGAGATCATAGCCCAGACCATCGCCGCGCGCGCCGCCGGCGATATCGGCAGCGTGCCGATCGATCCGCAGGATTTCCTCGATCTCGAGGTCGGCGAGAGCCTCTCCTCGCTTGATCGGCCGTCGAGCGGCATCGAGTTCATCATCAACCCGGAGCGCGTCGCGCCGATCATCCGGGCGCTCGCCTCGCCGACCGGCACGCGCGCCCGCATCTACGACCGCGACGGCACGCTGATCGTCGACACGCGCCACCTTTATTCGCGCGGCCAGATCCTGCGCTACGACCTGCCGGTGCCGAAGACCGAGGACGCCTCCTTCATCGAGCGCGTCGCCGGCGCGATCAACACCTGGATGCAGCGCAACGACCTGCCGCCCTACAAGGAGATCGGCGGCGGCAACGGCAAGGCCTATCCCGAAGTCGTCAGCGCGCTGAACGGCACCGCCAACAGCATCGTCCGGATCACCGAGCGCGGCGAGCAGATCGTCTCCGTCGCCGTGCCGATCCAGCGCTACCGCACCGTCGTCGGCTCGCTGCTCCTCTCCACCCAGGGTGGCGACATCGACGACATCGTCCATAACGAGCGCATGGCGATCGTCCGCGTCTTCCTGGTTGCCGCCACGGTCACCATCCTTCTCTCGATCCTCCTGGCGAGCACCATCGCCATGCCGCTCCGCCGGCTCGCCGATGCCGCCGACCGGGTCCGCCGTGGCTTCAAATCGCGCCCGCAGATTCCGGATTTCTCCGGCCGCGGCGACGAGATCGGCCATCTCAGCCAGGCCTTCCGCGACATGACCAACGCGCTCTACCGCCGCATCGAATCGATCGAGAGCTTCGCCGCCGACGTCTCGCATGAATTGAAGAATCCGCTGACCTCCTTGCGGAGCGCCGTCGAGACGCTGCCGCTCGCCAAGACGGAAGAATCCAAGGCCCGCCTCAACGCGATCATCCAGCACGACGTCCGCCGCCTCGACCGCCTGATCAGCGACATCTCCAATGCCTCGCGGCTCGATGCCGAACTCGCCCGCCAGGATGCCGCGCCGGTCGATCTCGTGAAGCTCCTGAATGCGGTGGTCGACATGGCCCGCGAGATGACACTGCCGGAAGGGCCGAAGATCGTCCTCGACATCCGGCGTGCCACCGATCCGGCCGCCTATTTCATCCTCGGCCATGACGGCCGCCTCGGCCAGGTCTTCAATAACCTGATCGACAATGCGCGCTCCTTCTGCCGGACGGACGGTACCGTGCGCGTCACGATGCGCCGCGCCGAGGATGCTATCGAGGTCGTCATCGACGACGATGGACCCGGCATCCGGCCCGACCAGTTCGAGCGCATCTTCGAGCGCTTCTATACCGACCGTGGCGACCAGGGCGACTTCGGCCAGAATTCCGGTCTCGGCCTGTCGATCACCAAGCAGATCGTCGAAGCGCATCGCGGCACGATCCGGGCCGAGAACCGGACGAAGCCACCGGTCGGCGAAGCCGAGCCGATCGTCCTCGGCGCGCGCTTCACGGTCCGGCTCCCGACCGAATGAGCCTGCCCGATACCGTGCATGCCAGCGCCGCGCTGGTCGGCGAGATCGGCATCCTGATCCGCGGAGCGTCGGGCAGCGGCAAGTCCTCCCTCCTTCTCGAACTCATCCGGGCGGAGCCGGCGGCGGCGCATCTCGTCGCGGACGATCGCGTCGTTCTCACGATCGCGCATGGGCGGCTTCTCGCCGATGCCCCGCCCGGCCTTGCCGGCCTCGTCGAGGTCCGCGGTCTCGGACTTGTGAAGCACCCTCATGTTGCGCCGGTGCTTATCCGGCTTATCGTCGACCTCGTGCCGCTGGCCGACTGCCCACGCCTGCCCGAGGAAGACGAGGCGGAGGCGGATATCGGCGGCCTCCGGTTGCCGCGTCTCTTCCTGCCGGCCGGCACCGGTGGCGGGGTGCGGCGGATTCATGCGGCCATTGGGCGCTTTTTTGCGTCCAGGGTGTAGTCCGATTGCCTCTTGCGTTGCGGAATCGAATGGTCAAGATGTGGCCTCGGACGGGTAATTTCTTCCGCGCCGCAGCATGGCCTTGGAAGAACATGGACGGATTGACGGGAACAATCCGAGGAAGCCACGGCGAATGATCGGACTAGTACTCGTCACCCATGGCAGGCTCGCCGTGGAGTTCCGGGCCGCGCTCGAACATGTGGTCGGCCCCCAGACCCAGATCGAGACCGTTTCCATCGGTCCCGACGATAATGTCGAGCGTCGGCGTCAGGACATCGTCGATGCCGTTCAGAAGGCCGATGACGGCTCCGGCGTCATTCTCCTCACCGACATGTTCGGCGGAACCCCTTCGAATCTCGCCATTTCCGTGATGGACGCCGGCAAGGTCGAGGTGGTCGCCGGGGTCAACCTGCCGATGCTGATCAAGCTCGCCAGCATCCGCGACGACAAGCCCCTCGAGGCCGCCGTCGCCGACGCACAGGAGGCCGGCCGCAAATACATCAATGTCGCCAGCCATGTGCTGAACGGCAAATGACGTCGGACGGCTCGAAAACCACGGTTTGCCGGGACCTTCCCATCGTCAACACGCGCGGCCTTCATGCCCGGGCAGCCGCCCGCTTCGTCCAGCTTGCCGAGACCTTCGAGGCGACGATCACCGTGTCGCGTGACCAGACGACGGTCGACGCCACCTCGATCATGGGCCTCATGATGCTGGCCGCCGGTATCGGCTCCTCGATCCGCGTGACCGCGGACGGCGCCCAGGCGGAGGAGGCCGTCGATGCGCTGGCCGCGCTAGTCGGCAACCGCTTCGGCGAGGAAGAATAAGGGCCTGCGAGACGATATAAAGAAATCTTTATATCCTTATTGCCTCTCGCCGTATTAGCCATTAGTGTCCGCCGCAACAATCCGCCTCAAGGCGACGGAGGAGTTTTCATGCCCGAATTTACCGATTACGTGGTCAAGGATATCGCGCTCGCCGAGTGGGGCCGTAAGGAACTCTCCATCGCCGAGACCGAGATGCCGGGCCTTATGGCGACCCGCGAGGAATACGGGCCGGGACAGCCGCTGCGCGGCGCCCGCATCGCCGGCTCGCTCCATATGACCATCCAGACGGGCGTGCTCATCGAGACGCTGCAGGCGCTCGGCGCCGACATCCGCTGGGCCTCCTGCAACATCTACTCGACCCAGGACCATGCCGCCGCGGCGATCGCCGCCACCGGCACGCCGGTCTTCGCCGTCAAGGGCGAGACGCTCGAGGAATATTGGGATTACACCCACCGCATCTTCGAATGGGCCGATGGCGGCGCCCCCAACATGATCCTCGACGATGGTGGCGACGCCACGCTCCTCCTGCATCTCGGCATGCAGGCCGAGAGCAACGCCTCCGTGCTGGCCCGCCCGACCAATGAGGAGGAGGAAGTCCTCTTCGCCTCGATCGCCGCGCGCCTGAAGAAGTCGCCGGGCTGGTACACCAAGGTTGCCAAGGAAATCCGCGGCGTTACCGAAGAGACCACGACGGGCGTCAAGCGCCTCTACCAGATGGCCAAGGAAGGCCGGCTCCTCTTCCCGGCGATCAACGTCAACGACTCCGTCACCAAGTCGAAATTCGACAATCTCTATGGCTGCCGCGAATCGCTGGTCGACGGCATCCGCCGCGGCACCGACGTGATGATGGCCGGCAAGACGGCGATGGTCGCCGGCTTCGGCGATGTCGGCAAGGGTTCGGCCGCCAGCCTTCGCAATGCCGGCTGCCGCGTCATGGTCTCCGAAATCGACCCGATCTGCGCCCTGCAGGCGGCGATGGAGGGCTATGAGGTCACGACGATGGACGATGCCGCTTCGCGCGCCGACATCTTCGTCACCGCCACCGGCAATGTCGACGTCATCACCATCGAGCATATGCGGTCGATGAAGCACCGCGCCATCGTCTGCAATATCGGCCATTTCGATTCCGAGATTCAGGTCGGCGCGCTGAAGAACCTAAAATGGGACAACGTCAAGCCGCAGGTCGACGAGATCGAGTTCGCCGATGGCAAGCGCATTATCCTTCTGTCGCAGGGCCGCCTGGTCAATCTCGGCAACGCCACCGGCCATCCGAGCTTCGTCATGTCGGCCTCCTTCACCAACCAGACGCTCGCCCAGATCGCGCTCTTCACCGAGCCGGAGAAGTTCGAGAAGAAGGTCTATACGCTGCCGAAGGAACTCGACGAGAAGGTCGCCCGCCTGCATCTCAGCAAGATCGGCGTCAAGCTCACCGAGCTCAGCGACAAGCAGTCCGCCTATATCGGCATCCCACAGGCCGGCCCCTACAAGACCAACGAGTATCGCTACTGATTTCGCCCCCCGTCGCTTTTCGCGAGGAGGCGGATTCACGGCGAGTCCCCGAACCGTTACATTGAAGTGATTCGGGTGGGGTGGCGATTGGTCCGGGAGGCACGGACCGCTCGCCGGCATCCCACGATGTGGCGGCGGAAGATGCCTGGATGATGCGGGCGCAAGGCGGGATTCTGACAGCGATCGGGGCAGCGTCGCTGCCGGCCGGATTGTCTCTGTGCGCCTCTTCGGGCCCGGCCCTGGCGCAGGCCGACGGCAACATCCATATCCTCGGCATGACGCTGGCGGCCGGCCAGGTCATGTTCCTGGCGGCGCTGATCGGCATCACCGCCTTCGCGGTCTGGGCCGTCATCACCATGATGCGGTCGCGCGAGCGGACCGAGGCCGAAAACGCCGCGCTGCGGCTCGAACTGGCCGACCTCAAGGCCGCGGCCGATCGTGCCGAGGCCCTGGTTGCCGGCGACGACCAGCGTCTCGTCGCCTGGAGCGCGCCGGGCGAGGCGCCGCTGGTCGGCGGCAAGCTGTCCGCGCAGGCCGGCGTGCCCGGCGATCGCGCCGCCTTCCTCGCCTTCGGCACCTGGCTCCAGCCGGAATCGGCGGGCCGGCTCGACCGGGCGCTAGCCCGGCTCCGCGAGCGCGGCGAGGCTTTCGTGCTGACGCTTGCCACCGCGCCGGGGCGCCTTATCGAGGCCGCCGGCCGCACCGTCGGCGGGCTGGCGCTGGTTCGCTTCCGCGATCTCACCGGTGATCGCCTCGCCCGTGCCGAGGTCGAGGCGCGCTACCAGCTCCTCGCCGCCGAGGTCGAAGCCTTGCGGGCCCTGCTTACCGCGGTGACGATGCCGGTCTGGCTGCGCGGCGTGAGCAATCGCCTGGTCTGGGTCAACCGCGCCTACGCCGCGGCGGTCGACGCCGCCAACGAGGCCGATGCCGTCGAACGCGGCGCCGAGCTCCTCGACAGCGGCGTGCGGCAGTCGATCGCCACCGCGCACATGGCCAACACTGTCTTCGCCAGCCGCCTGCCTGCCATCGTCGCCGGCAATCGCTGCGTCTTCGACGTCACCGACATTGCCGTCTCCTCGGGCAGCGCCGGCATGGCCGTCGACATGACCGCGATCGAGCATGCCGAAGCCGCATTTCGCCGCGAGATCGAATTCAACGCCCGTACCCTCGACCAGCTCGCCACCGCCGTCGCCATCTTCGATACCGACCGGCGCCTCGTCTCCTACAACGCCGCCTATCGCGCGCTCTTCGATCTCGACTCCGCCTATCTCGAGACGCGGCCGGAAGAGAATGCCGTCCTCGACCGCCTGCGCGCCGGCCGCAAGATTCCCGAGCAGGCCGACTTCCGCACCTGGCGCGCCGAACTCCTCACCGCCTATCGTTCGCTCGAAGCCAGCGAACGCTGGTGGCACCTGCCGGACGGCAAGACGCTCCGCGTCATCGCCAATCCCAATCCGCAGGGCGGCATGACCTGGATCTACGAGAACGTCACCGAGCGGCTCGATCTCGAGAGCCGCTACAATTCGCTGATGAACGTCCAGGGCGAGACGCTCGACCACCTCGCCGAGGGGGTCGCCGTGTTCGGCTCCGACGGCCGCCTGCGCCTCAACAATCCGGCCTTTGCCCGCATCTGGCAGCTTTCGCCGGAGTTGCTGGCCGGCCGGCCGCACATCGCCGAGATCGTCGTGGCCTGCAAGCGTCCCGGCGACGACGAGGCGATCTGGGCGAAATTCACCGCCAGCGTCGCCGGCCTCGACGAGAATCGCGCCGGCATGAAGGGCCGCATGGAACGGAACAGCGGCAGCGTCGTCGACTATGCCGCCATCCCGCTGCCCGACGGCCAGACGATGGTCACCTTCGTCGACGTCACCGACACGGCCAATGTGGCGCGCGCCCTCGTCGACCGGAACGAGGCGCTGGAAGCCGCCGACACGCTGAAGAACGCCTTCATCCAGCATGTCTCTTACGAATTGCGCTCGCCGCTCACCAACATCATCGGCTTCGCCCAGCTCCTCGCCGATTCCCGCGTTGGCCCGCTGAACGCCAAGCAGCACGAATATACCGGCTACATCCTGTCCTCTAGCGGCGCCCTTCTCGCCATCGTCAACGACATCCTCGATCTCGCCACGATCGATGCCGGCATCATGGAGCTCGACCTCACCGAGGTCGATATCGCCGGCACCGTCGGCGCCGCGGTCGAGGGGCTGCAGGATCGCATCGTCGAAGCCCATATCCGGCTGGAGACGGATATTCCGCCGGGCATCGGCGGCTTCGTCGCCGACGGCAAACGCATCCGTCAGGTCCTCTTCAATCTCCTCGCCAATGCCGTCGCCTTCTCGCCGCAGAACGGCACCGTCTCGGTCTCGGCGCGGCGCGCCGGCGATACGGTCGAGTTCACGGTCGCCGATGATGGCCCCGGCATTTCCCGCGATTTCCTAGGCTTGGTCTTCGAGCGCTTCGCCAGCCGGGCGAGCGGCGAGCGCCGCGGCGGCGCCGGCCTCGGCCTGTCGATCGTCAAAAGTTTCGTTGCGCTTCATGGCGGAACCGTCGATATCCAGTCCGACGAAGGCCGCGGTGTGACCGTTACCTGCCGATTTCCGGCCCGGCCGCGAATCGACGCCGCCGCGGCCGAATAGGCCGTCCCGCCCGCCGGGACGCGCGGCCGGAGACGACGCCGACATGCTCATCGACTTGCCCGACATCGCCGCGACCGAGCGCCTTGCCGAGGATGTCGCGCTCATTCTCGGCCGCGGCGATCTCGTGGCGCTGTCCGGCGATCTCGGCGCCGGCAAGACGAGCTTCGCCCGCGCCCTGATCCGGGCCTTCCTCGACGATCCCGATGTCGAGGTGCCGAGCCCGACCTTCACGCTGGTCCAGACCTATGAGGGCGGTCGCGCGCCGATCGCGCATTTCGACCTCTATCGTCTGTCGTCGGAGGACGAGCTCGACGAGATCGGCCTCGATGACGCGCTCGACACCGGCATCGTCCTCGTCGAATGGCCGGATCGCGCCGGTGCCCGCCTGCCGGCGGCACGGCTCGACCTGACCTTCGAGATTGCCGGCGATGGCCGCACGGTGACGGTCGGCGGCGCCGGACGCCTCGTCGAGCGCTTCCACCGCAGCCGCGACATCCGCGCCTTCCTCGACGCGGCCGGACTGATCGGAGCGGAGCGGCGGCATCTCCAGAGCGACGCCTCGACGCGCGCCTATGAGCGCGTCCGCAGCGGCGGCGGCGATCGGGTCCTGATGGATTGGCCGCCGCGTCCGCAGGCGCCCGACAGCGGCGACAAGCGCACCGCCTACCGCGCCGCCGATGTCCGCCCCTTCATCGCCGTCGGCAACGCGCTCCGCGATGCCGGCCTCTCGGCCCCGGCGATCCATGCCGCCGATATCGGCCGCGGCTTCCTGCTCATGGAGGATCTCGGCGCGGAGGGCGTCGTCGCCGACGATGCGCCGATCGCCGGGCGTTATCGGGCGGCGATCGAGGTGCTGGCTGCGATTCATGCCCGCCCGCGGGCAACCGAACTGAAGCTGCCGGACGGCACGGTCCACGTCCTGCAGCCCTACCGCACGGAAGCGCTCGCCGCCGAGCTGGCGCTCTTCACGGATTGGTACATCCCGCATATCCGGCAGCGGCCCGCGACGGAAGACGAGCGTCGCAGCTTCGATGCGGCCTGGGCGCCGCTCCTGGCGCGCCTGGAGCAGGCCGAGAAGAGCTGGGTCCTCCTCGACGTCCACTCCCCCAACCTCCTCTGGCTGCCGGAGCGGAGCGGCCTTCAGCGCGTCGGTCTCCTCGATTTCCAGGATACGCTGATCGGCCCGGCCGCCTATGATGTCGCCTCGCTTGCCGAGGACGCCCGCGTCACGGTTTCGCCGGGGCTCGAAGCCGATCTCCTCGCCCATTATGTCGCAGTCCGCAGGCGGGACGATCCGGGCTTCGACGCGGCCCGTTTCCGCGAGGCCTATGTGATCCTCGCGGCCCAGCGCGCCACCAAGGTTCTCGGCGTTTTCGCACGCCTTTCTGATCGCGACGGCCGCCCGGCCTATCTGCGCCATATCCCCAGGCTGCGCGATTATCTCGCACGCTGCCTGGCCGATCCGGTTTTGTCGGAGCTTGCGGTCTGGTATGAGAAGCACCGCTTCCCTTAGACCGTCCGGAATAAGCGAATGAGTTCACCGGTCCCGATCCGCCCGCAAAGGGCGATGATCCTTGCCGCGGGTATCGGCAAGCGCATGCGGCCGATCACGGCCACGGTCCCGAAGCCACTCGTCGAGGTCAACGGCCGCGCGCTGATCGATTACGGCCTAGACCGCCTCGAGCGCGCCGGCGTCGAAACGGTGGTGGTTAACATCCACTATTTGCCGGACCTCCTGAAAGCCCATGTCAGCCGCCGGCCGCATCCGGCAGTCGTCATCTCCGACGAGCGCGACGGGCTCCTCGACACCGGCGGCGGCGTCGCCAAGGCGCTGCCGCATTTCCGGGGCGAGCCCTTCTACGTGATCAATTCCGATTCCTTCTGGATGGAGGGGCCGCGTCCCAATCTCGATTGGCTGGCCGGCGCCTGGAACGGCGACCGGATGGACGCGCTCTTGCTGCTCGCCTCGACAGTGCGCTCGGTCGGCTATCACGGCCGCGGCGATTTCCGGATGGACCCGGCCGGCCGCCTGTCGCGCCGACCCGAGCGCGAGGTCGCGCCCTTCGCCTACGCCGGTGCCGGCATCTTCCATCCGCGCCTCTTCGAGAATTGTCCGGAGGGCGCCTTCTCGCTCAACCGCCTCTTCGACAAGGCGATCGAGGCCGAGCGCCTCTTCGGTGTCCGCATGGACGGCACCTGGCTCCATGTCGGCACGCCGGAGACGATCGGCGAAGCGGAATTGTCGATCGCCGACAGCGCCGCATGATGCGATGAGCGCCGGGAGGTCTCGCCCGCGCGTCTTCAACATCCCGGCCGGCGCGCCGTTTCTCCCGACGCTGGCCGATGCCGCCCTGTCCGGGAGCCTCGTCGCGCTCGATCGCCGCGATCCGCTGGCGCTGGCCGACCTCACGATCCTCTTGCCGACCCGGCGCGCCGTCCGCGCCCTGCGCGAGATATTCCTCACCCGCCTTGGTGGAAGTGCGACGATCCTGCCGGCGATCCGCACCATCGGCGATGTCGACGAGGAGGATCACCTTCTCGCCGTCTCGTCCGAAACTAACGCCGATCTCCTCGTCCTGCAGGAGGCGATCTCGCCCTTGTCGCGGCATCTCCAGCTGACGCAGCTGACGCTCAAATGGGGCAGGACGGTCCGCCGCGACCTCCTCAAGGTCGGCGCCGGCGAGGCGCTGCTGATCCCGTCCTCCGCCGCCGATGCGGCGCGCCTTGCCGGCGACCTGGCGCAGTTGATGGACGACCTCGCCACCGCCGGGGTCGGCTTCGATGCGCTGCGCAATCTCGGTGCCGACGACGCCACCGGCTATTTCCAGATCACGCTCGATTTCCTGAAGATCGTTTCGGAACATTGGCCCCTGATCCTGCAAGTCATGGAGCGCGTCGACCCGGCGTCGCGCCGCGATCACCTCATCCGCGCCGAGGCGGATAGGCTCGAGCAGGCACAGACGACCCGCCCGATCATCGCGGCCGGCTCGACCGGATCCATTCCGGCCACGGCAAAACTGCTCGCCGCCATCGCGGGGCTGCCGAACGGCGCCGTCGTGCTGCCCGGCCTCGACATGACGCTCGACGATGCGGCTTTCGCGACGATCACGGATGAGAAAGCGAAATCCTACGGCCATCCGCAATTCGGCCTGAAGACGCTTCTCGCCAAGCTCGAAATCGCGCGCGACGAGGTCGAGGCGATCGTCTCTGCGTCCGTGCCGCTCGCGGCGCGGAGCGAGCTTCTTTCGGAGGCCATGCGGCCGGCCGAGACGACCGAAAGCTGGGCCGTCTTCAGAAGCGCCCATGATGAAGCGGCCATCGACGCCGGCTTCGCCGATGTCGGTCTCGTCGTGGCCCGCAACGAGCAGGAGGAAGCGCTTGCCGTCGCGCTCGCCTTCCGCGAAGCCGTGGAGAAGCCCGGCACAGTCGCGGCGCTGGTCACGCCGGATCGCTCGCTCGCTCGCCGCGTCGCCGTCGAGCTTGGCCGCTGGCATCTCGCCGTCGACGATTCCGCCGGGGCGCCGCTCGTCGGGCTGGCGCCGGGCATCTTCGCGATGCAACTGGTCGAGGCGGCGGCGGAGTGTGATCCGGTCGCGCTGCTGGCGCTCCTCAACCATCCCTTCGCCGCCTTCGGCATGGAGCGCGTTCGCTGCCGTCGCGCGGCGCGCCTCCTCGAGCTGGCGCTGCTTCGCGGCGATCGCGTCCATGGCGGCATCGCCGCGCTGCGGCCGGGGCTTGCCGCCGCCCGCCGCGCCGCGACGTCCCCCGACGCCCGCCATGTTTCCCGGGCGCGAAAGCGGCTTCTCGAAAGCGAGTGGGACGAGGCCGACGCGCTGGCTGCGGCGCTGGCGGAAAGAATGGCGGCACTCGAAGCTCTGCTCCGCCGCGGTGCCGCCGAGCTTTCCCTGACGGACTTTGCCGCGACGCTTCTCGCCACGCTTCGCCTGGCCGCCACTTGCGAGGCCGGCAGCGACGCCCTGCTCTGGCGCGGTCCGGGCGGCGAGGCTCTGGCGACATTGCTCGACGGGCTCATCGGGGACGGCAGCAAACTGTCCTTCACGCCGCCGGAAGCGCCGCCGCTTCTGCGCGTCCTCCTCTCCGAAATTTCCGTCTCGCGGCCGGTCGGCGCCGAGACCCGCATCCATATCTGGGGAGCGCTCGAAGCGCGGCTGCAATCGGTCGATTTCCTGGTGCTCGGCGGGCTCGACGAAGGTGTCTGGCCGGCCGAAACGCGCACCGATCCCTGGCTGTCGCGTATGATGCGCGGCGAGATCGGGCTGGAGCCGCCCGAGCGCCGCATCGGCCAGTCGGCGCATGATTTCGCGCAGGCCTTCGCCGCGCCGCGCGTCCTCGTCACCCGCGCCGAGAAACGCGGCGGCACGCCGACGGTCGCCTCGCGCTGGCTGCAGCGCCTCACCGCGCTCCTCGGCGAAGTGCGGACGGGCGCGATCACGGCGCGCGGCGCCGCCTATGTCGATCTCGCCCGCCGCATCGATGCCGTCGACAAGGACGTCGTCGCCCCGGTGTCGCGCCCGGCGCCGTGCCCGCCGGTCGCCGCACGGCCGAAGGGCTTGTCGATCACCGAGATCGAGACGCTGATCCGCGATCCCTATGCGATCTATGCCCGCCATGTGCTCAGCCTCGAGCCGCTCGATGGACTCGGGCAGGCGCCGGACTACGCGCTCCGCGGCACGCTCATCCATGATGCGCTCGGCCGCTTCATCCAGGAATGGAGCGGCCCTTTCGATGCGAGCGCCGAGGCGCGCCTGCTGGTGATCGGCGACGAGGTCCTCGCCGGCATCGCCGA